>CAKMJZ010000001.1 GCA_927435855.1 uncultured Erysipelotrichaceae bacterium
TGCAAACCAACCAAACCCAATCTGTACAACCAGTCATAAACGTGAATCCTGCGGGTGGCAGAAAGATGTTGGATACGAGACTTCTAACTCACGTTCCATCTCTTTGATATTGCCTTGGACACGGACAAACGTTTCTACAAAATATAATTCTTCTTTTGACAGATAACTGAACCTAGACAATGCAAATTCACCGGTTATTTCGGTATTGCATGTATGGCACGACAGCTTCGTGCATAACAGGGATCCGCCACATACGGGACAAGTTCCAAATACTTCTTTTTTCATATTGCTTTCCTCCTATCGGATATCAATCAATACATAAGCATCATCGGACTTAACTTCCACCAGCGTGAAGGGCTCCATAGTTTTTAGTTCTGCGAAGATTTCTTTAACAATCTTGATGATCGTACCTTTATTCTCCCTCAGATACCGCTGTGAATTCTCGTCCATATTTTTTACAAATTTTGTAGTCCACAGACCGAAGCGCACAAACGTGAGTGCTACCCCGAATCCGATGGATGGAAGGTTAATATTAGTGTCTTCAGTTTTAATCATAATCTTTATTTTGCTTGCCATACCTTCACCTCACCTATAGTTTAACTCATATTTTCTATATGTCAATACTTTTATTAATATATTTAATTATTTTATTAATATTATTGATTATTTTATTAAATTAAGGGTTTTTCAATAAAAAAGACGGTCATACCGTCAAATAATCCCAAAATATTCGATTAAATACCGAGCAACCCCGTCTTCTTCGTTGCTTAGCGCAATATCTTTCGACACGATTTTGGCATCTTCAGTACCATTGGCCATACATATTCCTAATCCGACATCCCTTAACATCGCAATGTCATTGCTCGTATCCCCAAAGGCCATTACCTGATCAAGCCCGTAACCACACTTCTTTGCATAGCGATCGATTGCCAACGCTTTTGATACTCTTCGATCCACAAACTCATATAAATCACTTTGAGTCTTAAATCCGTGATATTCCTCAGTAGGAAACATTTTTGCCAATGTTTCAAGTTTATGCATATCAGCTTCATCGATCGATAAAATGAACTTATGAATTTCCTTTTTATTCACTTCTGTAATATCGCAAATGTAAGGTTCAAACTGATGAAACCCGAGCAAGCGCGCAATTCCATCATTGATCTTATTGGTATAGAGATATCGCTCATCATAAATAGCGAAACTCACATTCAAATCACTTAACTTAGAGAAAATCTCAACCGCACTGCTCATTTTCATTGTGTATGTCTTGGATTCAACATTATTAACAAGATCCACCCACGTCACCCCGTTGTTGGTTACAGCGACATCTACATGCGAAAGAATCTGTTCCACCTTAAGTGTTCTTAGTACAGAATCCGTCGGACGACCGGTCGCAATCCCAAAGCTAATCCCCTTTTGCTTTAGTTTCGCAATCGTTTCACGGGATAGCAGAGTAATTTTCTTTTCCTCTGTAAACAAAGTCCCATCCAAATCACACATAACCAATCGGACATTCATTATACCATCCTCCATATCATATCCATCAAAATGACCATGACCGGCATGGTTACGATGGAGAACAGTGTCGAATGACAAACATAACGTACGGCTTGAAAATAATCCTTATCAAACTGTTGAGCCAATATCGCCACACTAAAGCCAACTGGCGCACTTGCCGCAATCAACGTTACCATTTTGATTGTGTAGTACTCATTGCTAACGAAGATCATTAATCCCCCAACAATTAAAGGAATTATAATCATTCTAACAAGAGATACACTGACAATCTTCCAACTGTTAATCAAACTTATCCATTGAATCTGAGCTAAATATACACCCAAAACTAACATGGCTAATGGCGAATTCATTCCTGAAATTATATTAAATACATCCAATACAAATTTGGGTAATGTAAGTTGTAAAAAGAAGATCGCTAAACCGCCCAGTATTCCCAAGATGATCGGATTGGTCAATATTCGTTTGAGTGATGTATGCGTCTGGTCTCCGGTAATCACGACAACTCCTAATGTCCATTGTATCAACACCATAACAGCTAAGTATGCGGATAAGTAAAAAACGGCTTCAGTTCCAAGAGTTGCTTGTACTAAAGGTATCCCCATAAATCCCGCATTGGAATACGTTGCGGAGAAGTTTTCGATTCTTTCTTGCTTGTAAATAACCTTCGATACAATAATTGAAAGAAAAACGGAAAATAAAGCCAACCCCAAAGCAATCAACATATTAAATGCGCGTTGCGCAGTATATTCTACCGTATAAGCGCGCATGATAATGATTGGAGTTACCACATACAACAATACAGCTCCCATCTCCTTGCTTCCTAAAGATGATATCCGCTTAATTTTATACATAGCATAGCCCATCATCATCATGACAAACATTAAGGCGATTTGCCAAAATAAAATAAATCCAAGTTCCATCGTATTCTCCTAATTTCAATGTTTCCATTTTAACACATCAAGTAAAAAGTTGCATGCGCGGGCATACAACTTTTAAGAAAGGATAAGAAACTAATGCTAAGGAAGTTCAATCAGTTAACTTCCATGGTTGAAATCAACAAGATGATTTCGGTATTGGCCCAAGGAAACTCTTCTTGAACATTTATATTATACACGAGGATTAGGACGCTCGCATTAAGAAAGTGTTGAAAAAACTCTGAATATTATTCGTGTTGTTTCATTGCCATGGAATTAACTCTTCTTGTCCTAGACGCGAAGCATCAAAACGGAAATGACCTAGTATCGGTTGTTTGTGCATAGCTGATTCTTCACGTCCCGGTCCTCCGCCATGATGGATTAATAATGGTAAACCATAGCGATCTCGCTTATCCGAAACGATTCCGATATGACTGCCCCAAAACACTACAATATCCCCTGCCTGCCATTGTTCGACTTGCGTTAAATCCGAGGTCAGTTCGATGGCGTTGCGACGAAGATAAATGTAGAGATTATTGACACGTCGGAAATCGATGGCTGTATCCGGGGTACTGATTCGCCAGTAAGAACTTTTGCTCTTCGCAATATCATTGTTGACCATCCGTCTAAAGGTATAGCCTGCTTCTTTGTAGGCCATCCAGATGACATCCGTACATACTCCCTCACCTTCCGGCGGATAGGAGTTCCAGTAGAACTTATCTACATATGTTCTTAAACTATACGCACCTTCTCGCGCCCCCGCAACAAAACTCAGCGCATCTGAAACGCCGTCATTATTATAGTCATAATTGACAAATGCTTCTTTAATGCCAAAATGCTCAGCTTTATAACTTCGCTTAGGCAGTACATCCAGTAAATCATGCCATTGGGTACCTTGAATCAATACATAGCGGAAATTAGGATATAAACCTTTATCCATTTCGTCAAATTCAAGATTCAACACTTCTGTTAAAGAGCTTATATGTCCATCCAATAAAATTCCGAATTGTCCATTGTTATAGAGAATGACATCTCCTTGATCAAAATCATATCGATGCCATGGGTGACGCAAATAATCCGGAACATTGTTAATGAAATGTTGAGACAAAACGATCATTCGATGATCTTTCATCTTGCTTTGTTCTACCCATTTCGGAATCATAACTATAAAGTAAAAACTGCCAAAAGTAATTGTCCAGACCAACATGGCCAGAACCGTTAAATTTCTTCTACGCAGTTTTTTGTTGATACGTTTTTTCATACTTCTTACTATAACGAGGTTTGTGCAATTTGACAAGATTTTTACAAAAAACGTTGAATTTCTAGTGTATACCCATTGGGATCATGAGCAAAAAAATGCTCGATTTTAAATTTCGGGGAAATTTCGGGTTCATTGATCGTCAACCAAGGCTTCCATGCGTTATACACTGTCCACACATCTTTAACTACTAAGGTAATAATCGGGCTGAGCTCTTGAACATTAATTGGAATGTGCTCACAAAAGCCGATAAACGATGTATCAGTCAGTTGATAGATATGACAGATTCCCTGATCTTTATATAAGGAAAAACCAAGTTTGTTCACATAAAAATCATAGCACTGAGTCAGATCTTTCGTTCCATAAAAATGAATAACCGATGTAACTTCCATTAGCTACTTTTTTGAAATTAGCGCAACGGCTAAAAACAAAAACAAGACAACCACAACTCCTCCGATGAGAACAATTGATAACGTCATACTAACCTCTTTCTACTCAAATTGAGACATGAACATTTGATAGTAAAAGCCCTTTTCTTCCATTAGGGTATCATGGGTTCCCTTTTCAACGATGTTACCATCATTGACAACCAAAATAACATCCGCATTCTTTATAGTACTCAGACGATGAGCAATTACAAAACAGGTTTTACCTTGCATCAGCTTACGCATCGCTTTTTGGATTTTCATTTCTGTACGCGTATCAACATTGCTGGTAGCTTCATCAAGAATGATCATCTTGCGATCTTGAAGCATTGCCCGACCAATGGTAATCAATTGTTTCTGACCTTTGGAAATGTTGATGCCATCATCCGTAATAATGGTATCATAACCCAACGATAAACGCTCGATAAAATGGTGAATATTTACTTCTTTGGCAATGCGGATAACATCTTCAAGTGTTGCTTCAGGATGCCCATAGGAAATGTTCTCATAGATCGAGCCATAGAACAGCCAAGAGTCTTGTAACACCATTGCGAATTGCTCGCGCAAGTCCTTACGTTTGGTCGTGTGAATATCTACTCCGTCAATCAAAATCCGTCCGCTATCCACATCATAGAACCGCATGAGCAAGTTGATCATGGTTGTCTTTCCGGCACCGGTCTGTCCGACGATCGCAACGACGCTTCCCGGTTTAACGTGCAGATTCAAATCTTTGATAACTGGGATATCTTTTACGTAACTAAAGTTGACATTTTCGAAGATAACTTCACCGGTATCCGTTTTCGGATACAACTGCGTCACCAAGTCTTCTGTTTCGTTCTCACTTTCCAACACTCGGAAAACACGTTCGGAAGCTGCTAAGGTCGATTGTAACTCCGCTACGATATTGGCAGCTTCATTGATCGGGCCAGAGAACTTGCGTGAGTAGAGCAAGAAGGATGAGATATTTCCTAACGTAATATATTTGAATAAGTATAGCAATGAACCAAATAAACTGATCAGTGCCATGGAGATGTTGTTTATAAGAGATATGGCCGGACCGGTCATGCTTCCATAATAGTCTGCTTTATAATAAGCTTCGGACGCATCAAGATTTTTCGCCTTAAATTCCTCGATCATCTTATCTTGTTGGCTATATGCCTTCACGGTTTTCTGACCGGAAATCGTTTCTTCGACGAAGCCATTCAAATCACCAAGTTTACGCGAACGTATTCTAAATAGCGGTCTTGTCTTTTTGGCTAAGTATCGCGTAGTAAATATGGATGCCGGAATCGTAATGATGAAAATCAATAATAGCAGTGGTGAGATGAAGGCCATCATACCAAATGCTCCAACTACAGTTATGATACTTCCAAACAACTGAACCACATCGGAGGACATGGATGTATTGATGGTGTCAATGTCATAGGACATGCGACTGAGCATATCACCCACTTGATGACGATCAAAGTAACTGACAGGAAGCGATGTAAATTTTTCAAATAAGTCTTTGCGCATACTGACGACGATGCGCTGTGATATATAGATCATAAGTACTTGCAAGGCATATAGCATGGCAGCTGAAAATGCGTAGAAAATGACCATAAGAAGTAGAACCTGTTGGATTTTAGGCCAGGTAAGCTCAAAATTGCCAATTCGGATGTAATCAATGATTTGACCGGTCAAATATGGACCAATCAATTGAAGAGCATTGGCTGATATTGAAAGCAGTATAGCCAAACCAAAAAACCAGCGCTGCGCTTTTAAATATTTCATCAATTTCATCAAAGTAGCTTTGGTATTTTGCGGTTTGTCCACAGCATCACTGATCGGACCTCCACCGCCTCTAGGCATTGACATATTCTCTACCTCCCAACTGTAAATCTACTAGTTCGCGATATACATCGCATTCACGTACGAGTTGGTCATGTGTTCCTAAGCCAACGATCCGCCCTTCTTCCAAGACTAAAATATTATCCGCGTTAAGAACCGTCGATACGCGTTGTGCAATTAAGATGACCGTCGACATTCCGCTTTTGCGCAAACGATTGCGCAGAGTTGCATCCGTTTTGTAATCTAGAGCACTAGATGCATCATCGAAGATCAAGACCTCCGGATGATCAGCCAAAGCTCGGGCAATGAGCATGCGTTGACGCTGCCCACCAGAGAAATTTGCTCCACCGCGTAAAACTTCCTGTTGATACTTATCTTGGAGTTTATCAATAAACTCAGTAGCCTGAGCCATATCCGCCGCGTCCATCAATGATTCATCTTCGACATGCCGTCCGAAACGGATGTTATCCGAAACAGTAGATGAGAAGAGTACATCATTTTGAAGGACAACCCCAAACATTGAACGCAATTCCTTTATGTCATAGGACTTGATGTCTTTACCATTAATCAGAATCTGACCACCGTCAACATCGTAGAAACGCAATAGCAATTGAGCGATTGTCGATTTTCCGCTACCGGTTGAACCGATAATCCCAAAGGTTTGATTACGTTTGATTTGAAAGGAAATATCTTCTAAATGGTTCTTTGTTTTGTTATAAGAAAAGTCGACATTACGAAATTCAAGGTGCATCTCAGTAGGTAATGATTGGTCATCTATGACTTCAAATGCATCTTCTCTTTGAAGAATCTCTATGATGCGAATGGCGGATGCATTAGCTCTTGAATACATTAGAAATATTCGATTAAGAGCCATAAAGGACATTAGAATTAGGGTGAAGTAGGTTAGAAAAGCTATGATACTTCCGGTCTGACTGAGACCTTGACTGACTCTGATAGCCCCAAAGTATAAAATCATGATTAATCCCATATTAAGAAGCAGGTTCATCATGGGGTTGAGCATCGACACGACATATCCGGCAGAACGTTCCTTCTTGCTGACCGCCAGATTGACTTGCTCAAATTTTACTTGTTCGTCCTTTTCTTTAGCCAGTGCTTTGATAACACGTATACCCGCGATATTTTCACGAACGATGCGAATCAGACTGTCCAATTCTTTTTGTAATTGGCTGTAATACGGAACGCCGCGTCGTGAGATAAAGTAAATGACAGCTACGATCAATGGCATTAGAGCAATGAGTACTAAGGCTAAGTTCAAGTCGATCATGATCATCAGAAAAACACTTCCGGTCAACAGGATCGGTGCGCGTACACCGATGCGTTGGACAACGTTAAACATACGGTAAATATGATAGGTATCAGTGGTCATCCGTGACACCAAGGAAGGTATTTTAAATTCATCCACTGTCCGATTGGAGAAGTTCATGATTTTTGTATATCCATCATCACGTAAGGTTTTGATGGCATCGCTCGATATACGGGCGGCCATCCGATTAGCAACGACATTCCCGATAAAGGCAAGCGCTGAACTGATAAGCATCAGCACTCCGAAGATAATCACAGCTCCAACATCCTCTCTTGGGATGATGGTATCAATAACATAGGCAAGCAACCATGGTAGAAATAGCTCCATCAGAGTCGCTCCGCTTTTTACAAGTAAGTTAACAATTAACTTATATTTGTAGGGATTTAAATAGGAAAGTACGATTCTCATAAACTTTCTCCCCACTCTTTCAATAATAAAGCTCTGTCTTTTAGCTTTTTAAGCAAATCGACCAGCTGCTTTTCTTCTTCTTCGCTGAATTCTTCCATCAAAAAAGTGCGCTCACGTTTGATGATGTCACGTAATTCGTCATAAATCAATAATGCTTTCTCCGTTGGATAAAGCAGGATATAGCGATTGTCACTGGGATTTGAATTGCGAGTGATGTAGTCTTTTTCTAACAGCGATGTCAATCCACGAGCAACATTACTTTTATCTATATGCATGTTTTTGGTTAGTTGCTCTTGGGATATCCCTGGATTTCGACATATTTCAATTAAATAGCTATATTGATATCCGCTTAAATCAAACTTTTTAAAAGCTTCATTTCTAAATAATATATTGCATCGTTCGATAATACTGATGTTTTTGATAATTGGTAGCATAGGACCTCCATTAGTTGCGTGCGCAACTATTATACGAAAAAAAGACGAACAATGCAAGATCAGGACAATGCTATGATCAATACGGCCCCAAAATAGGTGATTACGTTAATCAATTTAACGATTCTTGGACATTGAGGATAGAAGTACCAGAAAATCAGGCAGATATCGCTGAGGATGAAGATCAATATGCCCCAAGCCAATACAGGTACTAGTGAATAGTTAAGTATTGCCAAAGAACCCAGAACTCCTAAAGTGTATGCATAACTGCAGAGCATTAAGAACAGTCCACGAAATTCGATTGTCGGGAATATCTTTCTGATAAGTATCAACATAACAACAGGAACAAGACCAAAAACCAGTGATATATAACTAAATCCTTGGTGTGTACTTATACAAAAGATTAAGCCGAGATGCCCGATCCAGAAAAAGACCAGACCCCATATCAACCAACGCTTAACTTTTCCTCCATTAGCAAACGCCAAAAAAACATCACCGACAAAAAATAAGAGCAGTGTGATAAGAATCATCCAATTATCATTCATTGTACCAATCAACACAAACAGCGTCGCCGTGATGATTTTCGACCATCGATAAAATACTTGCGAAAGTTCCCTCACGACGGTAATTATAAGCAATACCCAGCTAATCAGATATAGAGTAATTAGTGTTGTCATAGATTTCCTCTGATTCAATTATATCATTGAAGCATGACATACAAACATCCGAAAAACATCATGAAAACTTCATTGAATATTCATAGTTTTGTCATGTTCTTTCTTTATTATTAGACCATGCAATCAATGCATAGGAGAAAACAAATGAAAAACAAATGGATAAAATTTGGCAGTTTACTAGTTTTAGGTACAGCACTTGCAATGCCGTTGATGGCATCTGTCACCACCGTACAGGCAATGAGTGTTGAGGACATGTTGGTATATGCCATGCAAGATGAAGTTGCGGCAAAGGCTGAGTATGAGGTTTTAATTGCGGAATTTGGAGCAGTACGACCTTTTTCAAATATCCTTCGTGCAGAATTAAGACATATTGATGCCTTGACCCCATTGCTTGAAACTTATGGTGTCGACATCCCAGATTTTGTTCCTTCGACGGTAGTACCTTCTACCCTTGATGAAGCCTATCAAATCGGTGTGGATGCCGAGATTAAAAACATAGCTCTATATCAAACCTATCTGGCATCAGATTTACCAGAAGATGTAGCTGCTGTATTCAATCGGTTAGCTTCTTCTTCAACTCATCACTTAGAAGCTTTCCAACGGCAATTGGACAATGATGGTTCAGGCGTTCAACGCGGTTCACAAGGACGTAATGTTCAACGAGGTAATTCTCGAAATACTCAAGCCGAAGATTGCATTGATAATTAAGCATCGAGAGGTGCTTTTTTCATAATGTTTGTTAGTACGAAATCTTCTTTTACTCTTTTTCAACCATACGAACGATTTGAATTAGTATTTGAAAACTGTTAGCCATGTCTTGCATACTTCCCACATTCATCACATACGTAGCATGAGTTATGGGATCAAACCAAGCATGAACTCCGGTAACTCCTAAGTGGCCCTGTAATCGAGGTAATGATTTCAATAGAAAGAAAAACTGTTCAAATCGCAGTTGCATCATGCCGAGTCCATACATGATTCCCTGACGAAATTTCTGATTGAATGTGGCCATATCTTCTATAGAATTTTCACTTATCAACTGAAAGCTGTGTAGCTGGCGAAGAAATTTTTGTAAATCTTCTGTTGTCGTCCACAGTCCGCCTCCGGAAAAGTCGCAACTCAAACTTTTAAAGGTGTGAACGTCAGTCTTCCCAACGAAAAGTGGAGCGATCTCGGTTGGGTCGAATCCATCACTATAGAAACATAATCCCGTGTTTTCCATTTCACAGGGAATTAATATATGATCGTCAAGCACTCTATGGAAAGCCTGGTCATATATTTTTTCGATCATCAATCCCAACAGAACAAAGCCGGTATCTGAATATAGAAACTTCTCACCTGGCTTTGAAATACACTTCTGCTTTTCTTGAGTAAAGCGAATGAGATCCATCGGTCTCCAGAATTTATCTGGTTGTCCAATAATTTCGTCGATAAATACCGTTCCATCGATGGTCTTGCCTTCAAAGTAATCGTTTACTCCGGAAGTGTGACTAAGCAAATGGCGTATAGTAACCAGATCTCGATAGTCGACTCCTTGATAGTCGTACAAATGATTGAGTGCACTTGGTTCTAAATAATCATCAACTTTTGACTCAAGGGAAAGTTTTCTATCTTCAATCGCCTTAAATATCAAAACCGTGGTCATGAGTTTGCCCACGCTTGCACTGTGAAATTTCTGGTGAGCGATCGTTGATGAGAATTCATAGCTTAGGTTAAGTTTTGGAAGGTTCATACTAAACTGTAAAGTTTTTAGTTTCTTTGCATGCTTGTTTAACAATGTGTCTATTTTGCCTGTTAGCATTTCGGTTTCACCTCTATTTTCTTTTATGCATTCTTATAAATATTATACAATGAAACTCTTATCAGAAACATGGCATAGCCTCAATTAGATATTTACTCATAAACAGAGCATGTCATTACTTGGACTCTAGCCATTTTATCAACAAGGCGGTTATATTCATTGTCAGAGTGAGCCTTCACTTTAATAAATCTGATTTTTATTTTTTCTCTGGCACTATCGACATAATTTGCATACTCAATAAAGTTTGGACATGCCTTGTGTCGAATCTTGATATTTTCAGTATGTGAGAAAAAATCTTGACCGTTCCAATCATGGTAAATCCTAATATGGGTGAACCCCTGAGAGATAGCTGCTTTTATTGCGGTCTTAACAGCCGTCATTTCAGCAATGCTCGATCCGTAGTTAATTTGTGATTTCAGTTTCTTTCCGAAAGCTATACGGTATGGTCGCTTACTTGTTCCATCAAATAATACAACAGCACAACCTATGACATATGTTGTTGGGTTGTAGCTACCGTCTATGTAAATTTTCGCAATTCTTATTTTCATCTTGATGTCCTGATGTATTGTAATCGATTTGTCTAGCATCATTACAATATTTCCTTTCTTTTAATTTAACAAAGTTGTGAATGTGTGCTTCTTATGGGTTGTTCACTCAATTTTCATTGGGTCCTCCTAACAAAAAAACCATCAGTCATCAGATGATTGTATCAATCACCCAAAAACTAATGGTTACATGTAACATGCCAAGGTCAGACAGAAATATTCTTGCCATTAAACCTTGAAGAATAGGGACATAGTCTTGTCTATTCCGAACCGGTCGAACAAAATGTTTGCATATTTGTTTTTTTAATCTTATCACAAATCTTCCTAACAATAAATACTGCTTTTGTAAAATAGCAAAGCGATATATGAGTCATAAAAAAAGCCTTAACACAAAGGCTTTCACTTAATGATTTTGATAATACTGGTTTGACCGAAGGGAAGTAGTTGCTTTACTATTTACCAAAAACTATAATAATCTCTTCAAACCCCATAAAACTCAGTAAACTTTCCAACACAAGTTTTGCGTTGTCTTCAGCTTTCACTAAAATACCGCTATCAATTGCTTGCTTGTCTAGTCGAACCCTAAACTCATTTAAAGTCTTAAAGGTGTCTTCATTACTAACACGATTGAATAGCCCGTCTTTTTCATCATATGCACTATATTCCAAGATCTCTTTTGAAGTTATCTTTGCCTTGTTTACGTTCAATGTTATCTTCTTATCTACGATTTGAATGTCTTCCTCGGCAAGAGAAGCGAGATCAATCCCCGATTGGACCTTAGCTTTTATCACAAATATAAACGACTTCTCAGTAAACGGGATTTGAAAGTTATTGATTTTTATAGCCTCTCTGTAATCCAAGATTTCATTAAAATACATCTCTACCGTGTCTAGCTGTGAAATCAGTTTGATTTCTGTCAATACACCAGACACACCTATTTCGGATTCTCTAACCAACTTGATGTTGAAAAGGTTAAGCGCGAAGAGCCCAACTAAAATCGCCACAGCGGCGATGATCAATACTTTAATCATATTAAACAATGGTATTTTTCTCATAATATTCATCTCCTATTCTAAATTCATTATGTCACAGTTCACATATTTTGTATGTAAACATTTTCAATCACACATTATACGTGTATTTATAATTACATTGGGAAACCCTTTGAACTCTGTTTCAACTCCGCCTAATAACAGTTTTCTATCCATCATTTTCCCCTATGGTTGCCTTAGCATTGAATCCAACGACAAAACATGTAAAATGAGTATAGGAGGATTTGTTATGGATAACTTTAAATTTCATGTATATACCGAGATTTTTTTCGGTAAGGGAGAAATCAAAAATCTACCTGCCACATTGAGTAAATATGGTAAAAATATCTTATTTGCTTACGGTGGCGGAAGTATTAAGAAAAACGGGATCTATGATAAGGTGATGAGTTTGTTATCGGAGAAGTTCAATGTTGTTGAGTTTGCCAATATCGAACCTAATCCGAGTTTAGATTCGGTCAAACGCGGAGTTGAGTTATGTCGCACCCATGCCATCGATGTAATCTTGGCGGTTGGCGGTGGAAGTGTTATTGACTGTACAAAAGCTGTGGCTGCCGCGTTTTATTACGAAGGTGATCCTTGGGATTTAGTGTTGGATTCAAGAAAGATCACTAAGGCATTACCGATTGTCACCGTTTTGACTATGGCAGGTACCGGTTCTGAGATGAATCGCGGATCGGTCATTTCTAATAAAGATCAAAAGTTAAAGTTAGGCATGGGAGCTCCGACAACCCTGCCTCAAGCGACATTTATAGATCCGACGTATTTGTATTCATTACCACCGATGCAAACAGCGGCAGGTGCAGCTGATACCTTCTCCCATGTGTTGGAGAGTTATTTTAAAAAGGGTGAGGATGCCTTTATTCAAGATAAGATGTCTGAAGCTGTGATGCTAACTGTCATCAAATATGCGCCGATTGCATTAAAAGATCCGGAAAATTATGCGGCTCGTGCCAATCTTGCGTGGGCAAGTTCGTTGGCACTTAACGGACTGACAGGCAACGGTAAATCCGGAGCTTGGTCCGTACATTCCATCGAACATGAGTTAAGTGCTTATTACGATTTGACGCATGGAGTCGGATTAGCTATTATCATTCCAGCGTGGATGAAACACATCTTAAATGAACAATCGGTCGATCGTTTCGTGTCCATGGGTGTCAACGTATTCAAGATTTCTGATCAACTCGATAAAATGGAAATTGCTAAAAAGGCCATTGAGGCTATGGAGCAGTTCTTTACTTCCTTAGGCATTCCGATGAAATTGAGTGAAGTGGGTGTCGATGAAGAGAAGTTTGAACTTATGGCCGAAAAAGCCGTAAAGTACGGCGCGTTGAAACATGCTTATGTTCCAATGACAAAGGAAGATGTCATACAAATCTATCAATTATGTAAATAAGCGGGTCTCCCCGCTTATTTTTATTTGATCCACACTTCTTCGACTTCACCGATAATCATGGTATGAATATCTCCATTAGGATACATTTTTCGTTTGATATCATCTTCAATATTTTTTCCATCCAGTGGTTGAACCATGATTTTCTTACATTTGATAATCAGATCGGCTTGCTCAAAATACAGAGCGCCGTTTTCAATGTGATACGGAATTCCGCATTCTTTGATTTTATCGCGATCCCGACCACTGATTGATCCTAGATAGTTCAATACTGGTCGGTGTTGTTGAGAGAAAAAAGATAGGGTAAAGTGATCGTCTTTTTCAAGTAACTCATGTGTGTATCGGGTCGGGCGCACGTAAATCGTTGCGATCGGGCGATTCCACAGCGTACCGATGGATCCCCAACTAGCCGTCATAGCATTGACTTTATGTTTGGCCACACCAATCAGACACCACTGATAGTTAAATAGGGAGAAAGATGAGACATTAAGTTCAGATAAATGGATTTGTTTCATAGGTCACCTCTGATATATTCCTATTTTAACATAAAAAGGCACATTTCTGTGCCTAGGGTTGAATATTGAAAGTTACGATACCGCTAGTCATTGATACATTGTAATTGTCACGACCATTTTGATATTTATATGGTGAACTCGAGGATGCGTTTGGCCATTTGGCATTAAACATTCCTGAAGTCTTCTCGACTCGAACCTCAAAGTCCGCTTCTTTGACAAATGTCATCTCGATCATTCCTGAGGTCATATTTACATCGAGATCACCTGGAGCAACTTCCAATAGGTTTGCTCGAATGCGACCGCTGGTCATATTCGCTTTCCAACGTTCACTCACCACACCATCAAACAAAACATCTCCAGAAGTAAGTTTCAACTGTAAAGTATTTGTACGGACTTGATCGATATCTAAGTCGCCGCTGGTTATGTCAATATACACATTCTCACTTGTCATTCGCAGTATATCGAAGTTTCCGGAAGTCGCTTTTAAGTCCAGGACTTTAACTTGAATATCTTCAATCACGTATTCACCCGAAGTAGCTTCCATCGCGAACTCTTCATACATCTTTTCAGGCAAGTACAATTCGAGGTAGCTGCTCGGAGTGAAGAAAGTAAAGATATTCCAGACGGATTTAATTCGGCTTTTGATGGTGAGCTGTCCATTGTTCACGGTAACATCCGCCCACTGATTCTCATCAAGATCAAACTGCGATTTTTCGACTAATTGAAGTTTACCATCAGTTGCCTTTTTAACATGGACACCCCCAGTAATCCATTCAACGGAAATTGAAGTAACTTCATCATTAACGGTTTGTTGTTGTAATTGCTTCATATCCCCTTTTACTGGATTGAAGTTTGAAAATGGATTGCTGCCTTGGGCAAAGATGAAGAATATGGCCAGCGCACCGGCTAGAACGAATGTCCAGACAGCGGCGGTCAATAATGCAACGGCACGCCTACTCATCTTTTTGTCCCATTATATATAGAGCTTTGATAATGTTATAGATTGCGGCAGCAATTATGAATATAATCCATGAGTAATGAAAGGATGAAAAGTTGAAGCTGACGTACAAGTAAGTTGCAACAACGATCAACCAGTAAGCAGCGCTTAACGCTCCATAGAGTGCACGATTTTTCGTATTTTTTGACTTCCATTCTTTAAACTCTTCGACTAACGTTTCCTCTTCTCTGATGTACTTCGGCTTCGAAGCTCCGTTGTAAATCAACAGACCAACACCGGTGGCGATGCTTGTAAACATCAAAGCGACTCCAACCGTTTCCAAGCCCAACCCCGAAAATAACACAACCATCATCGGACTGATTATAAATAAACCAACAGCGATAGCCACAAACATTGCGCTTTTCTTACGCTCAGCCGGTGTAATTACGGAGAGCACATGACGTTCACGCAAACCTTCGGTCAGTTCACTCAAATCGCCAATTCCGGCGATAACGATTTGATAAGCTTCTTCTTCAGTTTTTCCCAATTTCAACTGATCATTAAACTTCTCGACAAGATTGCTGATCAGTTCTTCTTGCAATTCTGTCGACTTCTTGGTTTTTGGTACATCTTCAAATGCCCGTTGAATGTAATTTCTAATTTTTGCGATCATGATTTTATTCCTCCCTAAATCAGTGAATCAATGAAAAGTTTAGCCTCTTCCCATTCTTGTTTGGATTGGTGATAGTACTTACGTCCATCGTTGGTGATTGAATAATAGCGACGTCGTGCACCGGTCGTCTCATCTCCCCAATAGGAGACAATGTGTCCGGCAGCTTCTAACCGTCGAAAGGCTGAATACAAGGTAGCTTCTTTAAGTTCGTAGAGATAATTCGTCTTTTCCTGTATGGTCTTATTGATCTCATATCCATAGCTGTCTTTTTCTAACAGATGTTTCAGGATGATGGTCTCCGTATGCCCTCGCAGGATATCGGATGTAATATTCATGTCATCCCTCCTTTGCAATACCATAATATCAGTATATACCTCGCCTGTCAAGGTATATATTATACAAATGTAAATATTTTTTAGATATACAAAAACCGAGATAAATGTCTCGGCTCTTGCTGTTTATAAATTTTAATTTCATTCCCAATTTTGGGTCGATTTGACTCAATCAGTACGGTAAGATAAGCGATGCTTCCAACTTGAACCAGTAACATAATGAATGCGATGATGATGAAGAATGTTCCTGATTCCGAAATTCCTTCTAACATAAACCCCAACAGATAAACAATAGCCAACGTGATTACAGCCCATAGAACTCCAATAGATAATGCTCTTTTTATCATAGTTTCTCCCCTTGCCTACTCTATCTTACAACAAAATAAAAGGTAGTCAACACAAAAAAAAGCCCCTTATAAGAGCTAATTTCTGAGTTTAATGATTTTATCGAACACCAGATCACTTAACTGCTGATGGGATAATCCTTTGTACTCATGAGGGAGAATGGGTTCGCCGATGGATACGACGATCTCTCTCTTAATCTTTGTTCTTTGATTCAAAAGATCAGCATTTATCAGAGCTACGGGAACAATCGGCACCTTCGCCAAAGTCGCCGGTAACAGCGCACCCACCTTAAACGGTAATAGTTGATCTGTTTTAGATCGGGTACCTTCTGGAAAGATCAAAATACTTCTTCCCTCTTGTAACTTTCTAGCCGCAGATCGCAACATCGCCACATTCTCATTGAAATCCGCACGGTCAAAGGCAATCATCTCAATATTCTTCGCCCACAAACGCACGACTGGCAATTTATTGTTCTCTGCTTTAGAGATATACGTCATCGGAAATGGAATCGCGGCAGTGATTAAAATCGGATCAATGAAACTTTGGTGATTGCACGCATAAAAGACTGTATCTTGAGAAAAATGGTGTTTCCCAACGACCTTAAAAGGAATTTTGTTTGCCTTGATAAAAAAGACACACCAACGATGTAACCAACTGTACTTAATTGAGAAACTCTTATTCTTTAAGACATGTCCCATGATTTGAGCCGGAATCAACCACAATACCCCAAGAAACCAATTAAAAATGGTCATGTCAGGTCGACAGCAAACATCAGTTCACCACTCGCTGCTAACTGATCCCCCACATAAGCCTTCGCACTAGCAAACCCAATCGCACCACGCTGTTGGACTAACTCAACCTCTAGACGCAGCACATCCCCCGGAACGACCTGACGTTTGAAACGGACTTTATCCATCCCCGCAAAGTAGGCGAGTTTTCCTTTGAACTGTTCTTGAGATAAAAGCAGGACGGCTCCGGTTTGAGCCAGAGCTTCCATTATCAATACCCCAGGCATGACATGCTTTTGAGGAAAGTGTCCTAAAAAGTGCATCTCATTGGCCGATACCGCTTTGATTCCCACGATTTTCTGACCTTCGATCGAAAGAATCTGATCGACCAAAAGAAACGGATATCGATGAGGAATGATTTGTTGAATCTGATCAGAATTATAGATCATGATTTAGCCCTCCCATTTCTTCAAAACAATGGACGCATTATGCCCGCCAAATCCCAGAGAATTTGACATAGCAACCTGAATGTTCTTTTTTCTGCCAACATTAGCCACCACATCCAAATCGCACAACGGATCTTGATTGACTAAGTTGATCGTTGCCGGGATGAAACCTTCTTGAAGCGCTTTGATGGAAATGATCGCTTCCACAGCTCCCGAAGCCCCCAACATATGCCCTGTCATCGCCTTGGTCGAACTCATCATTATTTGGTGAGCATGCTCACCAAACGCCCGCTTAACTGCAAGTGTTTCGGTTTTATCGTTCAACGGCGTACTGGTTCCATGAGCATTGATATAATCGACTTGACTTAAAGATAGGTTGGCATCTTTTATAGCTAACGTCATCGCCAACGCACCCATCGAACCATCTTCCAATGGCGCGGTAATATGATTAGCATCACACGTCGTTCCATAGCCGACAATTTCACCATAGATTTTTGCATTGCGTGCTAAAGCCGTTTCCATTTCTTCTAGCAATATAATTGCTGAGCCCTCACCCATGACAAATCCCGAACGGTTCTCATCAAACGGAATCGATGCATAGTTGGGATCCTCGCCCTCATGCAATGCACGCATGACCATAAATCCCGCAACACCTAACGGTGTAATCGAAGCTTCACTGCCACCCGCAATCATCCATGTCGCATATCCATCACGAATCTTATGAAATGCGACACCGATTGCATCGGTTCCGGCCGCGCAAGCAGTTACGATAGATGAACAATGTCCATTCGCCCCAGAATCGATCGCCACAGAACCAGCCGCAAGATTAATCAATGCCATTGGGATAAAAAACGGTGAGATACGCGTTGGACCTTTGTCATTCAAGTTATCTTTCGCATTTTCGATGGAAGCCAACCCGCCGATTCCTGATCCGACAATAACACCCAGTTGAGTACGATCAATCGACGTCAGATCCAGCATGGAATCAACGACGGCTTGCTTTGCGGCTACCCTTGCAAACATCGTAAAGCGATCATTAAACTTCACATCTCGCTTAGTAAAATATTGTTCGACATCCAAGTCCTTGACTTGAGCTGCCAGTTTAACGCGATACTCACTGATATCAAATGCGGTTATGGAATCAATTCCACATTTTCCTTCTTCTACACTGCTCCACAATTGTTCAACAGTATTGCCAATGGGAGTAACGGCTCCCATTCCGGTTATTACAACTCTACGCATTGTTTTACCTCACATAACCATTCCGCCATCAACATTGATGACTTGACCGGTAATATAGTTCGCGGCATCACTTGCCAGAAACAAAGCTACCCTCGCCACATCTTCCGGCTGACCCAAACGAGCCATCGGTACTTGACCTAAAATTCCACTCTTAACTTCATCGCTCAGCACATCGGTCATTCGCGTTTGAATAAATCCTGGAGCAATGGCATTGCACGTCACATTGCGAGACGCCAATTCCCGTGCCACACTTTTGGTCAGTGCGATTATTCCGCCTTTAGACGCCGCATAGTTGGCTTGACCGACATTGCCGATTTGTCCGATGACAGATGCCATATTGATGATCTTACCTTTACGCGCCTTCATCATCGGTTTAACCACCGCTTTGATACAATGAAACGTTCCTAACAGGTTTACATCAAGAACATCCGAAAAATCTTCACTTGTCATACGTAATAACAGATTATCCTTTGTGATACCTGAATTATTGATCAAAACATCAATCGAACCAAAGGTTTTCAATGTCAGATCGACCATAGCATCCACCTCGTCCTTTTTAGATACATCCGCCTTTACCGCAAATGCTTCAACTCCGAGTTGTTTACATTGTGTGGTTACGTCTATCGCTGCCTGCTGCGAATGACCATAGTTAACCACCACATTATACCCTGCTTGCGCAAAGGTCAGTGCACACGCCTTCCCGATTCCCGAAGCTCCTCCGGTCACCAATACTGTCAAATTACTCATAGAAGTTCTCCTTTCAGCTTCACGATCGATGCTTCATCCTCTATCGCAAACACTCTTACTTGTGGAGCGATCTTTCTAACGAATCCAGACAACACCGTTCCTGGACCTATCTCCACAAATGTATCCACACCATCGTTCACCATGTTCTCAATGGTCGAAACAAATTGTACGGTGCTGTGAATTTGGCGGGTTAACGCGGAGATGATATCCAACTCCGGTTGTCCGGATATATTGAAATAGACATCGATTAATGGCTTTTGAATTGATACTTCCACTAAGAGTTTATTCAGTTTTACTGATGCATCTTTTAACAACGAACTGTGAAACGCCCCCGAAACATTCAAAGGCATTACTCTTCGCACGCCTTTAGCAAGTAACAGTTCGGTCGCCTTTGCAAGCGCTGCGATATTGCCACTGATTACCGTTTGATTGAAACTGTTCTTATTGGCAATCTCACAGATTCCTAGAGCTCTGACTTGTTCATCAAGACAAACTGACTCAATCAAAGAGATATCATCAGAAAGAACAGCTGCCATGGAAGATGTTCCTATGGGTAACGCAGATGCCATAATCTGACCGCGTTTGCGAACCAGAGCGACCGCATCTGAAAGCTGAAAAGCATTCGCAAAGGTTAGTGCAGAGTACTCACCCAGACTCAACCCCGCAACGGCGCTGGGAATGACACCTTCCGCCACCGCCGCATGGGCAATGGCCAGTGAAGTCACCAACAAGCAGCTCTGTGTAAAGTTGGTATCATTAAGTTGCTCTTGGGGACCCTCGAAACACAGTTTCTTCAGGTCAAAATCCAAATCAACCGCATCAAACACTTTTCTTGCGGCTGGAAACTTCTGATAAACATCCGACCCCATCCCCACTTTTTGAACACCTTGACCGGCAAACAGAAATGCTAATCTCATTTCAACCACCTCTTCGCCTCTTCAATTAACTCAACCATGAGTTCGTGAACACTGACTAATTTATCAAGGCGATAGCCATTGGAACCGGTAAATACCAAACCTTCCTCAACATTCCCCTTAACTGCTTCAATCAAAGCATCCGTAATGCAATACGGAGTATTTGCCGGATTACAAGGTTTTAAACAGTTGACACAACGCCGGACCGCAATCTTACCCTCCGCATTAAGCTTCTTGATAAACGTATTTTGAATTCCTCTGCCCGGAAACCCGGAAGGACTGATCACATAGTCAATATCTTCTTCTTTGGCATGTAACAATACTTGTTTGAAATTATGGTGTGCATCACATTCGTGCGTCGCAATGAATCGCGTTCCCATTTGTACGCCATCGGCACCCAAGTCCATCACTTCCGCAATATCTTTACCGGTATAAATTCCCCCCGCCGCAAACAGTGGTACTTTCTTACCAAATGCCTTCATCTGCTCAATAACATCCGCCAGTATTACTTTTAAATCAGGTAACTGATTGTTTCGGATTTGCTCCCAAGAAAATCCTAAATGACCACCGGCCAAAGGACCTTCGATTACGATGAAATCTGGTAATCGGTTATAACGACTGATCCAACGCTTGCATAAAAGAGAGGCTGCTTTGCCGCTTGAAACAATTGGTGCAATCAAGGCTTTCGACCCTTCGACCAGTTCTGGCAAATTGAGCGGAAGTCCGGCTCCGGAAATGATCGCATCAATATCCAATTGAGCAATCGCTTTGGCATATTCATCATAGCGCTCACCGGCAACCATGATATTAACACCTAACAATCCCTTACCTTTGGCAATATCCCGTGCTTTCTTAATTTCATTTTTAAGTGCCTCAATATTTGATTCAAACGGATTTCTGGCAAAGTTAGGATTGTCAAATCCCGGTTGTGCTGCCGAAATGACACCCATTCCGCCTTCTTTCATCACGTGACCCGCAAGATTACCTAATGAAACACCGATACCCATTCCACCTTGAATGATCGGAATGTCCAGGTTCAAGTTTCCTAATTGTACAGATTTCATAATTGATCCAACTTTTCTTGGAGTTTGGGAAGCTGTTGCTTAGCATCCAAGACGATATCTTCAAATATTTTTTTCAACGGTTTGACCTCCTTGATCATCCCGGCAATTTGACCCATCATGACCGAACCGTTTTTGACGTCACCATCAAAAACAGCTTTACGTAAAGAACCCAACGTGAGCTTTTCTAACTCATCTCTGGTAGCTCCTTCTTTTTCCAAACGTAAATACTCTTGAGACATTGGATTGCGCATGATACGCACCGGAGCCGAAACACTTCTGCCCGTTACAACCGTATCGCTATCTTTTGCCTTAAGAACGGCATTCTTATAGTTTTCATGAATCGGACATTCCTCACTGGCAAGGAGTAACGTACCCATCTGAACACCGATTGCACCTAACATGAGTGCGGAAGCAAATCCGCGTCCATCCCCGATTCCTCCAGCCGCAATGACCGGAATATTAAGGTTGTCTACCGCTTGAGGAACCAGAGCCATCGTCGTCATTTCTCCGACATGCCCTCCGGCTTCCGTACCTTCAACAATGACCATATCTGCTCCCGCCTGTTGCATACGGATGGCCAGTGAAACCGTCGGAACTACCGGAATCACGATGATACCTGCTTCCTTCAGTTTTTCCATATATGGACCCGGATTACCGGCTCCGGTCGTAACAACGGCTGGTTTCAAACGATAAAGCACTTCAAAGATCTCAGGACTGTGATGATTCATCATCATGACATTAACACCGAAAGGTTTGTCTGTCAGACTGCGACAACGCGCAACCGCATCTTCTACTTGTTGAGGATTCATCGCACCGGTCGCAATCACTCCCAAAGCTCCGGCATTGGAAACTGCCGAAGCAAACTCAGCGGTCGCTATGTTAGCCATCGCCCCTTGAACGATGGGGTATTTTATTTTTAAAATTTCATTTAATAGCATAGTCGCTCCTTTACAGTTCTACAGTGGAAGCGGCCCAGGTCAGCCCTGCCCCAAATCCTACCATAATGATTCTTTGTCCTTCCTTAAGTATACCATTTGCCTTCGCTTCTGCCATCGCAATCGGAATAGATGCTGCGGAAGTATTACCGAATCTTTCCAGATTGGTAATGAATTTCTCCTGCGGAATTTTCATTTTCGATGCGACATGCGCAATGATGCGCAAATTTGCTTGATGCGGGATGATGTAATCGATTTGATCAAGAGTTATCCCTGATTGTTCGATGACCTGACGGATGCCATCACTGATCGCATCCACTGCAAACCGAAAGACCGCTTGACCCTGCATTTTCAGTGTGCCACTGGATAACGGCTGTGAATCGGATATATCCTGAAGCTTCAATCCCTCAGCACTCAACACATCTTCCAAATCCCCGCGACTGTTAGCAAAATGAGCAACAACACTTTCATTTCCTAGATTTGTACAAATGAATGCCCCGGCACCATCCCCAAACAACACACACGTTCCTCGATCATTCCAATCCATAACCTTACTTAACGTTTCCGCTCCGACAATTAATGCCGTTTTTGTGCGTCCTGTCTCAATGAAAGCACTGACCGTTTGAAAGGCCATCACAAATCCGGTGCAAGCCGAGTTTAAATCAAAAGCCATGATCGGACAATCGTTTAATCCCAATTTTGCCTGTAAAATGGAGGCAACACTTGGCGTCAGCATGTCCGGTGTAAAAGTAGCGACAATGATCGTATCGATATCATGTTTGTCTATGTTGGCATCTTCAATAGCCAATAATGCGGCTCGAAGAGCCAGGTCAGACGTATTCTCTGTCTCTGTAACGTAACGGCTGTTAATGCCGGTACGAGAAGTAATCCACTCATCACTGGTATCCAACCAAGTGAAATCATTATTATCAACACGGCGTTGCGCTGTGGCATAGCCCATGCCCTTGATTTTTACGTGTTCGTTCATATATTACCCATAGCGCGAAACTTCTCGTAGCGCTGTTGCACCAGATTCTTCACGCGTATTTTCGTTAGTATCGCTAATTCACGACGAATGATCGAGCGAATCTGACCGTAGACTTCATCGCTTTGATGATCAAAACCGCCTTCCGGTTCCATGATGATTCCATCGATGATTCCCTTCTTCGCCAAGTCCATCGCCGTACATTCCATCAGTTCGGCAGCCTCTTTGGCTCGGGTTTCATCTTTCCATAAAATACTTGCGAATCCTTCGCACGACAATATGGAATACACAGCATTTTCCATCATATATATCCGATCAGCTACACTTAGTGCCAAAGCACCACCACTGCCACCTTCAGATATTACTATGGCAATGACCGGCGTCTGAATCGTCGCAAACATTCTTAAACTAGAAGCAATCGCTTCGGCTTGTCCGCGTTCTTCCGCACCTTTACCCGGAAAAGCGCCGGCAGTATCAATAATCGTAATGATCGGACGATGAAATTTCTCAGCTTGTTTCGCTAAGCGCATTGCCTTACGATATCCTTCGGGATTCATCATGCCAAAGTTACACGCCAGATTTTCTTGTAAGTCCCGACCTTTGCTCTGTGCAAGAATCGTGACTGGCATTCCTTCAAATCGACCGATAGCACCGATTAATGCGGCGTCATCGCCATAACAGCGATCACCGTATAGTTCAGTGATTTCATCAAAAAGCTTAGGCAATATATCTCTGCTTTTCGGACGATTCTGACTGCGGGCAATGCATATGCGATCCCATGCGGTTAGATGGCTCATATCGATGCCTCCTTATGATATTCCAAAAGGGTGATTAAGGTGTTGCGCAATTGCTTACGAGCAACGATGCGATCCACAAATCCCTTCTCTTTGACAAATTCTGCGGTTTGAAAATTATCCGGAAGTTTTTCGTTCATGGTTTTTTCGATAACTCGCCGACCCGCAAAGCCGATTAATGCGCCAGGTTCCGCAAGGATAATATCACCCAACATCGCAAAACTGGCAGATACACCACCGGTAGTCGGATGCGTTAGTACGGATAGATAGAAACCGCCGTTATCCCCAAAGTGAGCCAAAGCAGCACTGGTTTTTGCCATTTGCATAAGGGAATTGATTCCCTCTTGCATACGGGCACCACCCGAAGCTGAGAAAATGATTAATGGCAGTTTCTTGCGATCCGCAAGTTCGATCAGCCGTGTGATTTTCTCACCGACCACTGAACCCATCGATCCCATCATAAAATGAGCATCAAGAATGGCAATGGCTGTTTTATTACCACCAATCGTAGCGACACCGCAAACCACAGCTTCCAAATTTCCGGTACTTTCAACGCTCTTATTGTATTTTGTTAGATATCCCGGAAAAAGAGCGACCGATGTGCTGCTCATCTTACGATTGGTTTCACGAAAGCTATTTTCATCGATCAATTGATATAGACGTTGTTGAGGGGTAAGTTTAAGATGATAATTGCACGATGGACATACAAAAAGATTACTGGCCATATCTTTCTTACTGCTTGCGCCACCACACGCATCACATACCATGATGGCTGATTCATTAAATTCCCTTGGAATACTGATAGACTTGGGTTTTGACAAAAGGCTTTGAAAGAAGCCGAGTTGTTCTTTGCGTTTTTTAAATAGCTGATTCACGTTCTTTCAACTCCTTTATCCACTCTTGGGCAAAACCTGTCGTATATTTACCTTCGATGAAGGTACTGTGATGCATGGTCATATAGTGAAATTCGATATTCGTTGTAATTCCATCAATGATCAATTCTTCAAGTGCACTGCGCATTTTTTTAATAGCAGCTAACCGCGAATCTCCATAGACAATCAGTTTCATGATCATTGAATCATAAAACGGCGGAATCACATAGCCGTTATAAATCGCGGAGTCGATGCGTACATCTTTACCACCTGGTGGATGGTAGAAATCAATCTTTCCGCCACTAGGAGCAAAATCTCTGCGCATATCTTCTGCGTTGATGCGACATTCAATCGCATGTCCGCGGATGACGATATCTTCTTGAGACATCGGTAATTTAACGTTTTCTGCACTGCGAATCATATTGCGAATCAAATCAACACCCGTAATCATTTCGGTGATTGGGTGTTCCACTTGAATGCGTGTATTCATTTCCATAAAATAATGATTTTGGTGTTGATCGAATAAAAACTCCACCGTCCCTACACTGTCATAACCGACGGCTTGTGAGACCTTAACGGCGTCTTCACAGATTTTTAAGCGTTGCTCATTGGATAGCATGTGACATGGAGCTTCTTCAATGACCTTTTGATGACGACGTTGAAACGAGCAGTCCCGCTCAAACAGATGCAACACAGTTCCATGTTTATCGGCTAAAATTTGCACTTCAATATGTTTAGGATCGACAAACATCTTTTCAATATAGACAGTGTCGTCCCCGAAGTTGTTCTTTGCTTCTTGGCGCAAAGTATCGAAAACGGCACGAAACTGCGAATCATCATTTACGATCCGGATTCCGCGTCCCCCGCCTCCGGCAGCCGCTTTGATCATCAACGGATAACCGATATTTTTTGCTATGGTGATGCCTTCATCGATACTCTCAATGGCTCCAACCGACCCCGGAATGACCGGAACGCCAGCTTCAATCATCTTACGACGGGCATTGATCTTATTGCCCATTAATTCGATGACATCACTGTTAGGACCGATGAAGATCAATCCGCAATCTTCAACCAAACGAGCAAAGGCTGCGTTTTCCGATAGAAACCCAAATCCCGGATGAATAGCGTCGCTTCCGGTTAAGAGTGCCGCACTCAATACATTATTTGTGTTGAGATAACTGTCTTTTGCGGATGGAGCTCCAATACATACGGCTTCATCGGCCAATTGGACGTGCAAAGCATCAGCATCAGCCGTTGAATAAACCGCAACCGTCTCGATTCCCATATCTTTACAACTGCGAATGATGCGGACGGCGATTTCACCACGATTAGCGATGAGAATCTTCTTAATCATGCCGCTTCTCCCAAGCGTACCAGTGGTTGATCGTAGGCGACCATTTCACCATTACGCCCGATGATTTCTAAAACGACACCATCCACCGGTGCTTTGATTTCATTCATGACTTTCATCGCTTCAATCAGGCAAAGCACTGTGCCTACTGTAACAAACTCGCCCACTTGAACAAACGGCGCGGATTGCGGATTCACTGCCCCATAAAAGGTACCGACTAGTGGTGCTTTAACAACAGTGTCAGAATCTGGCTCAGACTGTACT
Source organism: uncultured Erysipelotrichaceae bacterium (assembly GCA_927435855.1). Lineage (GTDB taxonomy): Bacteria > Bacillota_I > Bacilli_A > Erysipelotrichales > Erysipelotrichaceae > UBA2227. The sequence continues at coordinate 26,718 of CAKMJZ010000001.1, forward strand.
ACTGATAGTGGGGATGATACGTTTGGAACACGTACATAAGAGCCGGTGTCACCGACTTCTTTTTCAAGTTTAATTTTTAAATCACCGGACTCGATTTCCATCTTGGATACGGAGGAACGTTCGAATAACTTGATGATTTGTTCGATATTTTCAATTTTCATAGTACTCCTTTGAAAAAAGCCAAGGCATCCCCTGGCTTTAAGCCGCTTTTTTCGCGCTGACTGTATCGACGATGTCTTGAACGGTGATCAATTTGACAAGTTCAGCATCTTCGATTCTTACATCAAATGCGGATTCAAGTTCAAGGGCCAGTTCTACGGCAGATAAGGAATCAATTCCCAAGTCTTCTTTTAATTTCGCGCCTAGTGTAATCAATGCTTCGTCCACATTGATAGCGTCGACTAATACTTTTTTAATTTCTTCAAACATGTAATACCTCCAAATGCTCGTTTTAAGCATATGGGCAAGTATAACCACTTTGAATATCAAAGTAAATATTGTTTCTGTGAAATTCCTGTGAAATGACGTGATTTAATTAGGTTTAATCGCTTTCATTTATCTTTTGTATGATTTCTTTTAATTTTTGCGTTTTTTATTGTAAACTTGAGTCGTAAACAAGGTTTACAATGAGCTGAGGAATTATGTTAAAAGAGAAAATCAAGTCTGCACTGATCGAAGCAAAAAATACATTTGTGTCGGGAGAAACATTGGCAAAAGTGCTTAATGTGTCGCGAACAACCGTAAACAAGGCTATCAATCAATTGCGCAAACAAGGGGTGGACATTGAGTCACATCCCAAAGTCGGCTATCGAATTAAAAACAGTGATGTCTTGGGTGAAGGTTACATCCGTAAAAATGTGCCAACTTTTTATCATGCTGTTAAAGTTAAGGAAACGACTGAATCGACCAATGATGATTTGAAAGCGATACAACACACTATTAAAGAAGGTATGGTATTAATTGCGGATGAACAAACCAAAGGTAAAGGTCGTAACGGACGCAGTTTCCATTCAAAAAAAGGTAAGGGTATTTATTTGTCGTTATTTCTTACCCCGCAACTCCCAGTTAATCAAGCCTTAAAGATTACCAGCGCTACCGCTGTAGCATGCGCAGAGGCTATCGAGATTACCTTTAGTGTCAAACCGGGTATCAAGTGGGTCAATGATCTGATGATCGAGCAGAAGAAGATTGGCGGAATCTTATGTGAAGCCGGCGTGGATATACATTCGGGCAATATTGAAACAATGGTCGTAGGACTGGGTCTCAATGTGTTCAGTCAAGAATTTGATGAGTCATTATCTGAGATTGCGGGAAGTATCGAGGATTTTGCACAGCGTAAAAATACACGTAACGAACTGATCATCGCTTTTTTAACTCGCTTTGATTATTGGTATAAAAACCTCAATCATCCATATCTGATCAAGCGATATAAACAGTATAGTAATATCTTGCATGTGCCCGTGACAGTGACGGTTAATCAGGAGAGCTATCTTGCCGTAATAAAAGACATCGATGAAAACGGTGCGTGTATCGCGGTTAAAAGTGATGGTTCAACGGTAACGCTTAGCAGTGGTGAAGTGACAATCCGCCGTAATTATCAATACACGATCTAAGAGACAGTCGTCTCTTTTTAATTGATTGATATTTACTTGTATCAGGATTACAATGATATCAAAGATGTAGCATGTGATATTGAGGGTATAACCCTAGAGGTGAATCATGAAAAAATTTCGCTTAATCAATATTTGGGCTATCGTTTTGGCGTGTGTTTTGTTAGCACCGATACCTGTACGGGCACAACCGTTGCAATCGCAATCGGTTATTGTCGTCTTTAGACACTCCGTTGATCACTCGTTGATCCGTAGTTTGAATGCCAATGTAGAAAAATCATACAAGAATTTCCCTATCGTCAAGATGACATTGAATGATAGATCAATTTTTGCGCTTTCGAAAAATCCCAATGTCCTATCTATTGAGTCAGAAGTTATTTTTACGATTAATGAAGATAGTATTGAATGGGGTATAGCAAGAGTCGAAGCACCGAAAGCTTGGACAGCAGGCTACACGGGTTTAGGTGTAAAGGTTGGTATCATTGATACCGGCATTGCACTGCACGACGATTTGGTCATTGTAGGTGGAGCTAACTTTGTGGATTCGGCTAGCAGTTACTATGACGACCACGGTCATGGAACACATGTTGCCGGTACCGTTGCGGCTCTTGACAATGGGTTAGGCGTTATTGGCGTAGCACCGGGTGCTCATCTGTATGCTATCAAAGTCCTCGACAGTTCGGGTAGTGGATATCTTTCGGATATCATCGAAGGAATCGACTTTGCTATAAGTGAACAGTTGGACATCATCAACATGAGCTTAGGAACATCTACTGATTCCCCTGCCCTACATACTGCTGTAGATTCAGCTTATAATTCTGGAATTTTGGTTGTCGCATCCGCCGGTAACAGTGGTAAACGCGTCACAACCCTGGATAATGTCGGATATCCGGCAAAGTATGAATCGGCGATTGCTGTTGCAGCTACCGATAACAACAATGCGCGTGCTTCCTTTTCTTCGACAGGTCCAGCCGTTGAAGTTGCTGCACCTGGCGTTTCTGTTGTTAGTACATATCTGAATAACGGTTATGCTTCGATGAGTGGAACATCTATGGCTGCCCCACATGTCAGCGGACATCTGGCGTTGCTGATACAGGCATTTTCAGATAAAACGCCATTGGAAATCCGAACACTTATGCGATTGTATGTTTTGGATTTAGGTTCTGTGGGTAGAGATTGGGCTTATGGATATGGATTGATTCAAACTTTCCTTACCGAAGTTCAACCGCCTGTTACTAAGGAAACATACACTTCCATCATTACCAACAAGATCTCTTATACTGTTGGAGAAAAGATTACGATTACCGTATCTGTGGTTGATGAAATCAATCTGCCTGTTGCTGGTGCCAGTGTCAAACTGACCATTACACCGCCTACAGGCAAAACGAAAGTTACGACTGTCAACTTAATTACAGGAAGTGATGGACGTACCATTTACACATATTCTACCAATAAGGTATCGACAAAAGGTGTGTATTCGGTTAAAGCCGAAACCAGTTCACTCAACTATACATCTAGCAGTGCAACCACAACTTTCTCATTAAACTAGATTAACTCCCGCCAAGGGAGTTTTTCTTTGTGATATACTAATTGCATTAGGAGTGATACTATGCGAACAATATTACACAGTGGGAAAATTTACCAGGAAAAAGGGAAGTTCTGTGAGGCTCTTCTGATTGAAGATGGACTCATTAAAAAGACAGGTACTAGTGAACAAATTCTTAAATTATATGAAGATGACACCGATATCATCGACTTGATGGACTCGACGGTTGTTCCCGGATTCAATGACAGTCACTTACACTTCTATTATCATGGTGTGACGATGGCATCAGTCAATGTGTATGGAAGCACATCGATTGAGGAAGTGATTGAAAAAGGAATAGATTTCTTGTTGCGCCACCCTGAACATAAAGGTTATCTGTGGGGTCGTGGCTGGAATCAAAATCAATTTACAGATGATAAGAGGATGTTAACGAAGGAAGATTTGGACAAGATATCTATGGATATTCCCATCGTTTTGGGACGAGCATGTGGCCATGTTGCGGTATGTAACAGTAAAGCACTTGAATTAGCGAATATCAGTGAGGCTTTTTTTGTTGAAGGTGGCGAAATCTTGGTTGGTATGGATGGTAAACCGAACGGATTGTTTGCGGAAAATGCCATCGACCTTTTAGAATGTCTTAAACCGCATTTAACCGTTGAAGATGTCCAACGTCAGATTGTGCAGATCGCAAGGATTGCTAACAGTCGCGGAATAACCTCTGTTTCAACCAATGATCTTCATGTCGGTGATGAAAACTCTGATATCATCGAGCAAGCGTATATCCGTTATACATCAAATCATCCGACAATTCGCATCAATCACCAAATCTGTTATAACACTCCGGAAATTCTGAAAATCCGAGTTGCTAAAGGATTCAATAATACTGACTTCTTACGGTATGGACCTTTGAAAATATTTACGGATGGATCTTTAGGTGCTCGAACAGCTTTACTTAAAGATGTTTATGCGGATGATCCATCTACTCATGGGATTGCCTGTATGACGCCACAACAGATCGATGAGTACGTTCAAGTAGCTACTGAAAGTGGAATGCAAGTCGTTGCTCATGCCATCGGTGATGGGGCGATGGTAAATGTGCTGAATGCTTATGGTAAAGTTGAAAATCTTGGCAAAGCGCTACGACATGGTATTATTCACTGTCAGATTACGGATCACGATATCCTGAAACACATGAGCAAACTTGATGTGCTTGCTTTGGTTCAACCGATCTTCCTTCATGCTGATATGCATATCGTTGAAGATCGGGTAGGAAAGGATTTGGCTTTTAGCAGTTATGCTTTCAAGACCATGGAAGACTTAAAAATCCATGTCAGCTATGGAAGTGATGCTCCGGTAGAAGATTTCAATGTATTTGAAGGGATTCATTGTGCTGTTAATCGACAAGACCTTAAAGGATATCCTCCAGAAGGGTTCAACCCAAAGGAGAAAGTTGACGTATTTACGGCCGTTGATAACTACACAATCGAAGGTGCTTATGCCAGTTTTGAGGAAAATAAAAAAGGCCGGTTAATAACCGGACACTTTGCGGATTTGATTGTATTATCAGATGATATATTTACGATTCCAACCCATGAGATTAAGGATTTGCGTGTACTAAAGACTATGGTCAATGGAGTTTTCATCTAGTTTACCATTTTCAAAATATACAAACCCGCCATCGTTGGCTGTGGAATCATACCACAACTTTAAATCGATGGTTTTCTTTTCGCCATTGTCTAAAATAATGACCATGGTATGACCGTTTTCATTGTCCAAATGACTTTCGATAATTAAGGTCCAATGCCATCCTTCCAGATTAGTAACTCTTCCGTTGTGAAGATTGAGAAAAGCAATCGGACAATCATGTTTCAAAGCGTTGTTGATAAATCCAGTGATTTGATTGAAATTGGGACGATGATCTTTCTTTGGCACATTGAGATAGTGATATTCCATTGAATAATTGTTATTGGAAAAACAACGGGCCAGCCCCCGATAGTAAATACTGGTTCGGTTAACTCCGCCGATCGTCGGTGTAACGTACTTTCGTACATCTCTCATCAGTTCGACATATTCAAAGCGTGTTGAATACTGTTTCTTAAGCATATAGATGACCATGTTGGTTGCTACAGTCGGTCCGCAACCTGACAATTGTTGCCATTTGGTCGTATACCAATCTTGATCGCAACCATAAAAGAGTCGATTGGTTTTCGAATCCATGATTTCAAATATTTCAGGATGTTGAAGAGTATAGGCCATAGCATTCACCTCTATTTGAATTATGGTGGAACAAATCAAGAATTGCAATTAATTCGACTATAAGATATGTATATCTTAACTGATATCCTCTTCGGTGTTTCGCATGATTATCTACGTATAAAAAAGATCGTCGTAATCGACAATCTTTCAATGATTTTCATTCCGTGTCCTTTACATAGGATACAGTCTAACATTCGCTCCACAAATATTTTAAACAAATTGAATAATCGCGTCAGCCTCGCTGAATCTCTTTACTTAGACGTCTAAATCACTTAATGATCTTTTATTGATTTTGATCTGGATCTTTTGAAGTACCATCCGAGTTTACAGGATTCGTATCCGGATTATTGACTTGATGATTTTGAGTTTGGTTTGGATTATTCGTAGTAACATCCGAGTTTACAGGATTTGTATCCGGATTCTTCACTTGGTTGTATTGAGGTTGATTCGGATTATTCGAAGTAACTTCTGGATTTACAGCGTTGACTTGAGTTCTTTGAACTTGACTGGTTGAACTCGTTGACATCAGTTTCATAACTGCCCACGCAATCAGTCCTACAACGATAATTGCTATTAACGTTGCTGGTTCGAAAATCGCTTCAGTTTCTGCTCCTGGGGTTGTCGATATTGAGAAAATTCCTTCAAAGATTCCAACGAAGAATTGGGTAAAGGAATAAAGTCCTTTAACAAAAACATTACCTGGATTTGCGCCTGTCAATTTGAAGAAAAATCTGAAAGCAAGGACGACTTCAACTACACTAAACAATACCATAACGATTCTTTTTGCCATATTACCTTCTGTAATAGTGTGACGTGTTTCTTGTTTGTTGCTCATAGGGTCTGCCTTTCGTACTGTTAAAGTACATTTTTTTAAGATAAAAGTAAAAATATATACTAATCTTCGTAGAATCTTAATTCGAACGTTTGTGGTTAGCGTTTTGACAGCATCTTTAATAATCCTGCTGACATGTTGTGTCTTTTTGATAACATTGTCAAAATGATCTTCGATTTATCAATAATGAACTACGTAATAAGTCTCCTTATCATACGGATGTTCACGATAATTAAACCTTAAGAAATTTGAATATTTTCTTATGGCACTACTAAATTATACGCTTATTATAATTATTTGTCAAATTATCATTATAATTATATGTATAATTATTTTTCTGTTCACCAATCATAGAGTCAATTTTGTAAGTTCTTGAGTTTCAAATGGTAAGAATTTCAATTAAAAAAGGTCCGAAGACCTTAGTTGTTATACTCATTCATGATTTCATCGATTTCATCTTCACTTAAGCCGACTTCTCTCATCATGTTGCGAATGTCTTCTTTGGAATAACCTTCTGAGATGATCCATGCCTTTACTTTACTCATATCTTCCTGAGTCACTTCTACTCCGGTATAAGCCTTCGATAAGATTGTAGCAATTTCCTCAGGGATGCCCATGCGGATCAAAATATCAATAAGAGAATCCGTGTCTTCTTCATTCAGCTCTTCACCGGATGTAATCTTTTCTAACATTCCATCAGGATCAACGTTATTAACAATGGATTGTGAAACACTATCACCAATAGGTGATAACGGAGATAAGACTGAAGAAGATACGATATCTTTACCATTTGCAAATACCGGCAGGGATAGTACTGATACTATCAGTATGGCAATAAGCATGGGAACTGTGATTGACAACGCTATTCCACCTAGTCGATCAACGTTTTTGTTCCAAGGCTTTTGGATGTGTTTGAACGCAACCATCCGTGCGATACCAACCAAAATCGTCAAAACGATAAACACAATAATAATCCAAACCGTACTGTTAACCATGTTTGTGACGATGTTGGAAATCACAGAGACTTCGCTGACCGTCAGATCAGATACAAGATTGACGTTCTTTGCAAATAAGGGACCCAAAAGCGTAGATAGCCAAGCTACTATAAGCAGTGATACCAGATCAACACCTTGTTTAAACAATCCCCTAAAATATCCATACACACCAAACCCAATGAGTAAAACAATAAATGTAACATTAATAATCGTTGCGTAGGACTCTGATATTTGCATGGTTGCTCCTCCCCTATTCCACTAGTTCGATGGAATCTATCTTGCTAATCATGACCAACCTCCGTAGAAACGGAGTATATAGTACGATACTCTTTATCTGCTTAAGTAGTATCTTAACCTTTATTTTTCTGCACTTAAATTTATAATTTCGAATGACATTCTTCTTCTTCATTGCTTGTGCTAACGCCAGCGCACTATCCATAGCATAACTGATGCCTTCAAGCGAGCTAGGACTAATAAATCCGGCAGCCTCTCCGATTAAGAATATACTTTCTGTTCCACATTCGATTTCGTTGATTGACTGAGGAGAGTTCACTAAGCATGCTTCCGTAATTCGTGGGTCTTTGAGGTAAAAGTCAAATAAGGCACTTCTGTCTTTTAGTAACTCAAAATTCTTACGACTGTTTAGTAATGGCATCGCTGCCCCAAAAACAAACTCATCATCTTTAACCAATCCCCAACCATAACTATCGGTTAGCGTGTGATCGAAAAGTGATGCGTACAGAGGTTTTATAGCGGACGCACTATAGAACTGTTGAATAGCCATGTACTGGCGGATTTTCCTGTTGAAGAACGTTTTGCGTACGATGGAATCTGCGCCATCAGCACCTACAATCGTCAACGTCTGTTCAACCCATTCAACTCCGTCTTTAGTGTAAGTGACTTGAAATCCCATGTCAGTTTTTACAATACTAGTCACCCGAGCATCTTCGATGATATCCACATCAACAACAAGGGATAACATCCAACTGTCAAAACGATGTCGGTTCACATTGAGATAGAATCGTTGATAATGGGTGATGAGTTTGGATTGAAGATCGATAGTCTTAACTGCGAATATCTGCGGATTGGCGAGTACTTCCGTAGGTATTTGTAGTTGGAAGCGTGCCAGAGCCCGTTGGGCATCCGGAGCAATCAGTCCACCGCAAGGTTTTTTGAAAGTCGTTTTTGACTCATCTCTATTTTTCTTGTCAATCAACAGCACATTTAGTTCTTTACCGATGAGTCGGGCTAGAGTCGATCCTGCCGGACCACCTCCGATTATAATTACATCTCTCATGTCAGTTCCTCTGATTGAAATTGTATCACGATTGAAAGGATAAAAAAAGCGTATCCTTTTGGACACGCTTGTCTTAGAAAACTACTTTCTGGTAGCACCTTCTAATGAATAAACTACATCTACACGGAATTCAGCTGTATCAGTGACCATCTTAGCATATTTGCTGTCTGTGAACTGGCCCATACCGCCAACGTTATAGATTTTGCTCATGTCATATCCGTTAGCTTCGAGGATTTGCATCATCCAAACAACGCGAGCACCGGATTGACACATTAAGAATAGCGTTTGATCTTTCGGGAAGATTGCATTCAAAATTGCAACGGACTCATTGTAAACAGCTACAGGTTCTGTCGGTGATCCACCAAATAATTGAACCATAGTCGTATCTGTGTTTGCAGCTGCATTGAAGATAAATGCAAAATAAGGAATGATTTCAAAATTTTTGAAGTGTTTTTGAGTGTAATCTTTATAGTCTCTTATATCGATATAAACAACATCATCTCTATTCATAAACTTGTCTAAGTTAGCTACGCCAATACCTGAACATGCAGCAGCATATGAGTTAGCAGCACAGTTTACTTCAGCTGCGCCTTGACTCGGTGTGAATTTTTTACTCAAATCACGAGCAGCCGGCAATTCTTCTTGGAAAACAAAGCCATTTTCCGTTGGGTTTTTAACCCATCCTTCAGCAACTAATTCTTCATCTGTTTTAGCTTTTGCACAACCTACCAATGCCAATGAAGCCAATGCAATAATTAATAATTTTTTCAACATTTTTTTCTCCCTCATTTGTTGATTAATCAAAAAATTCATCTTCTAAGTGATACGTCATCAAAGCATTCAACATCCGAATAATGTTATTCGTGGATACCGATGAACCTGTAAACGTATCTAGTTCATAATCTGCTCTGCCTTCTCCGGACTTATAATCGTTAAGATTAATATCATCCATCGTGCTTAAGGTTTTGATGTACGAATTCGTTTTGTTAACGAAATGCGGTACAAACTCATTTTTAAACTGGCCATAACCTACGCCGGCTGGTGTCGGGTTGCTATCGCCCCAGAATCCACCGAGATACTCACCGCTTGGATCTCTGTCGAAAGAGAAGAATTTAACAACGACATCATCCGCATTTTTGGATTCTGGCATTGTCAACTCAACATAAGCAGTTTGCCAATAGTTAACCGAAGCCGCACGACAAGTACATGACAAGTAAGTAATTTGATACTTAATGTAATCACGTGCTTTGTACTTAAAGTTAACAAAAGCAAAAAACTTCGATTCATTTTGCGGACCGTCGATATGAGCAATAGGAATAATTGCGATGGCATTTGCAATTGATCCTGGACCCATATCTGCGCTGTTATTAAGAAATTCATTGATAATTTCCAATGTCAGCTCTTCGTCCTGGTTGTTGTTGTTATCATCGTTATTAGCTGCCGGAGCACATCCAAAGATGCTCAACATGAGAACTAACACAATAATAAACTTTGTGAACTTTTTCATTTATTACCCTCCAATTGTTATTATATAATTAACAGAAATTTTTCTCAATAGACTTTTCGACTATTATGAATATATTTTCACAAGTTAGTGAAAGCGCTTAACTTTATCACAAACCATACTAATCAAGCATTCTTTGCGTGTTCATTTTGATCAACTATGTAAATAAATCGCAATTTTTATTCGTTTAGAATTGACATAGTTATTGGTCACTTATACTATGAATACGAACTACTAATGTCGTGGGAGGTGGATTATGCCTAAAATTTTGCTTATGTCGTTGATTTCTTTTTTACTGATAGGATGCACTCCTTCCATTATTGATGATGATCCAATGAAAAATCCGCTTCCAGAAAAAACTAGTGAAAATAGCACATTGATGAGTGAGTCTCCTATCAATGTTTCTAATCTGGATGATTATCTTTTTAGAGAAGACACTTACTATGTTGATACTCGGGAGATCAATCAATGGCTTGAGGAAGGTCATGTTGCCGGATTTGTAAACATTCCTTTTTATCAGGCAATCGCAAACATAAAAAAAAGCACGGATGTGCTTTATAGTTTTGATCGTATTCGTGATGCCAGTGGTAGCGTAACTGTTTCACTTGGCGAACCCGGAAGTTTCACTGAGAATTATAATGAATCACTGTTTATCCTTAATGCTATATTTCCGAAAAACAAAAATATCATCTTCCTGTCTACAGCGGGAGTTGAGGCCAGTTACTTGATTGCTCTTCTTATTCAAGTGGGCTATGATGGCAGTAAACTGTACAATGCCGGACCGTTCAGTAATTCTGTGGGAAGTAATATTGCGTATCGGGATTATAAAGATGCAAAGTATCTTGTTGAAGGCAATAATGCATATACCTTAGATTACAAGATAAATTATGGTGAATTAACCCCAAAGAAATAGCCGCTTCAAAGCGGCTTTTACTTGAACCAAAGTTCTATTTCTTTGTGAGCACTCTCATCACTATCTGAAGCATGGATCAAGTTATGTACCAATCTTTGCTCTTCCTTAGCTAAATCCATAGAGTCATCACTGTACTTACCGCGAATCGTGTCTTGACCAGCTTTTGAGGGGTCGGTTGCTCCAATCAGTTCTCGAACTTTTAAAACAACATTGTTTTCCTTTGATTCTATTTCAAATATTCGAACCGTTTTCCCAACGAAATACTTACGTATACGATTAGGAAAGTCTGGCATATTTAACTTCTCAATAACTTCTTGATAATGATTGATGATCAATGACTCATCTACGACGACTGAATTCCAACGCACGACCTCAATTCCATAGTCTTTAAAGAAAGCGAGAATGTCACTTTCCAAATTCTTTTCAATTGCGTCTGGTTTTAACATAATGAACGTACGACTAGCCATAAGCCACCTCCTATGTTTTGTTATTATTATACACATTCCATCGATAAAGGTTCAATCTTTGTTAGCAATATCGACAACAACTGTTATGTTTTGCGTTATAATTAAATAAACAGGAGGTCTTAATCATGAAATTTGAATTTATGACGGCCAGCCGAATCATCGTTGAGCGCGACGGATTGAAACAAATCGGAAAGTTAGCCAAATCATTTGGGCAACGCGTTTTATTGGTTGGGCGATTGGCATCTGATGACACAAAAAAAGCAATTGAATACTTGCGTAGTGAAGGGTGTGTAGTTACACCGGTCAATGTCAAAGGCGAACCCAGTATTGATTCTATAAATGAAATATTGGCGATTTCGCGTGAAAATCAATGTGAAGTCATCGTTGCGATTGGTGGTGGCAGCGTTTTAGATAGTGGTAAAACCATCGCGGCGTTGATGACCAACACTAATGACATTATGGACTATCTGGAAGTCATCGGTAACGGTGTTGCGGTAAGTAAGAAGTCATTACCATTTATTGCCGTACCGACTACTTCGGGAACCGGTGCGGAAGCCACCAAAAACGCCACAATCTTATCAGCCAAACATAAAGTGAAGGTAAGTATTCGCAGTCCGTATATGTTGCCTGATGTCGTATTACTCGACCCTCAACTTACAGTAAGTGTCCCAAAAGATGTGACAGCTAGTACCGGATTAGACGCTTTGACTCAAGTTTTGGAGCCCTATGTTTCCAAAATGGCCAATCCGATTACTGATGCTTTTGCGAAGGAAGGATTAGCTCGAGCTGCTCGCTCATTGAAGAAGGCATATGACCAAGGCGATGACATCGACGCTAGAGAGGACATGGCGATTGCCAGTCTGTTTGGCGGTATATCCTTAGCCAATGCTAAGTTAGGCGCTGTCCATGGCTTTGCGGGGGTCTTAGGCGGTATGTTCCCTATTCCTCATGGTGTAGTGTGCGCTCGGTTGTTACCATTTGTTACCCGTAAGAATATTGAAGTGCTCAATGCCCGTGATCCGCAAAATCCGGCCGTCAAACGCTATGAAGATGTCGCTAAGATTCTCACCGACAATCCAAATGCTAGAGCTTTGGATGGAGTAGTTTGGTTGGAAGAATTGTGCGGACATCTCGATGTTGACTCATTAAGTCACTTTGGTGTTAAAGAAGAGTTCTTTGATGAAATTATTAATAAATCCATGAATGCCAGCAGTATGAAAGGAAATCCGATCGATCTCACATTTGATGAGCTTAAGGATATCCTACAACAAGCACTATAAGAAAAAGGGTTGAGCGATTCAACCCTTTAAACATTTTTAGCCACAAATACAATGTGATTACTGTATCCCAGACACTCAGATTTCTCACAGGTATGAAAATGGAAATTCAACCACTCTCCAAATTGATCCTCGGACATTGCATTAATCTTATCACCCAAAAGTTCCGAAAGTCCATCTGCGGCGAAGTGAGCGACCTTTTCAAGACCACTTTTCTTCATCAACTGACGCATTTGTCCAACAGTTATAAAACAAAACGGACCGTCCTTGACTCTGAAAGGATTCTCGTAGTGCTCACTATTTAGAAATTTGGAATTGTAAAGCATCGTCTCCGTCACAAATACCATGTCATTACTTATATAGGCAAAGAAAATGATGCCACCTTTTTTGCACACTCTTTTTGCTTCTTCAACACACTTCATTTTGCCCTGAACTGAAGAAAGATGATAGAGTGGCCCCAAACACAGAACCAAATCAAAACTATGATCAGCAAACATGGATAAATCTATAGCATTACCTTCGAATATATCAATATTAGGAATCATGTATAAACTATTCTTCATCTTGATAACATTGGGTTTAGCCAGTTCGACTGCGCTGACATGATGTCCAAGTTCAGCAAACAATTTCGTATATACTCCGGTTCCCGCCCCGATATCCAACACTCGATCCCCGGCTTTAATGTACTTTTTAATAAAGTTAAGTGTAGTATAAAACTCGATTCGACTTGCCCGATTTTTACTTAATCGCAATTCTTCATTAAACTGTGAGTATAGTTCATTCAGTTCCATAAGCTCCCCCCGATTTCCGATGATTTTATTATCAACATTTAATCAGACAATGTCAAATATCGATGCGAAAAGAGTGCAAGTCGTAGTTAAAAGGTATACAATAAACATATATTAAATTGTATAAAATTTAAATTGGGAGAAAAACTATGAAAATCGGGAAATTTATCGCAATATTGGGAATACTGGCTATGACCGCCGCTTTAGTTTATGGTTTTACTGTAGGAGACTTTGGGGCAGATGGAGCATTGATACTGGCCAATCCATGGGGAATCGTCTCATTGGTCGATTTGTACACCGGATTTGTCTTATTCTCTTTGTGGATTTACTTTAGAGAAAGTAATCTGATGATTGCTATCTTGTGGATCATTGCTATGATGGTCTTGGGATTCTTTACCGGAGCGGTTTATGTGCTCTACGCATTTTTGACAAGCAAGAACGATTGGCTCACTTTTTTCTTAGGTGCACGTAAGAATAAGCTTGTATGAACAAAGGAAAAGAAATACTAGAAGAACTGACATCGGTGTTATCCGGAAAAACTTTAGATGCTATCCTTCCACCTTTGATATTCGTTATCGTCAATTCTATCTATGGACTGACAACAGCCATCATCGTCGCTCTTATCATATCAGCAACTTTCGGTATATATCGGTTAGTACGTAAGCAATCAGGATTATATGCATTGGGTGGATCACTTGGAATCTTAATAGCAGGTGGCTTTGCCTTTCTTGCAAATAATGCCTCAAACTACTTTTTGCCCGGCATCGTAACCAATGCGTTTGTGTTAATATTGACTGTTGTGACATTAATTATTGATAAACCCTTTGCTGCCTATGCCAGTCACTTAACTCGCGGATGGTCATTGGATTGGTTTTGGCGAAAAGATATAAAGCCCGCTTATCGGGAAGTGACTTATATGTGGTCTCTGTTCTTTCTGATTCGCACGATTATTCAAGTAACCTTATTCTTATCTGACAATGTCGATGCACTGGTATGGGCAAACACGATCATGGGATTGCCTGTGACAGTTGCCGTATTGGTCTTGAGTTATATTTATGGAATTTGGCGGTTGAGGAATCTAAATGGTCCTGGAATTGATGAGTATTTGGAAAATAAAAATGCCCCCTTTCGAGGGCAGACTAGAGGATTTTGATTATTAGGAAAGTGGACGATTCCACTTTTTTATTTATTTTTAACTATTCACCCGATGCTAAAGGGGTAGGTGAAATAACTAGATCCTGAGCATCTTTCAATATGACGCCTGCTTTTTGCAAGTATTTCATAAAGTATAAGAAGGCTAGTTCTACTACACCGGTTACTAGGCGAACACTTACTGAAAGGATAACCATTTGAACAATCTGATCCCAAGGTCTTACGCCAACAAATGCTAGTAATGTAAAGATTAAAGCATTTACAGTTAATCCAACGGAAGTAGAAACAAAGACACGCAACCATAACATACTACCTTTCGTGCGTGCTTTTAGCTTAGCGAAAATGTGTACATTCAATAAACCACCAATGTATGTTGCGGTGATACTAGCAAATGCTACACGCGGAACAATCCCCATGAGTTTGGCAAACATATCGAAGTTTTCTTGGCCATTTGCCGGAGCTGGTAAGAAGATGATCCAAATTAAGAATAAAGTTGATAGTACTCGGACGACCATTTGGGCAAATACCGAAGATCTGCGAGTTTTTTACCATAGAATTCATTAATATAATCTTCTCCGCAAGCCAATAGTGGATACATAAGTGATCCGGCAATGATGAAGAATGTTTGACCACCAAAGGTAAGTCCAACAAATTTCGCGGATGTAAAGGAGACCATGATTTGTAAGCCGGACATTAAGGCAACCAAGATGACAGGAGCATATCCTTTGCCATAGCGATCTGCCCAAACAGCGGCGATGACGATGATGATTAGGCCATACCCTAATGTAATAAGTAGATTAGGGACACCTGACCAAGGACCAGTAATAAAAGGTACCATTTCTTTCTCCTCCTTAAGAGTTTTTATCAATAATTATGTAACTAAGACTGCTTTTAATACTTCCATAGAAACTGTAAATATCGGGTTCACAACTTGTGCTATTTTTAGATTTCCCGTTTGTCCGACAAGAGCATAAGCCTCATCGAATGAACAGTTATTCTTATTTTGAACAAATGCGATTGCTGTTTTTGTTGCTTCCTTACAGGCTGTTAACAAATCAGCATGTGATGAAACAAATTCAAAGCTTATCGGAGTTTCAACGTAAGGAGCATCTAGTCTACGGTTTTTCTCAACAGTAACCACGATTTCCACTGTACTGCCAATTTCTACACCCGTACCCAGAACTTCCCCTGCTCCCATCGCTGCGTGTACATCGCCTAAGGATAATAATCCACCTTCAACTTGTACAGGCAAGTAAACTGTGTTGCCGGTTGTTACTGCCGGAACATCCATATTACCGCCATGCAGTCCTGGGTATAAACATGCTATATCATCCCCTGCTGGTGCAACTCCGATAGTTCCTATCATAGGCATAATCGGAATCTTAATATTTTTACTGAAATTCACGAATCCATTTTCAACAGTAACCTTCTTCAAGAAACAATGATCGACTTCATCCATCAGTAATCCCATCCACTGGCCCATCCACATCTTACCTGCGGAATCAAGATCTATACTTTGAATATCGATTTTAAGGACATCCCCTGCATTGCAGTCTTCAATATAGATTGGGCCTGTGATTGAAAGGATTCTTTTTGGAAACGGTTCCACGTTATAGTCTTTTGTAAAGACTTCATCAGGAATCCCTGGTTTTGCGGTTTCAACAATGAGCTTATCTCCGCTTCTAGCTTTGATTGCTGGTTCATTGTTTTTAGACATAACATGAATAATATTTTGTGTTGTGACTTTATTCATACATTATCTCCTTTCTTTAATCAAATCCAAATTCAATCCCTTTATAACTATCTTATTAACAACTCCTTTCTTTAATTAAATTCAAATTCAATCCCTTAGTAACTATTTCTATGCAACTTGCACTATGTTAATTGCATAGAAATACGACCTTTTTGTGCGAATTGAGTAACTCTTAAGCTGATTAATTATTTTGAATCAACCTTTTCAATCTCTTTTACTTTGGTCTTTACGCAGGTACCATTGGTCCTTGTTTCTTCTTACGAGCAATCTGTAACAAAACAACTAAGATAATCAACCCAAAACCGATCATATCTGTTGTAAAGCCAGAGAGAATTAACAAGATTGAGGCGACAACTAGCAATGCCCTGTCAAAATAGTTAGTAACGGTTAGCAGATATCCTTGCATAACGGCTGAGAATGCCAGAACACCAACCAGACTGGTCGTAAACGCCCAGAAGATTTGACCAGGCTCGCCAACCCATAGCAGATAAGGAATATAAACGAACATTAATGGAACATAGTATATGGACAGTCCCATTCGTAGAGAGTACCAACCGGTCTTCCATGTGTCCGCACCGGCAATCGCCGCGGCAACGTAGGCCGATAGACATACAGGCGGTGTAATAACGGATAATTGACTGGTCCAGAAAACGAAGAAGTGAGCAGTCAATAGAGGTACGCCCATATCTACTAATGCTGGAGCGGCCAAAGTTACAAGAACCAAGTAAGCAGAAGATACATTCATTCCCATACCCAAGACAAAGCTTGCAGCCATAACCAATACTAAGGCTATTGGCAGATTTCCATTGGCTAATTGAATGATGATTGAGCTAAATTTCATACCTAACCCTGGCAATGAAATTGCAGCTACTAAGATACCGACGGCACCGGCTGTTGTGGCTAAAGCCAAAGAGCTTTTTCCGCCATCCGCCAAAGCATTGAATAAATCTTTGAGTGACATGCGAGTATCTTTTCTGATCATTGAAGCTAAATAGCAACTGACTATTGCCCAGAAACCAGCCATCGAAGGTGAGAAACCATTGGACAAGAAGTAAATAATGACTCCGATAGGCAGGAAGAAATACCAGCCTTTCTTTAATACATCCCATGCTTTTGGAAGTTCATCTACTGGAATTCCTTTCAAATCTGATCGTTTTGCTTCAAGATAGACCATAAAGACCATACTGAAGAAAAATAGCAATGCAGGCAATAAACCAGCCATAGCGATGGTCAAATATGGAACACCGACAAAAGCAGCCATTAAGAAAGCCGCTGCACCCATGACAGGTGGCATAAACTGCCCCCCAATGGATACTACAGCTTCAATTGCTGCAGCTACATGTGGTTTGTATCCGCGAGATAGCATCATTGGAATCGTGACAGATCCAGTAATCGCTGTATTGGCTGTGGAAGACCCCAAAACTGAGCCTAACATCCACGAAGATACAACAGCCGTTTGTCCGGCACCACCGGTAAAACGTCCGACAGCCGCTTTGGAAAGTTCAACAAAGAAATCTCCTGCCCCAGAAGCTTTAATAAAACTTCCGAAAATGACAAATAAGAAAATAAAGGTAGAGAATACATAGACAACCGATCCAAAGATACCTTCAGTACTTGCATACAAGACACTGATGATACGGTTGATGCTGTAACCACGATGGTAAATCACGGTAGGCATATATTTGCCAAAGTAGGTATAGGCTAAAAAGACGAGCGCAATAATTGCCAATGAATTACCGACGGTTCGCCGACTTGCTTCAAGGACAAGAAATACTGCCAGAATACCCATTGATAATTCAATCGTCGTTAGTGGAATTCCTGCATTGGTTGTGAATTTATCAAAATTCATGATAAAGTAAGCGATTGTTGCTGTAGATAATAAGATCAAAACATAATCTGATATTTTAACAGGCAGACTGGCTTCTTTTTTCCTATTGGGATTGATTAAAAAGGCCAATACCAAAGCAAACCAAATATATAATCCACGAGTGTACTGTACTTGCCAGAATCCAAAGGCAGCTTGATAGATAAACACAACCGAAAAAACAGCTGCCAATATACTTATTAAAAGCGCTTTTTTATTTTTTACTTCCATAGAAATATCCTCCCTCTAGAAAGCTTATCCAATCATAAGCAATTTTAGTAGGGAGTGACCCCTACTAAAATTATTTCATTGACTACTTAACGTCACCAGTTTCCTTATAAAACTTTAGTGCACCTGGATGTAAAGGTAATGCGATTTTCTCGAAGCGTTCAATACCCGGAGACATTTCCCTGAATGCAGCTTGTACATTTTTTAAATATTCTCTTCCGCTTGTACTAAACATTGTCTTTAACATCTCATAGATGACCCATTCAGGAACATCTTCATTTGCAACCCAAATTACAGAATAACCAACTGTTAATAGCGGTTGCTTAACACTAGTGTAAACACCAACCGGTACAGTATAGGATACATGATATGGATAGTCCGTTAAGAACTTGTCAACACGGGCTTGATCAACCGGAATTAAGCGCATCGGATGCGATGCTTCAAGTTCGATCAATGCAGGAATCGGAGATGTACCACCAATGATTAACGCATCAATGTGTCCATCGCGTAAAGAAGAAGCTGAATCATCGAAACTTAAGTACTCGATGGAAATCTTATCAAACAAGCCTACAGAAGTTAAGAATTCAGTAGCTACCGAAGCACTACCCGAACCTTTAGGTCCGATGGATACTTTTTTGCCTACTAAGTCATCAAGTGTAAAGATATCATATTTTTCTAAAGTTACAAAGTTAAGTGCGCCATCGTGAATATTAGCAACAGCACGTAGACCTTCGTATTTTTGATCTACAAACTCTGCTAAACCCCGTTGAATGTTGTAAGCTGTAGATCCGTAAGCGAATCCCATTTCGGTTTCGCCAGCAGCCATTAATCGAACATTTTCAACAACACCTTTGGTAACTTCTGCTGTGACTGTAAGTCCTTCGACTTCATTTGTGACTAAGGATGAAATACCTGCTCCTGCAACATAGAATGTTCCGCCTTGACCACTGGTGGCAAAGGATACATCGGCTCTGCGGTCGCCCTCTTCGCCCGGTGCTCCGCAACCGACCAGCAATGAGGCTAGAAGAATTAAGCTGATTAACATTTTGGAAAAATTTTTCATTTTTTACCCTCTCTTTTCATAAAAGATTATGTTATAAACATACTGCTAAACTTAGGAAATTTCGCAAGCGCTTTCACTTACTAAATGCAATTGCATTATATCATTGAGGTTTTTTAGATACATCAACCAAAATGCATAAATTTTCGCATTATTTATTGTGCAATTTGCATAATCTATACATTATCTTGTTTATATCCATTCTAGTATTGTTTGATACAGTTGCTCTGTCTCATCACTTTCAATCTGATCGAATTCATGCTTATTTGACCATGATGTGTAAAGCACAGAATTACCGTATTTTTTTTTAATTTCTAACGAATTCTGATAACTAACATCTTTGTCATAAAAGCTTGCTGCAAGAAAAGTGTCAGGAAATTCTATTCCCTCAACATATATATCCGTGTCTAACTTACTGTTATGAATCCCCAACAACTTTAACCAATTACCCGTTTGCCTTGCATATATGTACAACAGATATCGTTTTAGAAGACTGGTATTGAGAACAGGTTGTTTCTCTATGGAGGACTTCACATCATCCCATGACAAATGCGGATATGTAGCGTAGTGTTCACTGGGCAGAATAAACTCTGAAACATTCAGATATTCATACCCGTAGAAAATAATCAGTTTCACAGGCTTTTTTTGTTGTAGCATGGCCATTCGCTTTGTAAGGAATAAAGCCAAAAAACCTCCAGCAGATCGTCCAAAGAGAATATAGTCATCCGATATACTCATTTTTTCATGATTGTTTAAATACCAAATCAATTGATGCTCAACAAAATCACATATCTGAGATAGTGACAATTCCGGAGCTTTAGGATACTCCATGCAGATTAAATCATACCCTGCGTTTGTTAGTTTTTTGATGGCATAAATCGGAAGGTCATCTTTAGATCCAAAGATGAACCCTCCGCCATGATAATATACGATCGTTTTATTTGCACGATTGCCCATCGCCCGGTGCAAGGAGACTTGATGATGAAATCCGCCTATTTCAAGATCGATCGTGTCCATAAGTTAGTTTACTCGAAAACTACACCCGCACGAACTAAAAGTGCAGGTTGGCTTTGGTAAGCAATAACCTCATTGAAAGTTAAAGCTTCAAGAACGGTTATATCAGCTTTCCCTCCGATTTTTATTCCATAATCCTTAATCGAAAGAACCTTCGCTCCTTCGTTGGTAATCATCTTGAAAACCTGATCAACTTCTTCTTGTAAGAAGAAACGTTGTAAATAACTCAATAAAAGGGCCACTTGCTTAACATCACCACTTCCCAACGGATTGAAGAAGTCGCGCATATTATCGCTTGCTAGTCCTACAGGTAATCCTGTCTTCAACAATCTCTTTACCGGTGCAATGTTGCGTGTGGATATAGCCGTAGGAGCGACAGTCACTCGAAGTTGAGCAACTTCAATATAGTTTATCGCTTCATCTAATTCTTCAGGTGACAAAGCGCTTAATGTACAAAGATGAATACCATTAACTTTGCCCTGTAGATTCTTCTCAACGATCTTTTTTGACAAATACGGAAGCAGATAATGTTCACGATTTCCGGATTCATCCAAATGGAAATCAGCTTCAACACTGTATTTCTGGGCTAAGTCCAAGATAAAGTCAATGTGCTTTTCTCCCTCGCCCTTAGCAATCGTATGTCCACCCACTAAATCAGCACCCATCTTCAAAGCTTCTTCAAGCAAGACTTCCGTTTGTCCATCCCAGAAAACACCTTCCTGAGCAAACGCTGCTACCTGAAGATGAATTTCATTCTCATACTTTTTCTTCAATTTCAATAAAGCTTCAACACCTTTTAAACCGACACTGCCATCAACATCCACGTTGGTACGCCAATGCAATGTTCCAGCTTTGATCGCTCTTTTAATCATTTTCTCAGCACGGACAGTTATATCATCAACCGTGAAGTTCTTCTTCATTTCATAAGTAAGAGCACCTTTTTGAGGACCTGTGCCCTCTTGATAAGGCTGTTGCTCATTCAATAAACACTTATCCAAATGTGTATGACAATCTACAAAGCCAGGAATCGTGACGCGTTTTTTTGCATCAAAAACGACAGTAGCATCTCCATATATTTGATTATCGATATCGACAACGACACCATCTTTGATAGCAATATCGACAAGAGCACCGTTAACATTTGCTTTACGGATTAGTACATCCAACATATTAATCAGCCTTAACGATTGCGGCTACAAGATTTGCGCCTAAAGGGCCTTGATGTTCAAATCCGGCAGAAGCCAAAATCATCGTATCACCAATCATAGAGCCAACGATTGCATTCACCACAGCTTTCGCAATGATTCCTTGATATCCGGCTAAAAAATCAGATCTCATCGTTGTACGACGACCGCGAATGGATCCCATAGCGTCTGCTCCGGCGTTGATAAATACGGTCGCAACGCGATCACGTTGATCTTGTGGGATCACTTCATCAAATAGAAGACCTGCGGATTTAAAGGCAGCTTTCGCACCATCGACATCCAATGTATCCTTCATGACACCTGAACCGATTTTATACTTACTGACTGAAGTTTTTGAGTTGCCCATAACAATAATCTTGCTTGCAATTTGTTCATTACCTGCTGAAGTCGACGCTACTTTCGAATACAGATTCCAATTGGAGCAAATCGCTTCATCAGTTACATCTTCATCTCTAATTTCACCTAATGCAAGAGCTACACCAAGAGCAGAAGCACCCTTAGACTTAGCACCTGCATCCGCAAAATTGGTTGAGACAACTTTCTTACCACGGCTTTGAGCATCTGCGACACGTGCTGCCGTTAAGTTTGGACACTTAACTTCAACACAATGGACATCAGCGATATCTTCAATACCGGCTTCTGCCATCGCTTTTCTAACTGCATCCGCAACCAATAGTACGTGCGTGCGTGTACCGTACTCTTCTGGCAACAATACGCGTGTCAATTGAATCCCTAATGACAGACGTTTTTCGGTAACTTCAACATCTTCCACTTCTCTTCGAGTAAATACGGTGTAGTGCGGGCTCATCAACCCACCGGTCAACCCGATCATCAACATTGGGATTTGGTCAGCGACTTCCTTACGCGAAACATTCAATTTTTCTGATAACATTAACTCAAAGCTTAAAGCACTGTAACCGCGGGCATAACCATCCCCTTCGGTTTGGGCAATGATTGCACAAATCTCCTTTGGATCGACGGTGCCATCATCGATAAGCTTAGCTAACTGAGATACATCATCCGGACCTGCCATCGGCAAGCGATATACATTAAAATCTTTCATGTTATTCCTCCATTTGTTTATATAGTGTCTTTATTGCTTCTTTAAACATTGGCATAGGCGCGCGGGCAAGACCTGCACCAACCATGCCACCACCGGCTTTTTTACTTGCAATCGCCGTATTGATGACGGGTAGAGTTCCGGTTTCTACTACTTTGATAATGTTAATCCCTAACGGTGATCCTCTGAAATTAAGATTTGGAATAGCGAACATCGCACTTTCACCTAAACAGATGTCATACATTTCATTGGTATAGTTAAGCGCATCGGAAACTGTGCCCGCTCCAAGGAGTTTAACGATAGCTGGTGCTGCGGCCATAGCGAATCCACCGACCCCACCGGTTTCCATGATAGCACTATCCCCAATATCCGGATTAGCGTCTTCTACGGTATATCCCGGGAAATATAGTCCAGCAACTTCCGCGGCTGGCGCTATAAACCATTGCTCGTTCAGTCCACTGACTCGAATTCCGATATTGACACCATTTCTTGCCATTGCCGTTACCATCGTTGAGTAAGGTATATTACTCGCTGCATCGGTAGATGCTTTCATCGCCGCCATCGCAAAGTTTAAGAAAAACTGATCGTTATTCGTTGTCAGAAATCTCGCTATTTCAGGTAACGTCTGAGCATCTGCACTTTCCGTTAGTGCGGCCATGATTGTTTTTAGGAAAATCGACGTTGATGAGTTATTGCGCATATGCAACTCATCTCCCATATTCAATGCTTGTGATATCAGAACTTTTAAGTTTACAGGTCCTTTATCCACAATGTTTTTCATGGTTAAAGCGAGAACATTTTCAATCCACTTCAACCGACGAACGGTATTCTCTCCATATGCCCCAAAACGAGCCACATCCCCGGCACCCTCATTAAATGTCGAATATGCCATATTTCCTTCTTCCGTATTCTTTACACAAAGCAAAGGCATAGAATAGGAAATCACGCCCGTCATCGGTCCGACACATCCGTAATGATGACAAGGTTCAAAGCGAATGCGCGTCAATGCTAATTGATGAGCTTGCTCATCATTATCAGCCAATCCTTCATACATAAGTGCCGCATACACAGCTCCTTGCATCGGAACACACATATCCTTAAATTCAATGGGCGGACCAGCATGCAAAAGCGTATACCGATCTAAATTTATCGCTTCATGTGCCGGTTTGACATCAATCCAAACAGGCGCAGAAGCATTCAGCTTATTAAACGCCTTCTGATTTGCTTCGACTACACGAGGATCACTTGCCAGTGCATCAACGATTTTAACTAATTCCGGATCTCCTTGGGCACGCGGTTTCCACTCAACATGACCGGATTCGACGTTTTGTTGTTGCAATGTCAGATAAAACTGCTCAAGTCCGACATTGAGAACATTTAACTTTGATCCGAATAGATTATTAACTGAGCTCAAAATAACACCTACTTTCTCAATATCATTCGACAGGACGGATAAATCTGTTCATGCCGATATCCTTCTTAATCTCTCTTAAATACATCTTTCTGTAATAGGGATACTGTTGTTCAAGACGCACAAACGCTTCTTTGGTCGTTGCTGAGAGTTTATTTGAAATCTCGATAGCTTCTTTTATAAGGGCTTGTTCATCAATCAACAATGATTTACCGTCTTTAACGACAGTCTCACCATCTACCATAACACGAACGATGTTTTGTCCGGTTTCCATATACACCAATTGCGTCATGATATCGCAAACAGGTTGCCACAGAATATTCATCGTGTCGATAAATACCAAGTCAGCCGCATATCCAACTTCTATCTTACCTATGTCATCACGCATCATCACTCTTGCGCCATTATCATAGCACATCTGTAAGGATTGCTTAGCCGACAGCCAGTGATCATAATCTGGCTGCGCCAAATTGTGCAAGTCAGCAGTCAAACGTATTTTCTCTAGCAAATTCAGATTTCCGGAATTTCCTCCATCAGTGCCAATAGCAACTTTATTACCATCTTTTACCAATTGATCGACCGGAGCTACGCCACTACCTAAATGCAAGGATGAACTTGGGCAGTGTACGATATTGACCTGATTCTTGCGAACCAATTCTTTTTCGATATCAGTAACCCAAATATAATGCACAAAGCTTGTTTTTTTGTTTAACAATCCTAACTCATCAATATACTCAATCAAACCTTTACCATAGCGGTTATAGGATGCAATAGCCTGAGTTTTCGTTTCCAAAATGTGCGTATGCCAACCGCAGTCATGTTCTTTAACAAAATCAGCTGTTTTATACATAAGCTCATCACTGCAACGTTGAGGTCCATCAACTCCGACTACGAAATTCACTTTACTTTTTCCGTTGTACTTATCCATTGCACTTTTCATCAGTTCAAAATACTCTTCATGGCTCATGGATGATGGTAAACTGTGAAACTCTGAGGGTAACTCATTTTTTTCAAAGGGAATTGTATCTGTAAATGGTAAATCTGAATACTGTGGGGCGATATTCGCCTTGATCCCGCAATCCGTATACGCTAGCGCTGCCGATTCCATACCTTCCAACGTCGCTTTGGGTCTCATCATGAAATGATCGAAGGTTGAAGTTACTCCAAATTTTAGGAGTTGTAATCCCTCTAATTGAGTTGAAACATAAATTTCCCTTGGATTTCTTACTGTATTCCCCGCAAAGGCATGTAACATATAAATGTCCAATGGCACATTATCGATAGTTCCCTTTAGAAAACTAGTATATGAATGAGAATGAGCATTGATTAGTCCAGGGATGACAATCTGCCCACTTGCATCAAAAGTTTCATCGACAACAACGTAATCACTGTCAAGTTGAGCAATCTTTCCATCTTCTATCAGAATATTCCCCGTTTGCCAAGTATAATCTTTAGTCAAATATGTAGCATTGGTTATGAGTTTTTTCATAAACCCTCCTTTTCTACAACACTTGAGTTATAAACAGTATCGCTCCTACAATAACTGCTGCTGTAACTGTGATCGGTAAAACTTTCTTCAGTACGACACCTTCTTGGCCAAGAATTCCAGCCGTAGTCGTGCCTAAGATAACATTACCTGGACAGATGGTATTACCGATAGCTCCTCCAGCCGTTTGCGCACCAAGAATAGCCGCTACATTAAGCGATAGAATTCTGGCGGTAGTCAACTGAAATTCACCGAACAGAATATTGGATGCCATGTTCGAACTGGTCATAAATGCTCCTAACATACCAACGACCGGTGCGAATATTGCATAGCTTTTTCCTAAAGTTGATGCAATTCCTTGAGCTAAAATCACTGTTTGACCTGTGCCACCCATAATTCTAGACATAAGTATAAAACCTAACACAGCCAGTGCTGATGGTAATGTCTTTTCAAATGAGCGCCTCAAAACAGCTTTACCGCCTTCTTTTTGAATCCATCCATGTTTCTTAAAGAAAACATAGCCAATATATGCGGATAGAAGCAAAAACATTCCGGCATGTGTCAGTGGTGAAAACGGTGAAAACGAAGATGATGCTGCATTGACATATCCATACCCAGTCATCGTTTCAGGAAAAGCAAATCCGAATTTGATCTGACCTAAAAATTGTTTTATCGGCTGAATTAGCAATACAAACAGCGTGACAAACGTCAGAACATAATAGGGTAGAAAGGCCTGATGCATAGACATGTTTTTAGGATAGTCTTGAACTGCACCATTATTTTGGCGATTCATAACCTTGCTATCTTCAATCCGCCAAGCCTTTCCATACATTTTAGTTCTTCCTATCAACAATATTGCGACCAAAGACAAAACCGCAGGGATAAACGCGGCCAAAGTTTGGTTAACTTGGCTAAGCAAAAGTTGCCCTCCACCTTGTATCAAAGAAATAACGATGACAACCGGTAATCCGCGAATAAGACCTTCCTTTTTACCGTAAATCCAACTAATCGCAATTCCCGTAATGAAGTTCCAAACCCAGATGAAACTCGCTGCCCACATTGCGGTTTGAAGCAAAAGTGCCGGATCAGCCGCCAAATTTGTTTGAAGTACAAGTGCATCCCACGCGACTGCCAATGTTCCAAATGTGTTAGCCCAAGCATGTCCGATTAATGGAATCAAAACTGCCCAAATAGGTGTGACACCAATACCGACCAATAGCGGAGCACCAACAGCGACCGGAACACCGAAACCCGTGATACCTTGTAAGAAACTCATAAATACCCAACCTAAAGCAATGACTTGTACCAACTCATTAGGTGTATATTTTTGTAAACCATTTCTAAACACTACAAAAGCCTTGGCTTCGTTAACAACTTCAAAAAGTAGTATCGCCGGCCACACTACGATAAGGACGACAATAGTACTCCAAACGCCTTTTAAACTTTCAATTAGAACCAAAAATAGGTCTGCTTTATAAAAGAAAAGTCCTGTAACCAAAGCAATGGCAAATCCGATCGGTGCAGCTTTTGTTGCGCCCCATTGGGAGCCAACCATTAAGACTAGTAAAACTATGATGGGTAATGCGGCTAAAAGCCACATCCCAATATTCAACGGAATATTCATTTCCCTTATCCTCTCTCCATATATTCTAGACTATTAATCGTATTTTTCGCCAAAGGCTTCCAAAGCCTTAACGAAACAGTCCATTGGCGGATTTACGATTCCAGCCCCCACTTGGCCGATACCCGGCTTTTTGTGCGCCATGCCGGTATTGATGACAGGCAAACTGCCTGTTTCAACTACTTTGCGAATATCGATGGCCGTCGCTGTACCAACGAAATTCATGGTCGGAATGACGAAATGCGGACTCAATCCGACACATATATCTTGCATTTCCTTCGAGTAAGCAATAGCTTCATCGACTGAACTTGCACCTACAAAGCGAACGACTGCCGGAGCAGATCCCATCGCGAAACCACCGATTCCGAAAGTCTCAATAATGGTGCTGTCACCGATATCGGGATTAGCATCTTCTGCGGAATAACCCGGGAAATATAACCCTTTGGGTTGATTGACCGGAGCTTCAAACCATTGCTCTCCTAATGCGCTAATCTTAATACCAAAGTTGGTACCGTTACGACTCAATGTCGTAACTACCGTACTATTCGGCACGTTTTTTACCGGATCACAAATGGCTTTACCAGTTGCCATCGCAATATTAAGGAAGAATTGGTCGTTTCCAGTCACAAACTCGGTGATCTTGAACAATTCTTCTTTGTTATCAACTACTTGAACCAAGTACTTCATAATTTCCCGGACAAACAACGAACTTGCTCCGGTATTGCGTTGGTGCATTTCATCACCCATAGCTAATGCTTTAGCAACGATAACTTTTAACGATATTGGACCGGATAATGCTAGCGCCTTCTTCATGGCTGGTCCCAATGATGTTTCCAACCACTTCAATCGTTCAATGACATCAGGACCATTTGCACCAAAGCGCATAACTTTCCCCAATCCTTCGTTGAATGGGCAATACGCTTTATTTCCGTAGGAAGTGTTTGTCACTTCCCAAAGCGGCATCGAATAGGTAACCATACCGGTCATTGGACCAACAGCACCCATGCTATGATTGGGTCTAAATTTAATTTTACCGGCTTTGACAATTTCTTCAGATTCTTCTAGGCTGCTAGATAGACCTTCGTACATTATGGCCCCAAGGATTGCGCCTTGTAATGGACCACACATGTCTTCCCAAGCCAGAGGCGGACCAGCATGACCAATGGTATACTTATCCATTCCATCAATTACTTCATAGGCATATTTGACATCCGTTAATACCGGTTCAGCGTTATTCATAATATCGAACGCTTTTTTGTTAGCCTCTTCGATTTCCGGAGTATTTAACTTCGCTAACAAAGCGGCAAGTTTCGGATTTCCTCCGGCAATCGGACGCCATTCGACATGCACAGCGGATACATTTTGTTCAACAACTGTTTGATAGAAAGTTTCCAGTCCGACATTGGTTACTTTAATCGAATGATTAAACAGTTCATTTACTTTTGACATGACCGTTTCCTCCTAAAGTCTTTCTAAAATAAGAGCAGCAAGTTGTGCGGCTTGTGCATTGGTCGGAAGAACGATAATACCAATATTTAACAATTTTTCAACTTGATCACTCAGTACTTGAGGATCTTTTTCTGTTCCGCACACAGAAGCGATGTAAGTTATATGACGCTCCCCTTGCAAAGCTTTGGCTTGTTCAACTGCTAATGCGATAGAGCTTGCCGGGTCCGGATGACTTCCATAACCCAATACACAATCCAAGAGTATTACTGCTGTTTGTGGATCGGATGCTTCCTTTTTAATACGTTCAGAACGTAATTTTGGTTCGATCATTGGATGAGGCATACCATCTGTAAAGTAATCTTCCCCCATATCCAAGATTGTATTTTCTTGACTGACTTCTACATCCTTTAAAGAGAGTTCTTTGTTTATAGCTATATTCGAGTAAACGTTTCCAACTTTTTTGTTAAGAATCAACATGGCTTCATAAGCTAACGTACCGCCGGTATACAACCCCCGAAGATTCTTTTGGCCTTGAAATTTATCAACTTCATCAGCAACAAGAGCATTTAACTCTTCCTCCGTGAAACTATTCAAGTTAACTGATAACTCGCCTTTAGACAATGTCACTAACTGTTTAGCTGCTTCTTCAATCGTTTCAGAAGCGATGGTGTGGGTACCTTCGACTAAGCTAGGATCTCCACCCAAGAAACATGCGACTACCGGTTTGGAAATGTTTTTTACTTTATCTAAGATTTTAACCATAATTTCTTGTGCTGGTGGTTTAGATACGATGCCGATGACTTGTGTTTCAGGGTCGTTGATCAAAGCATCAAGAGCAAACAACATCATTTTCCCACCGATTTCCTTTTTGACATCTCTGCCACCGGTACCGATGGCTTGAGAAATACCGCCACCGAGCTTATCAATGACTACTGTCAATTCTTGAAGGCCGGTTCCGGATGCTGCAACTAAGCCGATGTTACCTCTTCGAACGACATTAGCAAATCCAAGGGCAACACCGTTGATAATGGCAGTTCCACAATCGGTTCCCATCATTAACAATTCATTTTTAATAGCATAGTCTTTAAGTTCATTTTCCTCATCAATGGTTATATTATCTGAAAATAACAATACGTTCATATTGTTCTTAAGACATTTCATGGTTTCAGCTGCAGCAAATCTTCCCGGAACTGAAATAATGGCGAAATTCAAGCCTTCCATTTTCTTAACAGCCGCATCTACCGTTTTAACTCGAATAGCTCCGCTTCCTTCGCTTGACTTTGCTTTATTTTCAAATTGCTCTTCTAATGTCTTGATGGCCAAATCAATGACATCTTGAGACACTGCTTTGATACCAATGACCAAATCATTTGCGGACACCTTACCAGCCAGTTCTTCTGAAAGAATTCCCGAGCTTTTCATTAGTTCAATATTGTGATCAGTCCCCATCATTACGGCGGCTTCCGAAACACCATCAATCCCACCTAATTTGCTAGAGAATAACATTAGTGTTACAGAATCAAAGTATGCATTGTGTTTAATTACATTATGAATCATTATTCATTTCCTCCCTTTAGTAATCCAAAATACAGTCCTGTCAGAAAATCAATTCCAGATGTATGACCGATATCGCGTATCTTTATGATCTCCGATGTAACATCAGTTTCTTCCTGACTTTTAATCAAAACATTTTTAACCATCTGACTGAACTTGCCATCGCAGGCATAAACGAGAAATTCTTTACTGATAATTGTCGTAGAATTGATGCGAGGTGTAATCTGTGAAATCAAATGATTTTTCAATTCATCCGCATGCGAGTTGCCTCTCAAGTAAAATTGTGCTGCAAGCATTCCGCAGTTGAAGTCATCTCCTGATGGAGTCAAACCTTCACCAACTCCGATAAGTTGTGCTGACAACGAACCAATCTCCATAACACTAGAGCTATTAGTCAATTTCAATAGAACGCTGGAAACATAATTCCCCGCAAATGACAACGGAATAATTTCATTGTCCTTTAAGGATTTTGCGATACGTCCAAATTCGCCTTTTTCGATGTACTTCAGAATATAATCGGTTAATATTCTGATTTTGACTTTATCTAATGGAACTGTTCCATCAGTTAAGTCACAATCAAATACTTCAGCATGTTCCCTCGTAAACATTGAATTAAATGCAACAAGACCATCTTTTGTAAACTGTACTTCATCTCCTCGATTGACACGAATCAATTCAAATACTCGCTTTGGAATATCTAAATTGATACTTAGCGGTGTAATCGGCATCTCTTGATGTTGTAAAGAGAAAATCCGATCATCAACGATGCAGTTAATCGTACTTTTATAGACAGAATGTACTACAGCACGGTTTTCATTCTCGAAAAGAGGCTTGAAATGTTTACAATAGGATTTTATTCGGTCGATAAACATCACCTCGCGTCCGTCTTCATTTTCCCACAGCAGCTAGATTGCAACAATGTTTAAATCGAATAAAAAACGCCCTAATGTATTGGGCATTTTGCACAAAATTCGTATATTGATATCGCATACTTTTATCAAAAAATGGTTAATTTGCTAGTTTACATCAATAATCTTACCAATATGTAATGCTAACTGACAATTAAAGTTATATTCCGCATCCTTTAAGTCGTTTTGTAAAATTTGTTTGATCTTCTCAATTCGGTATATAAAGGTGTTTCGATGTATAAACATCGCCTTCGCTGCGATGCTCACGTTTCCATTGGCCAAATAATAAGACTCCAGCGTGCTCATTAGCTCAGCATTGTTATGTTTATCATAATCACGCAAACTTCCAAGGGTTGAATCAAAGAAATTACGAAGTCTTACTTTATCAAGCGTGCTGTCTAGTAAGTGATAACTGATCAAGTCATTAAAATAGAAAACTCCTTCACTGGTAGGTAGTTTTGCGGAAATACGCAGAACATCCTGAGCAAGCAAACACGATTTTCCGATAGCGAGAAAATCTGTGCAAACATTGCTAACACCAATCCTATATACTAAGCCTTTGCAAGTGGAGTTGATGTTAAGTTCCACACGTTCAAGAAATCCTCGAACTTCAATGCTTGGCTCATAGCGACTCTCAGCTTCTTCAAGTTCTATAAACATGATCACATTATTTTCGCGAATGATCGACCTTACCCGCCGGCGACATTTCATGGCTACATCACTACATATGTTGATGATTTCTTTTAGTGTATCTCGTGGTGCATCTTTTGTATTAATAACCGCACAAATATGGTTGCGCAATGGATTCATTCCGTGAATCTCTGCTAAGCTTTTTACAGCATTGACCGAAACGATTTTTCCTTGTAGTAAGTCATCATAGAAATCTTCTTTCATCTTATGCTGAGCTTCAATCATTTGTTTGGTCTTAACTCTCTCCATCGCTGCCGATTGTGCAGCACTTTCAAGAGCTATATAGTCAATGCTTTCAAGTTTATGAGTGACTTCCCAAACTATGATGTATCCGTAAATGATTTGGGAGTATGCAATTGGTATTACTCGACAAACGATACTTCCACTTTCATCTGGAAACTTACGCTTAATACTTAATGTAAACTTATTTGCACTCGTTGGTATTCCGTCGGTGAATTCCTTAGTAAAAACTTTTTCACGCTCAACCAACTGTAGATTATCTGTCAGTGTGTACGGATTGTTGGGTCGCTCATAGAAACTTAGCAGGTTAAAGCCACTATCGAGCATGATTACCGGATTCTCGACCAGATCAGACGTAAGTTTGACAATCTCCCATAAGTTCCCACCATCGATAGAGCATTTACTAAAAGCATTGTGAATATCCCTATACTTCTTGAAAACACTGTCCTCTCTTTGATGGACTTCCGCATTGATGATATTGGAAATTTGCGCCAGGCTATAGGTAAATGGTATTTCTATGACCGGCAGTCCTCTTGAGTTTGCTTCATCAATGATAGCTTTGGGAATCTCATCCCAATATCTTTTCACTTTGATTCCGAGTCCTGCGCAATTTTGATCGGCTAACTCTTTAACAAGTTTTCGTTGCAAGGTCGTATCGTTAAGAAAAATATAACCGGTAGTCAAGATGAAATCTCCGGCCGTGAACCACTCAAAAGAATCCGGATTATCAATGATATTGGCATTAAAAATTTTATTCGTCAATCCTTTTCTTCCAGCTTTCAATTGTGCGCCAACTGGACCTAAGTGTTGGATGAGTTTTTCAATAGTAAAGGAGTGCATAAGCATACCTCCGATCTCAGATTATTCTTTGTCTACTTGGAGTGTACGACAATAATTGAACCATTGTCAAGTAGCTCAATGTGTACATAGATGAAGTTGAATATGAATAATGAAGAACAATTATCAATATAAACGATGAATATATTTTCAACATGTATTTCAATATGGAAATTATACGTGAAGTTGTGAAAATATTCAAAAGGTTAATGACAAGAACGCAAAGTCATGCTAAAATGACTCCATGCTAAACACCGTATATCCTTGCGAATAAGGCGCAAGAGTCTCTACCCGGCAACCGTAAACTGCCGGACTACGATGGAAGTCCACTTTTTCAGTGCTTCTGTCGAAACGGAAGTTTTTTCTTTTTTGGCGGTGAGTAGCACATGAGAAAGGGGAACTATATGTTCGAAAAATTATTTAAGTTGTCATCCAAAGGCACAACCGTAAAAGTCGAATTGTTGGCTGGTTTAACGACCTTCCTTACGATGGCTTACATCTTAGCGGTCAACCCAGGCTTGTTGTCCAGTGAATTTGGGGCTGGAATGCCATTTCAATCCGTCTTCCTTGCAACAGCTTTATCTGCAGCATTAGCATCTATCATTATGGGATTATACGCAAACTACCCGATCGCTTTGGCACCGGGAATGGGCGTTAACGCATTCTTTTCATTTACCGCGGTAAATATGCTTGGGGGCAGTTGGCAAGCAGGTTTAGCGGCTGTTTTTATTTCTGGTGTTCTATTTCTGATTATCTCCTTAACTGGAATCCGAAAAATGGTTATCAATGCCATTCCTAAGAATTTGAAACTGGCTATTGGTGCCGGTATCGGTTTCTTTATTGCATTCATTGGCCTTCAAAATGCTGGCATCGTTGTTAACAATGACGTTGTATTGGTCGGCTTAGGCGATCTGACTGCACCGACAGTTTTACTAGCTGTATTCGGTATCTTGGTTACATTCGCATTATTGGCTCGTAAAATCTCAGCTGGTGTATTCTACGGATTGGTAATTACTGCTGTAGTTGGTGTTATCGCTGGTCTATTTGGAATCGAAGGCATGCCTGCATTGCCGACAGCTGTTGTTTCCTTTAACTTTGATATGCCTACCTTCGGAGCTTTCATCGGTGGATTTGGCGAATTATTTGCT
The DNA here is from genome assembly GCA_927435855.1 of uncultured Erysipelotrichaceae bacterium. Classification (GTDB taxonomy): domain Bacteria; phylum Bacillota_I; class Bacilli_A; order Erysipelotrichales; family Erysipelotrichaceae; genus UBA2227. The sequence continues at coordinate 60,883 of CAKMJZ010000001.1, forward strand.
AGTCCTTCTGCTATTCTGATTATCTTTACTTTCTTATTCATCGACTTCTTTGACACAGCAGGCACATTGGTTGCTGTTGCTGGTAAGACGAATCTGATTGATGAAAATGGCGAGTTGGAAAATGTTGATAAAGCGTTGATGGCCGATGCCGTTGGTACCGTTGCCGGTGCTATTTTGGGAACTTCGACCGTTACTTCTTATATTGAATCAGCTGCTGGTGTAGGTGTTGGCGGACGTACTGGTTTAACTGCTGTTACTACGGGTTTATTATTCATCTTGTCAATCTTCTTCTTCCCTGTATTAGCTGTTATTAACGGAACCGTTACTGCTCCGGCATTAATCGTTGTTGGTGTATTGATGGCTCAACAATTGGGTAATATCGATTGGGAAGACTTCATTGCTGCTACCAGCGGTTTTGTCGCTATCATCACGATGATCTTGGCATACTCTATTGCTGATGGTATTGCTACTGGCTTTATTACTTATGGCGTCGTTATGGTTGCCAGCGGAAAAGCAAAAGAAGTCAAACCAGTTATCTGGGTGTTAATTGCTGTATTCATCGCTCACTTCATCTTTAAATAAATCTATTCTTTCAGATTGATGTTTATAATGAAAGCAGGCCTGTCCTGCTTTTTTACTCCCGATAATAATCATGAATTCCGAATTTTCCAGTGACTTCTTCGACATGACGTTCATTAACACATAAATAAACGTTCTTATCACTGTTAATCAATTTAAATAGAATCTCACAAAATCCCATACCGGATACTTCAACTGCACCAATTTCATCGATGAACACAGAATGAATTTTTGGATTTTTAATGGCTTTCTCCATGATTCTCTCAGCATATCTTAAGGTCTCTGTCGAAAAGATATAGCGATCAAATTCAAAATATTCCTTAAATGAGTCATCGTAAAATTTTCTATCAAAGATAAAGATTGAATCTTTCATCGTACTTAACTGTCTTAACGTGTACCCAATAATTTCATTTTTACTATTACGCATTTTAATGCAAGCAAATCCATCAGCCTCACCTGTTTTTTGGCTATTGAAAATTCTGATTAAACGAGTCGTTTTCCCTGAGTCATAATCACCGGAAATCAGAGTAATTGAACCCATAATATCACATGACTCGTTGTAATGCGACGGCAACAATGAGCAATCCCCAAGCTAATATAGGTTTTGGATCAAATGATTTTATACGAACTGACACAGCAAGATAACCTTGAATCAAAAGTGCATTGAAAAAGCTTTCTAGAACCAAGAATCGAAGTATGACTCCCCAACCGTTAGTCACAAGACCGGCAGGCAATGAGTATTTTGATATGACCCACATATATCCCAAAAATATGCCGCGCCAAAGAATTCCCATCAAAAAACTTTCCCGTAATCGGATACTTCGGTTGTGATGTATTATGCTTGTGTATACGATAGCTACCGCACCTCCTTCCATAAGTAATGACAATGCCGGATTAATAATGTAAATCGGAATTATCCCACCAAATGCAAGATCTGTAAGTTTTATTAATGCTGCAATAACAGCGATGTGTAAAATCGACTTTGGATCATGTGTTGAGTCGTACACTTTATTCATAAAAATGAATGCTATTGGAAACATTAATAAGCCTGGTAACCCTGGCAGTGCCATAGAAAATAAATGAAGTACAAATCCTAAGGTTGCTTCTGTAATACCCCATAAAGACCCCCAGAAAAGAATGACAGTCTGATCTTTTCTCATAAAATCACCTCCTTGGTTAAGAATGTTTTAATTAGATTACATGCCACTTTGCTTCTATAGATTTTTGTTGATCGAACATCATCAATTGGCACGATTTTTTCATCATACATCCTCAGAAATCGATCAATGTCTAAGGTTAATTCTGATAATCTTAAGTCTATTATCGAAGATTCAATTTTTTTTACACGGATAACAGTGGGACCGCACGATCCAATACAAATTCGAATATCATCTATTCGACTTTCTTTTATATCCGCAACTGAAAAAACAGATACTTTTGAGATAGCATTCGCTTTGCGTGTGCCCACTTTACGATAGAATGTGCGATCATACGTCTTTCTAGGGATGATGATTCTAGTTACTATTTCATCATGGTTTAACTGAGTAGATCCTGGACCCGTGATAAAATCCGATATTTCTACAATTCTTTGACCTTTTGTTGACATAATTACGACCTTGGCATCTAGTGCATAAAGCATAGGCAAAGTATCTCCTGCCGGAGAAGCATTGCATATGTTTCCAACGAGTGTACCAATATTCCGAATCGCTACGGAACCGATCTGTTCGATAGGATGTTTAAATTCGATGGGAAGCCGAGAATCCTTTAAGAATTGCGCATAACTGACAGCCGCACCAATTATAATTTCCGATGGATTTATGTCAATTGACTTAAGCTCATTCAAATGACCGATATACAAGATGTCTTTGGGCAGATCAACAGATATACCAGACCAACACCGATACTTGACCATTAAATCGCTACCACCATTAAAAATCATGACATTATGATTTTTTCGGATATCTAATGCTTCTGACAATGTCATAGGCCAAAATGAATTTACCATAATCCTTTACCGACTTCTTTTGCAGCAAGAATGCCATCAACAATCATTTGGTACCCGGTGCACCGACAAAGATTCCCTTCTATACCTTTTATAACTTCATCTTTACTCGGATTGGGATTGGATGACAAAAGCGCTTCTGCAGCCAAAACGAATCCGGGAGTACAGAAACCGCATTGAACGCTACCGCATTGTTCAAAACCTTGCTTGATAGCTTCAAATCGCTTGGTCCCTCGATAACCTTCTAACGTAACTATCTCACATCCAGAAATGTTCACTGCTGGAATCAGACACGAATTTACCAACATACCATTGAACAGAACACTACACGCACCACATTCTCCCTCCGCGCATCCTTCTTTCACCGATGTCAAATTTAAATCATCTCTTAGCACATCAAGCAATCGCTTTGAATGTTCGACGTCGATGGAAACAACTTGATTATTAAGTTTAAAATCAATTCTCATTTATGGATCCCCCTTAAGATATCTTCCGGTATAACCGGAATTTTTGTTATCTTACATTTGATTGCTTGCTGTATCGCACTTGCAAGTGCCGGAGCAACTCCTACTAAAGGCATCTCTCCCAACCCTCGAGCCCCAAAAGGTCCGATGGTTGATGGATTTTCAACCAACTCACTCATGATGGGTGGAATATCTAGTGAAGACGGGATGATGTATGTGGTAAATGTATCCTGAGACAATTTCCCGTTTCTCGACTCTAAAACCTCCATCAAGCTATAACCCAATCCTTGAACGATGCCACCTTCAATTTGACCTTGGACGATTTTTCTATCAATTGGTGTCCCTATATCAAAAACCGCCCAAATACCTTTGACATCCACTTGGTAAGTATCGGGATCAACCTCAACCTCCACAACATTGGCTCCCCAAGAATAATCTGGATAAGCATTGCCTTGAAAAGTTTTACTATCCCAACTCAAATGAGACGGATATTGATAGTGATGGATGATTTCAACAGATTCTTCATCCCAACGCTTTTTGAGTTTTAGTGCACAATCTTGCAAAAGACGTCCGACGATCAACGTTGTTCTTGATGCTACCGTCGGACCAGAATCCGGACACTCAAGTGTATCAGGGTAGTGATGCGCAACTTGTGCTACAGGTATGTCTAAAACTTTTGCAACGATTTTTCGCATCGTCGTTAATGTTCCTTGACCGATTTCAGTACTTGAGATGAATAACTCGACTTCCTCTTTAACTTTCTTAAGTCTCACTGAAGGTTTTATTAAGTCAGATTCCCCAGCCCCTGTAAATCCACATCCGTGAAAAAATACAGAACAACCCACCCCTTTAAATTTGCTCGCATCGTTGTGAGTTCGCTTGTTCCTATAATCGGACATCTTTAACACTTTATCTGTTATTACATTCAATACGATTGGATCAAAAAACTCACCTGAAGTCGAAGACAAGTCGCCTTGTTTGAAGAAATATTTTCTCTTCAACTCAACTGAATCTAGGTTAAGCTGATTTGCTATGTTCTCCATGTGCATCTCAATGGCAAAGAATGCTTGTGGGCCGCCAAATCCACGAAAAGCTCCTGTTACCACATTGTTTGTGGCATATACCGTACCGCGAACTCGAAGATTCTCGATATCATACACACCTCCGATCGAAAGAATGGAACGTTGCAACACGACACTCGACAATCCCGCATAAGCTCCTCCATCAAGTTTGACATACATATCACGCGCAATAATTGTACCGTTTTCATCTAAGTAACTTTCAATGGTAATCAATGACGGGTGTCTTTTAGTTGTGCATTGGATATCTTCTTGTCTTTCAAAAACAAGTTGTACCGGATGCTTCGATTTGATGGAAGCCAATGCAGCATGTACTCCAGGAATTGACGGATAGTCTTCCTTTCCACCAAATGCACCTCCGGTTGGCATTTGAACCACGCGAATACGATCTTCCTCCCAGCCTAAAGCAACTTTTAATGCTTCTACAATGTAATAAGGACACTGCATTGAGCCATAGACGCTAATGGTATGCCCGTCATACTTAGCAACCATCGATTGAGTTTCTAAGTAAGCCTGCTCCTGATATCCGGTGCGAAACTCATCTGAAATCACTTTTTTCGCTTTCTTGATGCATTTATCTAAATCCCCCTTCGAATATTCATATTTGACAAAATACGGCTGATTTTTGAAAATATAAGGTGCTTTTGCTTGTTCGGCTTCTTCAATGCTCAAAACCGGCTCTATGATTTCATAGTCAATATGTATGCTATTAATGATTTTCTGGATAATCTCTTTTTTTTCACCAACAACAAGCAAAATTGGTTGACCAATGTAATTAACTTCATCCACCGCAAAAATCGGTTGATCGTCAAAGACAACTGGAATATAGTTTTGTGCGGGCACATCACGATGGTCCACAATAAAGTATCCCTGGGGTATTTCTGGTGTAATGATGTTCTTGATTTTCGCCCTGGGAACTGTTGATCTCAATGTTTTTGCATAGAACATACATTCTAGATGATAATCGGAAGTATAAATAGCTTTTCCTTGAATTTTATCATCGAAATCAAAGCGTTTAATTGAATCACTGATTGCTTTCATGTTTCCCCTCCTTTGTTTGAATATAACTCATTGCATTCTGATAGTCTTCAGGAGTGTCAATATCCATCAATACACCTGGACAGTCAACATTGACGATTTGATACGGATGCTGACTGATGAATTCTCGTAAAGTCGAATGTTCTTTACTGATTATTGACTGAATGGCTGATACGCTGAATCGAACGGGATGACCCATCACCCCTTGATAAGACGGTATGACAATATCATCGTCATGGTCAGACATCGCCTTATACACCGAATCATCCACAAAAGGACAGTCGGCCGGCAACAAAAAGGCATGTTCACCTTTCATCTGGGAAAGTCCCGCGACGATAGATGAAAACATGCCTTGCTGATAATTCAAATTGAGATGTACTTCGGTGTTTTCAATGTCACGTATATGTGCACTGATTATATCACTGTGATATCCGGTTACAACGACTATTCGCGAAACAAATGGCAACATCGAAAATATGCTCCTTCTTAAAATAGATTGACCATTCAGTTCAAGCAGGAGTTTAAGATGAGGGGTCATTCGTTTTGATTGTCCGGCAGCTACAATCACACCTGCTGTACACATATACGCTCCTCCTTTGTGTTGAGGGAATGTGTGGACAAAAAACGCACGCAAACGGGTGCTACCTTTACATTTATGATTTTTCTTTTTTGGTTAATCTTATTATATTCCTGTTACATAAAAATAACAATGAACCTTTAATAGTTACCAGTTACACAAAATAAGTCATGCGATTAGGAGTGCATTTCTAAAGTACAGCGTTTCAGCGCTGAAGGTATCGAAGTCATCCAGGTTACCAGATTCGAAACCTTTCTTAAACCATCGAACTCTTTGTTCAGATGTACCATGAGTAAAGTTGTCGGGGTTTACTCTTCCTTGACTTTGCTCTTGTATTCTGTCATCACCAACAGCACCTGCTGCGGTAATGGCTTCTTGTAAATCGCCTTCTTCAAGATATCCCATACCTTGAATATGGTGTGCCCAAACACCAGCCAGATAGTCTGCTTGTAATTCGAGTCGGACCGAGAGTTCATTAAATTCAATTGTGCTTACTTGAGATCGCAAATCATAAAACTTTTCCAATATACCCAATTGATATTGAATGTGGTGTCCAACTTCATGAGCGATTACATAAGCCATCGCAAAATCACCTGGAGCATTAAATCGGGTCTTTAGATCTTTATAGAAAATCAAATCAATATAAATCGTTTGATCGATCGAACAATAGAACGGACCGACATTTGAAGATGCGGTTCCACAACCCGAATCCGTGGTATTTCTATACAAAACCAATTTAGCCGGTTGGTAGACCTCGTCGTATTCTGCGAATACTTTCCTCCATACAACTTCTGTGTCAGCCAATATAACTGAAACAAAGTCTCCCATCTCGACTTCTTCAGCGGTTAGAGGCTCATTATTGTTTGACCCTCCGTTAAAAAGATTGCCTAGAAGTGCACTGGGATCTCCTGTGATTAGCGTGTAAATAAGTAAAACTGCAATTCCGACGCCGCCGATAGCTGTTTTACTGCCACCAATACGACGATCGCTTACATTTCCACTTTTTGTTCTGCCCTTCCATTTCATGGCAAAAAGCCTCCTTGAACATTGTATGCTCTATAGGCTTATTATATCACTTATACCTTAGTCAAAGACTTTTTATCTGTTTAAACACCGATTCAACGGTCATTACACTTGATTGAAACGATTTCCCTCAAAATTTGAAGGTCATACATCCTATGCTTTAGTGACTCGACATCAGAAATTTCAATGTCTTCGGACTCAAAATATCTGGCAATTTTCAATAAAATTCTCTTATACAACGGGTCTTGGTTACTACCATCCTTAAGATTTGCGAGGGAATGAAAATATAAAAGAATTAATGTCGGAATAAATTCGAAACATGACGTTTCGATCCAAAAATCTACTTTCTTTAAAGGTGGATTATATTGTTCTAGTAGCTTTTCAATTATCAGAAACCCATCATCACCCGATTTCCATATATCAACAAATACATAATCAAACTGTTCAATAAATGTTTTGTTGAAATAGTCGAATGCATCCCCTTCAATAATTCTGACTTTATCTTTGTTGGGAAATTGGGGCAGGATGAACTGTTTGAACATAGCGATTACACTTGCGGATCTTTCTATTATTGTTACCGAATGTACTTTCGGATTAAGTAAGGACATAAACGCAAAGTAACCGATTCCCATTCCAAAAGTCAAAACATGACCTTGAGCCTTTTTTGCATAGGGATCCATCGTATTGGATTCCGATGGTGCATCCAACATCCACACATCATCCCCTTGCCATAAAACCGCAGCCGGATATGGCTGATCTAGTGCGCGCAGTTGCATCCAATCATTGATCTCACGGTTTTGATCGAAGATGATTCCCGAGACATTGAACAATTGATTAGATGGTAATATTTCTGTAGAAAAGCGGAAATCCTCATTTTCAATCATACTTAACTTAATCGTGGAATTGTAGGCACTTTGAATAGCATCTAAAGAGCGAATGAAGAGTGAAGGCCATTGTTCTTTTTGTTGCATGAATTCCTGAAAACCGGATCTTCCCATTTGTTCTTGAAGGAATCGCTCGTTTTTCTTAGAGACTTTCGCACCTAAAAAGCGATTCTTGTCCTCTTTTTTAAGGTTGTCCAAACACCTCTTAAAAAAACTGTCTATTTCAGGGGTTCTTTGTATTTTCACATGCATTCCTCACAGTCTTTTGTTTATTGTAACATATTCACGTTGAGGTTATATCTGCTTAGCGAAAATCGTCTTAGTATAAAAAAAGATCCGACATTGTCGGATCTTCGTTCTATTTACTACTTGTATGACGCGATAAATTCATCAACTTCTTTGTCTGTTGGTAAGGAAGGCTGTGCACCTACTTTTAAAGTGCTCAATGCTCCAACCGCATTTGCATAACGGGCAGAAGCAACGATATCTTTAGTCTCAGCATATTTTTTGGCCAATGCTCCAGTAAATGCATCTCCGGCAGCCGTTGGATCAAGAGCAACCACTTTAAATGGCGGAACCAATTCATCAATGCCTTCTCCGAAAATGTATGAGCCGCGATCACCTAATTTCAAGGCGACAAACTTACAATCATTGCGTTGTTGCAATATTTTAGCGGCGGATCTGCAAGTTTCCAAATCTGCTGGATAAATACCAGTCAATGCTTTGGTTTCTGTTTCATTTGGTGATAAAATCGTTAAGCCTTTTAATTTTTCTAGTGGATATTCCTGAGCAGGGCCAGCATCCAATACAGTAATGACACCTTTTTCTTGTGCCAGTTTAACAGCCGCAATATTTGCCTCAAGCGGAATTTCCAATTGTAATAATAATGCATCAAAGTCTTCTTCAAATACTTCTTCCAAACCTTCCGGAGTGGTTTCCATATTAGCACCTGGACAGATGACCAAGCGGTTTTTCCCGCCTTTTTCCAAGAAGATAACTACGAATCCACTGTGAGAACCTTCTTTCAACTTTAGGTTTTTTGTGTTGATGCCTTCACTGGAAAGCATATCTACCAAAACATCTCCATTACCATCTTTTCCTAATGTACCAAAAACTGAAACCTTAGCACCTAGGCGTGATGCAGCGACGGCAGCATTTGAGCCCTTGCCTCCACAGGCATTCCCATAGATTTCGCCCAAAACACTTTCGCTCAATTCCGGGGCTCTGTCCATAGTTAAAATAAGATCCATCATTACACTACCAACCATTAGAATTTTTGTTTGCATTTCATTGCCTCCTTTGACAATTCGGTAATTTAATACTAGCACTCCCTTATCCGAAAAACAATGAAATTCGATTGATATTTTCACAAGTTAGCATAAGATTCTGTTAACAAACATTAATCTCTTGCATGCTACTATCATGCGTGTTGGGTGGTATCTTGCTTAACTTCAGGCATATGTGTAGATATTATTTCGAATTCGAAATATAATTACGATAACAACAAAGGAGATTATTTATGAATCAACTAAAAGGTATCCATCATGTCACTGCCATCACAAGCAGTGCTGAGAAAAACTATGAATTTTTCACAAATATATTAGGAATGAGATTGGTGAAGAAAACGGTCAATCAAGATGATATCAATACTTATCACCTGTTTTTTGCGGATGATCGCGGAAGTGCCGGAACTGATGTAACATTCTTTGATTTTCAAGGATCCGCAAAAGCTGTAAAGGGAAACAATGAGATTTCAAGAATTGGTTTGCGTGTCAAAGACGATGCTTCACTTGAATATTGGGTCAAGCGTTTTAATCACTACGAAGTTAAACACGAGGGAATTGTGGGCTTTCTTGGAAAAAAAGTCCTATTCTTTGAGGATTTTGATGATCAGGAATATGCATTATTCTCAGATGAGAACAATGTCGGAATAGGTTCGGGAACCCCTTGGCTTAACGGACCTGTACCCGTAGAATTCGGGATTACCGGACTGGGTCCGATTTTCTTTCGAGTGAACAATATTGAACGCATGGACTTAATTTTAAAGGAAGTCATGATGATGCACTTCACTTCAAATGAAGGAGCTTATCATTTATATGAAATGGGTGATGGAGGTAATGGTGCCAGTGTCATCCTTGATCTTCAGTCTTCCTTGCGCTCTGCTCTTCAAGGATACGGTGGTGTACATCACGTAGCCTTCAGAATTGAAGACAAAGTGGAATTGGACCAATGGATCGAACGTCTAAACTCTTTTAAAGCTGGGCACTCAGGATTTGTCGATCGTTTCTACTTTAAATCTTTATATACACGTCTGTATCCGGGAATTTTGTTTGAATTTGCCACGGAAGGTCCCGGGTTTATCGATGATGAAGAACCGTATGAAACATTGGGTGAATTATTAGCGTTACCTCCGAAATTCAGAGGTCGACGTGATTATATAGAGTCTATTGTCCGTCCGATTGATACTGTTCGAAGTACGAAAGTATTTGAGAAGGAGTATTTTGAGTGAATAAGGATCTAAAAACACTAACCATCTTGTTTCGGGCAACAAATTTCATTGAAGAAACTATCAAGAATGATGTATCAAAGTATGGACTAAATTTGTCGGAGTTTGGAGCTCTTGAGGTCTTGTATCATAAAGGCCCCCTGCCTGTACAATCAATCTGCGAGAAAGTACTTATTGCAAATTCTAGTATGAGTTATGTTATTGAGAATCTGATTAAAAAAGAATTGATTGAGAAAGTGAAAGACGAAAACGACAGACGCATACACATCGTCCACTTGAGTAAAAAGGGTAAAAAGCTATTTGATGATGTATATCCCAAGCATCTAGAACATATGAGATCGGTAATTAATATTCTTGATGAGAGTGAAGAAAAAGAGTTGCAGAGTCTGTTGAAGAAACTTGGTAAACGATAAGTAAGGGCGAGAGCCCTTTTCTGTTGAAAAAAAGGGCTTTCGCCCTTAATGTCTATTCGATGTTGAATTCTCCGAAAGCCAGTACATCACCGTGCTCGGACATCATTTTCTTCTCGTAACGATAGAATCCTTTTGGAAGCTGATTATAGTAGAATGATAAGTCCAATCCACCATCGATCGTTTCACCAGGGTTGAGATTGTAAGCAATCATGATAAAGGCCATTTCTTCCTTCATTTCGACTTCTACCCACTTTGCTCCGTCATATTGAAACAAGGTGAACATCAAACCGTAAGTATACACATTCTGAGTATTATTCTTAATCGTAAACACTAGCGGTACAGTTTGATCGGTAATAACGATATTCTCAAATTCCAAGTATACTGGCATAATACGATCACCATCCGCTAATTCAGAATTGTTCAGGTTGCCTGCAGCAGTTGTACAACCAGTAAGCACAAGCAATATAGATAACATGGCAATTAATGTTTTGAGTTTCATAGAATCTCTCCTTTGATATTAATTATAGGTCAAGCTTGTGTAATTTCCATAATTCTATGACAAGATGCATTTGGATGAGAGCAAGTTGCTAGCAACTACTGCTATATACTTAATTATAACATCACAGGATACTATTTAGCACATAGTCATTAGTTAAAAAATATTACGTATTTAAATTTAGACTATAATCGAAACATAAGTAAAATATGAAATTTTCTAAGAAAAAAAGCACTTCAGTGCTTCAAATTCAATGGTGCGCGTGAAGGGACTCGAACCCCCAAGGTTGCCCGCTAGATCCTAAGTCTAGTGCGTCTGCCAATTTCGCCACACGCGCAATGCCAGTTTATTATAACAACAACCGGCGTCAAAATCAAGACTTCACTTCATCTTGATTCATGACAAAACGAAGCGCATCCGCAACTGTTTCAAAACATTGTGAAGCCACTTCTTTAACCGCGTCTTCACCACTGCACATTGCAAATCCATTAAATCCCTTAATCATCGGAATATCATTGAAAGAATCACCAATCGTGTAAATCGGACCATCAAATTCATAGTAATCATTAATGTGAAATAATCCTGATTTCTTGGTGACTCCATAAGAAACAACATCTACCCCGTCGTAAAAAGGATAGGCTTTGATGATTCCGTTATATTTCTCATTCCAAAGGTTCGCATAATAATGAGATAAACCTTCCTGATTAAACTTAACGAAAATACCGACAGCCGTCTTCTCTTTAATAATATCCTTAATGTCGATTAGCTGATCCACAAAATCTTGTGTATAGGTTGCATCATGTAACCCAAACTTATATCCATCACTGATTCCGTAAAATGCGACTTTATCCTGAGGAATACTATTGACGATTTCCATACAAATCTCAAAATCCATAAGTTGGTAAAACAATTCCTCACGATGTTGATTCATCACGATACTGCCATTATTCCCTACTAAAAAATCTACCGGAACCCCATATTTCTCAATTTCCGAAATTATTGATCCAATCGAACGACCTGTCGCAATACCAAAAAGGTTTCCCTCGTTGCGAAACTTATGTATCATATCCAATGTATCTTTAGAGACCTCACCATTTAGATGCAATGTCCCATCATAATCTGAAGCAAACAATTTCATAACATCACTTCCTCGCCCTCTATTGTACACCATAAGTTCAAAAACACCAAAAGAAAAGCAGATGTCACCATCTGCTATAAAATTGAAACAACTTTATATTCCTTTTCCTCAAGCAATTTACGGACTCTGTTTTTATCGAGTTCATCACAACGCAATACCATTTCACTGATACCATTACGATGAGCCGCAAAATGGGTGATATTGATATTCTTTTCAGTAAATACCCGAGCTAACTCCATGATTACACCTGGTTTGTCTTCTTTCATCTCAATGACAACGCGTGTGCCCTTTTGATGATAGCCCAATAACTCCACAAACGCCTTTAGGATATCGTTGCGAGTAATGATGCCCAATAATACTGAATCCTCACCAACCACAGGCAAACAACCGATATCACGAGTCTCCATGATATCCGCAGCTTCTTCAAGCAAAGCTTCCGGCGAAATCGTAAACACTTTCTTAATCATGATATCCTTAACTTTTGTCTTCGATAATAAATAATTGATTTCATGCATCGAAAGAGATGTCGCATTGGAAGGACTATTCTCCGCAACTACGCCTTCTGTGACCAACCCCACCAATCGCCCACGTTCAATAACTGGCAAACGGTGAATGCTGTGATCATGCATTAAATCTAAAACTTCTGAAATCGTTTGATCCAGATGAATACATACCGGATTGACGGTCATTCTGTTTTTTACGTACATAATCTACCCTCCCAAGTAAACTTTTTGAATTTCAGGACTATTTAATAATTCCTCACCGGTACCACCCAACACGATTGAACCGGTTTCCAATACATACGCCCAATCCGCAATCTTAAGTGCTTGCATCGCATTCTGTTCAACTAATAAGATTGTCGTTCCTTGAGCATTGATCTCACGGATGATATTGAAGATTTCCTTAACCAATAAAGGCGCTAATCCCATGCTCGGCTCATCTAATAGCAATAATCTGGGTTTAGCCATCAGAGCCCTAGAGATTGCCAACATCTGTTGCTCTCCACCCGATAAAGTAGAGGCATCTTGATTGCGACGAGAATAAAGAATCTCAAAGCGTTTAAACACTTTTTCTAAATCTTCCTTTATACCAACCTTATCTTTTCTAAGATAAGCTCCCATTTGAAGATTTTCCATCACAGTCAATCCAGAGAAGATTCTTCTGCCTTCCGGAACATGAACTAATCCACGCATCGGTAATTGTTGAGGAGCAACGATAACGATATCACTACCCTCATAAGTTATGGCTCCTGATGTCGGTTTAATCAATCCGCTGACAGTTCTGAGCAATGTGGTTTTTCCTGCACCATTAGATCCGATCAGCGAAACAATTTTCCCTTGTTCTACTTCAATACTGACATCTTTCAACGCGTGAATAACGCCATAATGTACATTCAGATTTTCAACTTTTAACATAAATTACTCCTCTTCTCCCAGATACGCCTCAATGACCTTTGGATTATTTTTTACCTCTTCAGCTGTACCAGAAGCTATAAGTTTACCATAATCCAACACGAAGATGCGCTCACAAATATTCATGACCAAGGACATGTCATGTTCGATCAACACTATGGTCAAATCCATCTCCTTGCGAATCTTTGCGATAAATTCGGTTAGTGCGTGGGTTTCCTGAGGGTTCATTCCTGCCGCCGGCTCATCTAAGAATAATAATT
>CAKMJZ010000002.1 GCA_927435855.1 uncultured Erysipelotrichaceae bacterium
TGCGACTAAGGTAGCTATTATACTGTTAGATTCAACTTCGCCATGATGGGATTCAATCGCATTGATGACCACCGGATGTTCACCATGCTTTTTAGCAATGCGAGCTCCGATTTCAATATGCGTTCCTTCCATTTCGAAGTCAACAGATTTGCCGATATCATGCAATAAACCGGCACGTTTAGCTAATGTCTGGTTGAGCCCCAACTCAGCTGCCATCATACCTGTCAGGTAAGCGACTTCCATGCTGTGTTGCAAAGCATTTTGACCGTAACTGTAACGATATTTCATACGACCAATTAAATGGACAATTTCTTTATCCACTTTATGTAAGCCAAGTTTGAAGATAGCTTCTTCTCCGGCTTTTTGAATGGTTTCATTTAACTCTGCTTGTACTTTATGCACGACTTCTTCAATTCGACCCGGTTGAATACGACCATCTTTAATCAATGTCTCTAAAGCCAGTCGCGCAGTTTCCCTGCGTATGGGATCAAAACAAGATACGGTAATAGCTTCAGGGGTATCATCTATAATCAAATCAACTCCCGTTGCTTGTTCGATTGCACGGATGTTGCGTCCTTCACGACCAATGATCCGGCCCTTCATTTCTTCCGAAGGTAAACTGACCACTGATACAGTACGTTCAGTAGCCTCTTCTTGAGCATAGCGCTGAATAGCCAATCCAATAATATTGCGTGCCACTTCGGACGCTCTTGAACGGGCTTGCTCTTCTTGCTCTTTAATGTATGATGTCACTTCATTTTCCATGCGTTTTTCAACGACTTCCATTAATTCTTTTTTTGCTTCCCCAACAGTCATACCGGCAATACGTTCCAACTCTGCCAACTGCCCATCGATTTTGCCCTGTAATTCCTTTTCCAATCTCTCAAGTACACTGTATTTTTCGGTCAATTGTTTGTTTTTTTCTTCGATTTGTTTCTCTTTGTGTGTCAACCCTTCATCACGGAAATTCAGAGTGTCCTCGCGCCTTGAAAGCTTGTTCTCAATATCTGAGACTTCGCTACGTCGATCTTTAATTTCTTTTTCCGCTGCAAGCTTCAATTCATAGACCTGCGTTTTTCCATCTAAAACAGCCTGACGTACCATATTTTCAGACTTTATCGCAGCTTCTTCCATGATTAATCTTGCTTTTTGTTGATCTCTATTTAAACCTAACTTAGAAAGCATAATCATAATGACTATGCCAATTGCAAAACCAGCAATACCAGACAGAAAGGAATAAGTAAGAATTTCTCTCATGTTATTCCTCCATCTATTTGAATGTTTGAGTTATTTAACTCTGTTTATATAATACATAATTTATGCGACTTAAACAATATCAAAGCAACCAATAACCGAATTAACCGAAAAAAAACAAGCGATTACCGCTTGTTAAATCGTTTCTTTCGTAAATAATTTCGCTTTCAGTGCAACTGAAATCTTCTCAAATATATGTGGGTTCGATTTTAAATAGCCACGGACCGCTTCTCTGCCCTGCCCGATTTTCTCACCTTCATAAGAAAACCAAGCTCCCGACTTTTGAATGATATCATGTTCGACCCCTAAATCAATGACCTCACCGGTTTGCGAAATGCCTTCACCATACATGATTTCAATAACAGCTAATTTAAAAGGTGGAGCAACTTTATTTTTTACGACCTTGACATTAACCTTGTTGCCAATCAAATCGGTTCCGACTTTAATAGCTTCGCTTTTACGAACGTCCAAACGAATCGAAGCGTAAAATTTCAAAGCACGACCACCCGGTGTAATTTCCGGATTGCCAAACATGACTCCTACTTTCTCACGTAGCTGATTGATAAATATAACCGTAGTATTGGAACGGTTCATAACACCGGATAATTTACGCATGGCCTTTGACATTAAACGTGCCTGTAACCCTACATGAGCATCCGACATTTCACCGTCAAGCTCTGCTTGAGGCACCAAAGCCGCAACCGAGTCAATGACAATCAGTTCAAACGCCTGACTCTTGATGAGCAACTCCGTGATTTCCAGGGCTTGCTCGCCACTATCGGGCTGTGAAAGTATCAAATCTTCAATATTGACACCTAATGCTTGTGAATACATCGGATCGATAGCATTTTCCGCATCGATGAAAGCAGCTTTTCCGCCACGCTTTTGAACTTCAGCGATCGCATGCAGAGCTAAAGTTGTCTTTCCGCTGGACTCTGGTCCGAAGATTTCGATGATCCTTCCTTTGGGATATCCACCGACACCCAAAGCAGAATCGATGGCAATGGAGCCACTGCTAATGGCATCGACATCGACATGTGCCCGATCTCCCAGACGCATAATCGATCCTTTACCATATTGTTTTTCTATTTGTTTGATTGCATCATCCAATAATTGATCTCTCTTCTGATTTTCCATTGTAAAGCCTCCCCTATCCTATTTGCGCTTAACGCATATTTTCCCTTTTAATTAAATCTAATAATCGTTGAATACCGCTATCGACTGTTTGGCGCTTGATTTCTTTGCGAGTGCCGATAAAGTCATCCTGATAAACATAACAATCATCAACTATCGCAACTGCAGTATAAACACGTCCTACCGGCTGATTTGAAGAAGCACTTGGACCGGCATTTCCACTGAATGCTATGACAATATCGCAGTTTAGATGTTTTTTTTGTCCAAATGGCCATACTTTTAACTGACTCACTGCTGATTGCCCCAAATTCTCTTAAAACATCATCATCAATAAAGGTCAATTGCCTTTTAGCTTCATCCGAATAAACGATATATCCGCCAAGGTAAACTCCACTTGCTCCACTAATATCCGTTAGACGTGAGGCAAAATCTCCCCCGGTGATCGATTCGCAGCTGGCTAATTTCCATTCTCTATTTTTAAGTTCAACGATCAACTGTTTCATTACATACTCTCAAACAATACCTTCCGGCTTTGCATGAAATATGACAAACCGCTCAACACCGAAATACTTACAGAGAACCACAACAGAAAGTCAGTAATGGGTAAATGATATATCTCAAATGGTAAATTGTTTAATAAAATAAACATGATCGTAAACATTTGGGATACGGTTTTAATTTTCCCAAGATATCCAGCCGCAACGACAACGCCTTTACCAGAAGATACCATGCGGATACCATCAACGATAGTATCACGCCAGATCATAATCAAAACTGCAACTACCGGCACGATTCCTTGAAATACAAACAAGACAAACATCGTATTAACTAACATCTTATCCGCAATCGGATCAATAAACTTACCAAAAGAAGTAATCAGGTTGTATTTCCTGGCAATGTAACCATCTATAAAGTCAGTTGCTGATGCAATAGAGAACAATATAAATACAATAATATTCAGTAAGGATATCGTGACAAACTGAATACTGTATATCGGAATTACAATATCAAATTGAGCGTATGGAAATATCATTACCAATACGATGATCGGTACAAGAATCATTCGTATAATCGACAGTTTATTCGGTAAGTTCATAGTTACACTCCTTTGAAACGGAAACTGATTTTGATGCCCCTCAGCCAATTGGCAATTGAAGCGTCCCAAACAATTTCTTCATCATTGATTTTAACCACATTTTCTTTCAAATTGCCGAAATGTAACATAACGTCCAAATCGTCCTTTGCAAGCAACCGAATTTCCATAACTTCATCCTTCTTATAAGTTTTTGATTTAGGATTGTCGGTAGCGACACCATCGATATATACTTTCATCCAGACATCCCGGACAAATGTAACTGTGATCAACACTTCCTCATCGACAACATATCCGGAAATTTCATATTCCCTAGCATTGACTTGTAAGACTTCGATTTGCGAAACAAACGGTATGTTTGGGTCATCTTCATTCGGTTTTTCATCGACATCTTCATTGGGATTTTGTGGAAGAGCGATGATAGTTGTCTCATTGTTATTAGCATTTGATTTAATGATCATCGGATAGACATATACAAAAAATATAACTATTAATGCAATCAACAGTAAAATGATGAAAACTAGCAGAGATAAAAGCGAGTAATCAACTTTTCGCTTTCCTGCCGGACGAAGAACGGTCGCGTTTCTGTTCATCTTACGATCTTTGATGCGATTCTCGATATTCTCTTTGGTAGCCTTATTTTGCGCTACAACTTTAAGTTTTTGAGTTTGATGCAATTCTTTGATTGAGGTATCAACATCCATCCGTAATGTTTCATAATCTAGATATAACGCTTGTGCATAAAAACGTACGAAATAAGGTACATAAGAAATATCTTCCTTGAAAAAGTCCAAGTTACCTTCTTCCAGTGCACGTAATTGTGGTATGGTTATTTTAGTTTTAGCGCTCATTTCTTCCAACGTAAAACCGACTTCCTCACGTTGTTCCTTTAAGCGCAATCCAACATTTTTCATTATAAACCCACCTGCTTTCGTATCAAACAAATACTATCATGCAACGCATTGAATGTAAAATAAAAATGGAACATGGAAGTTCCAAACAATAGACTGACACCCTGTAAGCCATGTTCTGTCCCTTTTACAAGGGGGTAACCATTTATCTGCACGTTACCGTGCTCCACTCAGACTTCGTTTCGTCTTTGTGAATTCCCCTACCAATTTTGGGTTTCTCGCTTGTGGGGTTTACCGCGTTCCACTCCAAGAGTTTCCCCTTAGACTTCGTCACTGTGGCACTTTTATAGACGCCATCCATGGCTTGTAGCTTTAGGATTTGATCGGCCGTCAGATTGCTCTGCCTAAATTTATCGTTTCATTTAGCACAAACACTACCGCCATCACAGGCGGTGCGAGCATGGACTTTCCTCTGGTTTCCCAGCGGTTACCCGGGTGTCAATCGTTATTTTGCTTGTATAACTGTTCTTCCAGTCGTGCCAAACGTTTCAATACATCACTTTGCGATAAGCCTTCAACAGGAGTCGCAACGCTTTGCTTGCTTTGTAATTCGACGACTAAAGATTGTAATCGGGCATTTTCCTGTTGTAACTTCAACACAAAAGCCTGTTGCGTTTCAATGGTTTTATCAAACTCTTCATAATCACGGATAATCTCATCTAAAAGCCGGTCTACCTCGATGGGTGAATAACCTTTGAAATCAACATTGAACTGCTGATTGAGTATCGACCTGGGACTATGTTTCAGTTGTAGACGCATACCATCACCTCGCAACGACATTTTCTCAAAATTCGACCGAAATTGCAAGAGATAGCGTTGAAAAGAACGAGTATGGTCAAATGAAGTGAAATCCGTTATAATATTACAGGTGATATCAATGATCGGTTATCCAAACAAAAAGAAGACACAGTCGCCGGCAAATGATCCGGCTATCAGCAAAGCGCGTCGTGGCATGTCATTGGAAGATGATCTGAACAAGACCAACAGTTATTATTTGGATGTCGATCGCGCCGTCATTTTCAAAAAGCCGACACCGATTCAAGTCGTTGAAGTATCTTATCCTTCAAGGAACAAAGCGAGAATCACTGAGGCCTATTACCGTCAAGCCTCGACTACGGATTACAACGGTGTGTATAAGGGCTTACCTATTGACTTCGAAGCTAAAGAGACCGTCAACAAAACTTCGTTTCCCTTAGCCAAGCTTCACAGACATCAGTTGGATCATCTTATGAATGTATACCGACATGGAGCTGTTGCATTTCTTTTAATCCGTTTCAGTTCACTTGACGAAACCTATATGATCATGGTTAAATCGCTTATACAATATTTGGCAGAAAATGATCGTCAGTCCATACCTTATGAATGGATCAAAAATGAAGGTATGTTTATCCCTTATTCTTTAACACCTCCGGTCGACTATCTGACCGCATTGGATAAAATGTTCACTAAAGGAGTAACCCGTAATGAAGAAAAATAGTACCCGTAAACCGAAACGCAGAATATTGCTTTCTACGATTTCCGCCTTAGTAGCGATGATCGTTGTTTTTGGTATTTCTGGAACATCTACAGCTGTATTGTTGTTCAATGAAATGCTAAAAGACACGCCAACATTGGATGTCAATGATTTTATCTCGCCAGAATCTACGAAAATATATGACCGTAATGGCGAACTGATTGCGGACATCGGACTCAAAGTCAGAGAGAATATCTCATATTCGCAAATGCCTCAAGTACTTATTGACGCATTTGTCGCAATTGAAGATTCGCGTTTCTTTACCCATAACGGCTTTGACTTACCACGATTTACAAAAGCTATCATTGAAAATATTCGCAGTGGTTTCGGTGCTCAAGGTGGATCTACATTTACAATGCAGTTGGTGAAGAACACATATTTTGCTTCAGAAGAAAGCAACGCAGATATTACGATCGAGCGTAAAGTACAAGAAATCTCATTAGCCATTCAACTTGAGAATGAAATGAGTAAAAAACGTATTTTAGAGTTGTATGTCAATAAAGTCAATTACGGCGTCCCTTCTTCTTATGGGATTTACAATGCCGCTCAATACTACTTCGGTAAAGAAATAGAAAAGCTCTCACTGAGTGAGGCTGCTTATCTTGCTGGGGTAGTTAACGCTCCAAATCGTTATCAAGCTTACAAAGACATTGAGAAAGCGACTGAACGCCGCGATGATGTTCTTTATTATATGTTCTATCACGGCTATATTACCGAATCTGAACATGAATCAGCAACATCCATCAAATTGGAAGATTTGTTAGCAGGAGATAATTTGCAAGGAACACCTTCTCAATATCAGGCATATATCGATGCCGTGGTTGCTGAAGTCAAAGAACTCACAGGCTTTGATCCTGCTATTGTTCCTATGAACATTTTTACTCATATGGAACGTTCGACTCAAGAGTTGATGGAGGCTATTCAAAACGGTGAGACAACCGTCAAATACCCACATGATTTACTGCAAACAGCCGGAATATCCATGGATGTCAAAACCGGTGAAGTCATTGCAATCGGCGGAGGCCGTTTCTATTACGGCGAACGTCTTTACAATCGTGCAACGAGTTCATTTCATAGTCCGGGATCTTCTATAAAGCCTTTACTAGATTATGCTCTTGCTTTTGAACATTTGGGATATTCGACCGGGCATGTGATCTTGGATGAGCCAATCATGTGGGGCGGTACGGATAAAGTCGTACGAAACTTTGATCGCAGTTATAATGGTGAAATGCGCATGATGGAAGCTTTAGCACGATCCATAAATATTCCGGCAATTAAGACGCTTCAATCTGTCGTAAATAAAATTGGCAGTGCCAAAGTCGTTGAATATTTACAGTCCTTAGGTTTTTCAAAAGTTTTCCGCGGAAACAATGGTTTCGATTTGGGTTATGCCATAGGCGGATCGACGTTTACCGCAACACCGATGGAAATGCTAGGCGCATATGGTATGCTACTTAATGGAGGTGTTTACACAAAACCTCATACAGTCAGCCGCATTGAATTTAGAAATGGTGATACACCCATTATCCCTACTTATGC
Organism: uncultured Erysipelotrichaceae bacterium; assembly: GCA_927435855.1. GTDB lineage: Bacteria > Bacillota_I > Bacilli_A > Erysipelotrichales > Erysipelotrichaceae > UBA2227. The sequence continues at coordinate 7,445 of CAKMJZ010000002.1, forward strand.
TTCTGTTCGTGTCCTATCCGTAGAGGCTGCCTATCTGACGACCTATATGATGGATTATTCTGTAACTGGTCCTTTTGGCAACTATATGAAAATATTAAATCGCAGCTATCCGGTATTTGCGAAGTCAGGCACATCTGACTGGGGTTCGGATGGCGAACAATATGGAATTCCGACCGGAGCCGCTAAAGATATGTGGATGGTATCCGGTACATCAAGATATCTCAATGTCGTTTGGTTGGGCTTTGATAAGGCCGTAACCGGTGAAGAAACTTGGATTACCCGAGCGATAGCTAGAGCCAATATTCACGGCCACACGAATCGTCTGTTATTAAATCATCAGGAAACCCTTGCCAGCAGTTTCCCTGCTATCCCTCGTCCTGCTGGAGTTGTCGATATTACTCACGTTTTGGGTGTATACCCCTATGCTTCACCAATCGATGGAATGAATCCTTCGCTAATCACATCCGGTTTGATTAAAAAGGAGTTTGCTACACTTAGCCCACTTACTCCACCAACAATATCTAACCTATCCAATTTTACGGTCGATATGAGTTCGACAGGCCCAAATAAGCGGACGATCAGTTCCAGTTTAACAGATTATCCGATTTTGGAAGATCTGCAATATGCATCCAACACGCTTCAAATGGAGTTGGATACCGGTGACGAAATCGTCAGGGCAACCGGAGCAAGATTGTATCATCATACTTGGATTTATGGACCTGTACGTTACTTCGTAAGCATCAGTGTCAACGGGGGTATACCTGTACTCGCCATGAGTTCTTCTAATATAATAACCGTTGAAGTCGATATTCCCCCTGGAGGAGACACGACCTTAAATGTCTGTGGATTCTATGCTTTTGAATATGCATCTAATATTCGCAGCAATCAAATTTGTAAAACTGTGAATGCAGGTGATGTAGCAGTCACCGTACCGAAATTTACCGGTGGACTACTTGCTACCTTTACCAATTGGATCACATCTTATAACTTAAAGACACCAAAACTGACCATGGCAGACCCTTTAACGAAATCTCAAATCGGGATCATCTCAGATATCGATCCCGATGTCGAAGGACAATCTATGAAATCCTCTGATCTTAAAAAAATCACTTTTGAGGCCACTTATTATGACAAAATCGTCAGCTTTGCGCCAATCATCGGTGATACAAAACTGGAAGTAGAAACCCAATGGCCGGACTTTAAGTACTTCAATGTTACCTTCGAACCTGCCAATGCTGACATTACAGCAACAGTTAAAGAAGTATTGTTCAGTGGTGTCGCTGTAAACAGTCTAAAACTGACCAGCGGCAACAATATAACTATCCGCTTAGAATAAAACGAACAGCTCAATGAGCTGTTCGTTTTTCTTTTGTATATCGACAATGTTCCTTAAACGGACACATATCACACAGCGGTACTTTCGCTTTACAAAAATATCTTCCGAAGAATATGAATAAATGATGAGCTCGATTCCATCGAGTTCTGTTTATTTTTCGTCTCAGTTTCTCTTCTACTTTAAACACTGAATCTTCAGGCTTAGCCAAGTACAATCGCTTAGAGATCCGTTCGACATGAGTATCAACCGCAATAGCCGGTACATTAAACCAAACAGACAGCACAACGTTGGCGGTTTTGCGACCGACGCCAGGAAGTGATTGAAGATCTTTTCTTTTTGATGGAATCTCGCTGTTATAACGGAACACACAGATTTGAGCCATTTCTTTGATCATCCGTGCTTTATTACGATACAAACCAATATTCTTAATACTATCCTCGATATCGTTAATATCACCGATAGCAAGCGAGTTTATATCAGGATAACGGCTAAACAATGCCGGTGTGACCTTATTGACAGATATATCCGTTGCTTGAGCTGATAAAACGACCGCAACGATTAATTCATACAAGTTTTTATGAACCAATTCACATTGTGCATCAGGAAACATCTCTTCAAGAATATCCAAGATTTCATCCGTTGTCCGCATGATCACTCTCTTCCAGTTTCTCAACCGTTATTCCCTTTTGTTTCCAACCTTCGAGAATCTTATCGATATATGACATGGATAATTTTCCCATGATGCTTGCTTCTCTTAAAGCATACGTAATTAGTTTATCCGGAAAATGCCTTGACCACTGATTTAATAAAGTAAGTTCCTTCTGAGACAATGGGCGACCAAATTCGTTTTCAACCACGTCAAACACATCACTATTGATGGTCACTGATTTTCTTCCGACACTCTCAAAAAGACCATCCAAATTAAACTCGACTTTTCGAGAAGATGTTTTAACAGCGATATAACCGCGCGATATCAACGTGCTCAGCCACTGATCAACATGTTGTACATCACTGTTTAAAGCTGTTGCTAATGTTTTAATATCAACAGTCATCTGTTGTTCGATCATATAATCTAACATCAGTAAAAGCATTCCCTCAGGTAATGATACCCCAATTTCTTTAAAATTCTGTAATATCCAATTCCGTCGGTTGACGTACGTTTCTTTCCACCACATGATTAATCCCCTTTCTTCAAATAGAATAAAGTCTCTCCAGAAAAACTTATGTATTGTAAGCGGTTTTCATTATCAATCACAAAGACAGGTGTGCCAAAATATCCATAACTAATATCCGCTTCATCAATTATACCATTGATCAACATATCATTTAGTACTTGCGGTCGAACGGGTATATCGATAAGCAGAAATACCAATCCCGCCTCATCATAGAAAATCAATTTCTCATTTATTGAACCTAATTGCGCTATATACGTAATTCTTTGATGAGCATGCCGATTGATAAAAGTAGCATCTACTAGCTGATAGGCAGACACAACACTGAGAAACAACTTTTCATCATCAGATTCCAACTTGCGGGCAGGCCCGCTGATGTAAGCAAAAATATTGATGATGATTAAAAGAATCAAAATCGATCCTAACAAAAAAGTAAATAATAATGACGACATTTTCTCTTTCACATCATCACCCCGTAGTCAATATTATAGCAGAACCTTTGACATATGACAGAAATTTTAGCAGTTTGCATTGCACAGACAAACATGTTATTATCATTTTTACACAGGAGGTCGAGCATGAAAGAGAAATATTTCATTGTTGCTGCCATCAGCATCGTTTTAGGCGCAATGATCCTATACGCTTACAATTACTTTAAACCGCTTCCTGCACCGCTGGTGTTGATTGACTATGCAAAAAGTACTTCGATTCCCTATAACGATTTAAATGAATATTTAATAGAAGATGGCAACTATTTCCTTTGGTTTTGCGATGGCTCAACAGATTGCACATTTATTAACGACACAGCGCTTCGACCGCTCGCCTACGAAATCAAAACCGGAGAATTTCCGGAAATAACGTTTGTCGATATGACATTTGCTCGTCAGAATATCTCTCCGGTGAAATTCAAGCAATCTTGGGGATTCTCCTCGTATCCGGCATTTGTCGCTATTGAAGTAAGAGAAGGTCAGACGCTGATAGGGTCTGTAATTGAATGGAGTCTAGACAATCCGATTGGTAAAGACGATGTTAAAAACTGGATGATTGAGAATAATATTTGGAAAGGGTTACAATAGCAATCGAAAGATTGCTTTTTTTATAGTTTATTGATTCCACTTATTTTATTCGCCCACCTTGAGATACCATAAACAACAAGCAACCCAACCATTGAAATCATAATAAATACAGGATTTTCACTGATTTCTTGAACAGAGTAACCAAAAAAGGCCATCATTGCTATCATAATGAACTTACCCCCGGCAATAGCCAATATGAACGAACGTTTTGAAAACTGTGAACAGCCGAAGAACATATTAAGCAATGAACTTGGGGTAAATGGTAATGCCGATAAGTAGAAGATGACGGATGGTCTTTGTTTCGATACCCAAATTAGCGATCGATGAATTCTTGGGTGTTTTTCCGCATATTTCTCTACGGACGGACGGACGTAAATTCGAAAAAAGAGAAACACGGTAACCGAACCTGCAATGTTTCCAATGTAGGATGTCAGAAAACCAATCACATTTCCATACACTGTCACGTTAAAAATAACAATGACAAACAACGGCAATATTGGAAAAAATGATTCAAGAAATGCCAACAAAAAAGGCAGCAGAGGACCGACATCTGCGAGTTGCTCTTTTAATTCGAGCCAAAATTGCAGTTGGGTCAACCGTTGCCAATCAAAATTCATACACATGCAGCGATCGCATCGATCGCCTGATATACCCACAGAGCACTTCGTTTTGCTGCTACACTCAAATATTCTTCAAATGACAAATGATTATCATCCCTTACCGTGATATCACTAAGGGAACGGATGACTACAAAGGGAACTTTATAATGGCGGCATACCTGCGCTATCGCTGCTGCCTCCATCTCCACACAGTTTGCACTCGCAAAATCAGCTAAAATATTGCTTACTTGCTCTGGTCGGTGAATAAACTGATCACCTGAAACCATTGGACCAATCCACACACGATGCTTTCCTTCATTAACCATAGTTGATATCACTTGAACAAATGCCGGATCAGCGATGTAACTGAATCGCTCACCAAAGCCGCGTTTAATACCAAAAGCCGTGATATCAACATCGTGATGGGCAACTTCAGTTGATACCACGACATCCAATACTTCTTGATCGCTTTTCAAACCGCCGGCAGTACCGATATTAATAACTCCATCGATATCGAAATTCTCAAAAAGGCAAGTCGTAGTCATAGCTGCAGCTACCTTAGCGACACCACTCAAAGCAACGACAACCTCCGTTGAACTGCATCGACCCGTATAAAACTGAGTACCGTGAATCATGCGTGCTTCAACATTTTGACAAAGTTCTAAAAGCTCATCGACTTCCGGCTGCATAGCACCAATAATTGCAATCATACATTTCGCTCCTTTTGTGCTTTAAACATCCACTTTTCATCCAAATACAAATCATCATAATTCGTCGGATCAATCATCTCACATCGAAATCCATGCTCCTCTAATAGTGTCTGAAGCTCTTTCAACTCAAATATATATTGATCATGCGTTTCGACAACCGGATAACCACTGCCATATATTGTCACGGTGTGCCTTAACATCGGTGGTTCACTTACTATGTGCCACCAGTATCCGACACCACCGACAACACCTTCTTCATCAAATGGTTCAATAAATTCAGCTAAACGAGCTTTTTGATGGTAATCAAACACAAATATACCACCTATTGGCAAATGACGATTAACACTTTCAAAGAGATTTGCAATTTGCTCCAATGATGAACAGTAGTTCACGGAATCATTTGCACATACGACACTATCAAAAACTTCGCCAAGATTAAGGTTTATCATATTTCCGCATAAAAAACGTATTTTACCGGGTTCCGTTTTAGTTTTCGCAACTTCTAGCATCTGCTCGCTTAGATCAAGCCCTGTCATTAGATATCCAAGATTGTTTAATGTCACGGTCAAATCACCGGTCCCACACGCCAAATCGAGTATTCTCTTACCGACCAGTACATCCTGAAGCATTTTTGAGTATCGCATTACACCTTCATGGTCTCCCATGATGGCATCATAGATCATAGCCAGATGCTGATAATTTAGTGTTTCTTCAGATAATCCGCCCATAATTTCTCCAATTGGTAGAACTCCCGTTCTTCCGTGATAAACACATGTGCGATAACATCAAGACAATCCACCAACAACCAGCGTGAATTTGAGTCGCCTTCTATGTGATGAACGGTGAACCCGGCTTTTTCAACGCTTTCCTTGATATGATCGACAATCGCGTTTATCTGCCGTAAGCTGGGTGCATCACAGATGACGAATGTATCAACCATTCCTTGATTCTTAAAATCAATGATTTCGATATCCATTCCCTTTTTCTCTTCGATGGCTTGTGTGATGATTTCAGTTAATGTCATTCGATATTTCCTTTCCTAAGTACTGTGCCTGCATCGCCTTGACGATTCGCACGGTTTTATGTATATCGTTGAATGCCGATTGAATCAGCAAACCGGTGTCATATTTTCTGCCCGGTTCGATCTTATCAGCTACATATAGAACTTTGGCAAGCATATCACTGCTATTGCCTTCAACATGATGAGCGATGGCTTGAAGAATCGATTTATCACGAATATGATAAGTATATTTCAATACATCCGCCGCAACAAAGGCATGCCATATCTGTGGATGCAGATGTAGCAAATGCGGCCGATATAAGCGCATCCAGCGCAGTAATTGCTCTTGAGGCCATTGTTTTACGGCATCATGGAATAATCCCGCCAGTACGGCTCTATCAGCGTCTATGCCATACCGCAGCGCTAATTGACGGGTCAGTTCAGTTACCCGCAAGACATGATTCATCCGTTTCTCACTGATCATTGTAGCCACGATTTGTTCTGTATATAAATTTTTACCCATCATATATCTGAGCACTTCCCTAGGTGCATCCGTACTAGAACCCTCTCGAACAGCCGTTGAACTGACTTCAACCAAAGGTTGATCGATTTGAATGAACCCTTCAACAAGCTTATACCCCTTGCGCGGATATACGGCAATTTCAACCAACGAACGGATGATTTCCGGATCTTTCCAACGCTCAAAATCCGCTGCCTGATCTGCTCCAATCAATAGCACAAAATCAATCAATGGATAAAGTGATATCAGCGTTTGCAAAGTGGTGACCGTATAGTTAGGCAAAGGCAATGTCGCTTCAATTTCGCTGACGAAAAAATCTTCAACATTGGCAATCGCTGCTTTTATCATATTCACCCGATGATGAAAGGGAGTCAATACTCTTTCTTTAAGAGGAGCATCAAAAGCCACAATCAACCAACACTCAGAAGCATTCAGTTGATTTATGGCAGCCCTGGCAACGGATAAATGGCCGTTATGAATCGGATCAAATGAACCGCCAAAAAGGATCACTCTTCTTCTCATAACAGTTTAATTTTATTTTCCTTACTTTTCCGATAAAGAACCACTGTTTTTCCGATAATCTGAACGATTTCGCATTTACATGCCGAACTGATATCCAAAGCTACTTCCATCACCGGTGTCGGACAGGATTTGAGTATGGAAATCTTGACCAGTTCATGAGCGGTCAGCGAATCTCCGATAGTCTTTGTCAAATTCGCACTCACCCCATCTTTACCCACTTGAAACAGTGCCGGTAACGTGTTGGCTAATGAACGCAATTCGCTTTTTTGTTTTGAGGTTAACATTAAATAACCGCCTTTCTTACAAATATTTCACAAGGCTCGATGGCCTGTGTTTTAATCGTACACTCGCCTAAAATACTGATAAATCCAATATACATCAACACGATGTCAGTTTTAGCATCCTGTTTTTTCCAGGTGTGTGAAACCAGTTCAACTCTTTTTTGTAAATACGGTACTTTACCAGAAGTGTGCTTATCCCAATAAGACTGTGCATTCTCACTCTTTGTGCGATGAACATCCACTCCTTCAGGCAAATACAAAACCGCTGAAACCTCATCCTTGATATCGATGTGGATCATGGCACTCTGACCAATAATCAACGTCTGTTTTCCGGACATTTGATAAACGATGGGTCGAATGGACGTCTTTGGTTGCAAGATTTTGACCTGATCGGAGGATAAATGGTTGAGAAAATGGTTGCGCATTTCAATGCCCGGAGTATCATAAATCGTATATCCTCGCTGCGCTATCGGTATTAAATCGATTGTCGTTCCGGGAAACTGACTGACCGTGATTGGCAACCGATTGGGAAACAAAGCATTGATTAGCGTTGATTTCCCGGCATTAGCCACCCCAAACACCACGACATCACGGTTGTTTCGGAAAATATCCATCGCTTTGAATACGTCCGCAGTACCGTCTTTACCGAAATCGCTGACAACAACGATTCCTTTAGGAACAATATTGGAAGTCTTACAGCGCTGTTGGATCATCGAAGTAATCTTATGTTGAGAAAGAGTAGCCGGCAGCAATTCTCGTTTGGTTGCAACTACGATAATGTCCTTTTGGGGCAAATGACGAATCAATCCGTCGATCATGCTTTCTTCAAGATGAAAAAGGTCAATGACCCACAGAAACAAAGCATCCATTGAAGATAGTTTTTTAAGAAGTGTTTCAGTCTCAATCAATTGCGTTACAGGTTGTTGATAGTCTCCATAATGTGTCAGACGGTAACAACGTTTACATAATACAGCATCACTTTTTGGGGTGTAGCCTTTATTATTGGGGTCATCGGATTGCAGCTGTACTCCGCAACCTTGACAAAAATGAACGTTTTCAGTCATATTAATTCCCTTTCTTAACCATTAACCGCTTTTCCAGCCAGCGGCTGAAGCGGGAAAATATAATATCACGAGGTGAAATCGGTTCGACATAAATCGAAGCCATCCCTTGAAGCTTAGCTCCTAAAATATCGGTCAGCAGTTGATCTCCGATACAACATACTTCCTTAGGTTGACAGCCACTCTGTTTCAGTATTTTTTTATAGTAAACAGAAAATGGTTTAAATGCAAAACCATACCCATGTAAATCATATGTGGAGGAGATGGATTTGATACGGTTCACTTGATTATTCGACAGTAAGTACACTAAAAAACCTTGCGCGGCTGCTTGTTTTAACCACTCTAGTTTACTGTCACTAATGACATCCTTATGATGTGGAGTAAGAGTATTGTCAATATCAATAATCAGCGCACGAATGCCCGATTGTTTCAGTTGTTTTAAATCAATCATTTCGACCGCTTTAACCATGCGATCAGGTCTTATTTTTTTAATCATGGAGTTCCTCCGTGTTTATTATACCAAAATCTGTTGGTATTCTGTGAAAAGTATTGCACATTACATGCAATATTCTTACAAATGTGATATTTATATACAAGGTGAAAATATGAACATTCAACTTTGCATACTTAATGCCGAAGGCATTCTTCTAGATACCAATAAATCGTTGATCGAACGTTGGCAAACAACAGCAGCCCAACATGATGTAAGCATTCCGGAAGGCTTTTTCGAAAACATTCTTTCTGCCGGCTACGATCATCATATCAAAGTATTTTATCAATATCCACATCTGGCACAACTTGAAAAAGAAGTGCTTGATAGTCATTGCAAACAATCAACTCACATTCATCCGCAGATATTCGAAGTTCTCGATTATCTTAAGAAAAACAATGTGAAAATTGCGATTGTCAGTGACAGTAACCGTCAAGACATATTGCCGAAAATTGAATCACTGATGAAAAGTTATGACATCAGTGTTTTGGTTTGTGCAAATGAGGTAATCAATGGCAAACCGGATCCCAACATTTACTTTAAGGCCGCGAAACTAAGTAAGATTAAGCCAGGCAATACTCTTGTTATTGATGATTCTCGCAATGGCTGCTATGGGGCTCACCTTGCTTTTATGCGCAGTGTATTTTATCAAAATGCCCTGCCTCTTAGTGAGCGATTATTTAAGTACAGCTATCGCCAGATAACTCAACTCAATGAAATCATTGAAATCATCCAAGAAGAAAATGACCCGAAGGTCATTTTTTTTATTCTTCTAAGTCCAACGCCATCATTTCCAGATGAGATTCTTCAACTTTCAAAGGAATATCAATAATCGGTGCTTCTTCGATACCCTTGATCAGTGAAAATCCGCCACTGATCGGCAGCGCACTGCTATATGTCGCATCCTTAGCCATGATCGGTACTTCTTTGAACATGATCGTTTTTAGTGAACCGTTCAACAGTTCAAAGGAATCATACACCGAACCACTCAAGATGTACTGAGCTTTTTGTGGATTAGACTTGACTTTCTTTGCCACCAACTCCCCTTTTACCGGTCGGTTGGTCTTTAATATTTCACTGGAACGGATACGTTTGCTTAAGCCTTTTTCACTGATGATCGACACATAATCTGCATCTTTCGAAAGTTTGCATGCATAAGCGATCGCATCCCCACTAGCAAGATTTAAGGCTTTGACACCTTTAGACTTACATTGAACCGAAGGAATTTGACTTTGGCTATATCTTGCCAGATATCCGCCTTCGCTGATAATCAGCACATCATCTGATTCCCCCAATAAAAACGCGGAAACGATTTCTGACTTATGATTTAAACTCATAGCTGTCGATACTTTACTATTACGAACCAACACCCAGTCTTCGGCCGGTGTTTTCTTGATAAATCCATCTTTTGAAACCGTGACGATCCATTGATACGTTCGGAAATCCTTAAAGGAAATAGCTCCGACGATTTTGTCTTCATTTTCTCCTTTTACCCATTGGTTCAAGTGAGCGCCGATCTCCCGAAACTTCGCTTCATCAATTTGATATACCGGTAAATAAGCATAATTTCCTTTGCGGGTAATCAACACAAGAGTGTCCAATGTGTCACATTCCAAGGTTCCAATCAGTTTGTCCCCTTCTTTCAACCCAGTTAACCCTTCAGAAGCTGTTTTTGATCGCATCGAAACGCGCTTGAGATATCCATCACGTGAGACAGTAACGACAACACGTTCATTGGTAATCATGCTTAGCTTATCAATGACGATTTCCGACACAACTTTTTCAATGATGCTGCGACGTGGGATTGCAAACTTCTCTTTGATTTCACGCAGTTCTTTAACGATGACACTGCGCAGCATTTCCGGTTGATCAATAATGGTCTTTAGATATTCCATCTCATTGATCAGCAGTGCAAATTCTTCACGCAAAGCAAAGATATCGGTATTGGTCAATCGATAAAGGCGCAGAGTAACGATCGCTTCTGCCTGAGCATCACTGAAATCAAATGCTTCGCATAAGCGTTTTTTCGCATCTCCCTTATCCTTCGATGATCGGATGATCACTATGATTTCATCAAGGATCGATACGGCTTTAATCAAACCTTCCAAAATGTGAAGGCGATCTTCCATTTTCGCATATCGATACTGACTGCGTTTTAAAACGACCTCTTTACGATGAGAAATATAAGCATCCAGCAGTCCGAAAATACCTAATTGGACCGGTCGTTGATGAACGATGGCTACCATGTTAATATTGTATGCTACTTGCAAGTCCGTGCTTTTGTAAATGACATTGGTAATCAGTTGTGCATCAGTTTCCTTACGCAAGTCAATAGCGATTCTTAACCCGTTACGATCAGACTCATCGCGTACATCAATAATTCCATCGACAGTTTTGTTCAACCGGATATCGTCGAGTTTCCGTACCATGTTCGCTTTGACAACTTCGTAAGGAATTTCGGTAACGATGATCTGTTTGATCGTTTTGGTTTCTTTAACTTCAAGCTTACTGCGAATGATGACTTTGCCTTTGCCAGTGGCAAAATAATCTCTGATTCCCTCTTCCCCCTGAACGATTGCCCCGGTCGGAAAATCTGGTCCCTGACATATTTCCATGATTTCTTCTAAACTACAAAAAGGTGCGTTCATCCGATAAATCGTGGCATCGATGATCTCACCAAGGTTATGTGGTGGAATATTGGTGGCATATCCTGAGGAAATACCGGTAGCCCCATTGACAAGCAATTGCGGATAGCCGGCTGGTAATACTGTCGGCTCTTCGGTGGTATCATCAAAATTGAGCGCAAATGGAACCGTTTGTTCATCGATGTCGGTTAACAGGTTTTGAGCAAAAGCCGAAAGCCTCGCTTCGGTATAACGCATAGCAGCAGCCGGATCATCATCGATCGATCCGTTGTTTCCCTGCATATCGACCAGTGGGATGTTTATTTTCCATGGCTGCGACAAACGCACCATAGCCTCGTAGACACTTGAATCACCATGAGGGTGATAATTACCGATGACAAGTCCAACGGTCTTAGCAGACTTGCGGTAGGGCTTATCCGGGGTGTTACCGTCACTATACATTGCATATAAGATGCGTCGTTGAACAGGCTTACATCCATCACGTGCATCAGGCAGTGCTCGATCTTGAATGATGTACTTGGAATAGCGACCAAAGCGGTCTTCCATCACATCTTCCAATGCCAGCGTCTTAATCGTTGATTGATCGTCCGCCATATCCGCCCTCCTTCGCTAATTGTTCTTCCATGGTAAAAGCCACATGTTCTTCAATCCAGTCACGGCGAAGATTGGCTTTATCACCCATCAATATACTGACTTTCTTATTGGCCATTAAAGCGTCTTCGATACTGATTTGAATGAGTGTCCGGGTTTTGGGATTCATTGTCGTTTCCCACAACTGATCGGCATTCATCTCGCCCAATCCTTTGTATCGTTGTAATTCACACTTTCCTAATTGTCCGCGCTTGATGCGCAAATCATCATCATCGTAGGCATACGTTATCTGTTTTCCTTTGGTAAGCTTATATAATGGCGGTAAAGCAATATACACTTTACCGGCATCGATCAGTTCTCTCATATAGCGGTAGAAAAAGGTCAAAAGCAACACTTGAATATGAGCTCCATCGGTATCCGCATCAGTCATGATGATGACTTTATCATAGTTGCAGTCACGAACTTCGAAATCATTTCCGACTCCGGCTCCTAATGCGTGAATAATCGTGTTTAGTTCTTCGTTTTTCTCAATGTCACCGATACTGGCTTTTTCCGTATTCAACACTTTTCCTCGCAACGGTAGAATTGCCTGAAATTTGGAATCTCGACCTTGTTTAGCACTTCCGCCAGCCGAATCTCCTTCGACCAGAAACAATTCATTCCTTTTGGAATCTTTGCTTTGAGCAGCGGCCAATTTACCGGATAGAAGTCGATCGCTCTTTCCGTTTTTCTTACCTTTTCGGGCATCCTCTCGTGCTTTACGGGCAGCTTCACGCGCCAGATAAGCCCGCTGAATCTTACGCACCAAATCTAAAGCAAATTCCCGGTTCTCTTCAAAATAGTATGATAGTTTTTCATTCAGTAAACTCTCGACCGCCGTCTTTGCTTCCACGGTACCTAGTTTTCCTTTGGTCTGACCTTCAAACTGCAAGAGATTCTCAGGGATTCCCACCGATATGATCGAAGTGCACCCTTCACGAATATCCGAACCCTCAAAGTTCTTATCTTTTTCTTTCAACAGATTATTCTTACGCGCAAACTCATTGACGGCCTTGGTCAATGCTGTTTTAAATCCAACCTCATGTGCGCCACCGTCTTTGGTGCGTACCAAATTGACAAATGAATACGTTTCTTCCGAATATGAATCGGTAAACTGTATTGCACAGGCTACATCGATTTCATTGACGCGGCCATCGATAATGATCGGTTTGTTCATTGTCACACGGTCTTCATTGATGTATTGCATAAAGGCTAGAAGACCCTTTTGATACATAAACGTTTCCGTTTTGTTGGTTCGTTCATCAATGACAATCAGTGTGATTCCATTGAGCAGAAAAGCACTTTCGCGACATCGTTCAGTAATCCAGTCTAAGTGAAATTCAATGGATGGAAAGATTTTTTTATCGGGTTTAAACCGGACCATACTGCCGGTTTTACTGGTCTTCCCGATTTCTTTAAGCGGGAAAACTTTACTTCCGCCTTTTTCAAAACGCATGGAAACGATTTTACCGTGATTGCTGATGGTTACTTCCAGCCATTCCGATAAGGCATTGACCACTGAAGCACCGACCCCATGCAGTCCGCCGGCCGTCTTGTATCCGCCTTGAGAAGTAAACTTCCCTCCGGCGTGCAAGACGCGGAAAATGACATCAAGAGTATTGACACCGGACTCATGCATGCCTGTGGGCATACCTCTTCCTTCATCTTCGATACGGATGACATCATCTTTTTCAATGGCAACAACGATCTTTTTTCCAAAGCCGTTTAGAGCTTCATCGATCGCATTATCTAATATTTCCCACACCAAATGATGAAGGCCGCGTGCGTCGGTCGAACCGATGTACATCCCCGGACGTTTCCGTACGGCTTCAAGACCTTCTAATATTTGGATGCTTGACTCATCATAATTACTTTTGCTCATGTCTGACTCCCATCTTGTTATATTATACAAAAACTCACCGGTGTTTTAAATAGACATTGTCTGTGTTTATGGTAAAATGGCTTTGAGGTGATATTATGGATATTTTGATCATGGTAATACTGGGATATGTGTTTGGGTCAATTCCCTGGGCTTTGATTATAGGAAAAGTATTCTACAAGACGGACATCCGTCAACATGGTTCCGGAAATTTAGGCGGAACCAACGCCGGTCGTGTTTTGGGGAAAAAGGCCGGAATCTCCGTGGCTTTGATGGACTCGCTTAAAGGTTTCATTGCAATTGCGATTGCAGTGACATTTTTTTCGAAAGAAGCCGGGATCGCAGCCGGATTGGCAGCGGCCTTTGGTCACTGTTATCCGATATTTGCCAATTTCAAAGGCGGTAAAGCCGTTTCGACCGCTTTTGGCTATCTGTTGGGTGTTTCGGTATTTATTACCGGCAACCCGCAGTACTTGTTTTTGATTCCTTTGATTACATTCTTCGGCTTGTTGAAACTGACGAAAATCGTCTCTTTGTCTTCGATGGTCAGCGTCACGCTGGCAGCAATCCTTACGTACTTCCTTCAACCGGATCTGTATGTATTTCTTGCTATGGTCGTCATTGCCGTATTGGTCGTATGGCGCCATCGTGCCAATATCGGACGAATTTTGTCAAACACTGAACGAAAGATCACTTGGATGTAATCAGTTGTATCATCAGTTCGTTGATCGCTTTGGTTAAAATGGGACTTTCAATAAGTCCTTTTTTAATGCACTCACATGCATGATCAATGTAGGGAGTAAATTCGGATGGCTGATCTACGAAGAAGACTTCGTCATTTCCGTCATATCGAACCAGTTCAACACTTGAACTTTTCCAGAAATCAGGCAAAATGATATACCCTTCCCAACCATAAATTCGTGCTTCTTTGGGCCCTTCGGTCGTGATTGCACTGCTTAAAGAAGCAATGACGCCTGAAGCAAATTTCAATTGCATATGCCCAAAGCCATCACTTCCACCGCTAAGTAAATTTCTTTCCACCGAAACTGAGTCAATATCGACACCAAATAAAGCAATCGCATACGATATCGGATATACTCCTACATCGAAAAGTGAGCCACCGCCATGCTTAGCATCAAATGCCCAATGATCGGACTCATCCCCAAATTTATAACAATAACCGGCTTCGATATAATCAATCTTGCCAAGTTTACCATCATCGATCCACTCTTTGACTTTGAAGGTCGTAGGCAGAAATGAGCCTTTCTGTGCTTCCATTAAAAACAATCCAAAGGAATGAGCCAAGTCAAAACACTCATTCAGATCATCAATGTCGTACAGCATCGGTTTTTCACATATCACATGTTTTCCGGCTGTCAGTGCTTTGATAATCCATTCTTTATGCAAAGACTGTGGTAAGGCAATATAAACAGCATCCACCGTACTACATTCACATAATCCCTGATAGTCAGTGACTACTCCAATATCATATTGTTTAGCATACGCCAACGTTTTCAGATGATCACGTCCGCCAACGGCTGTAATGACTGCCTGTTGACTGTAATGTACACCTTTAACGAAGCGATGACTGATTTTACCTGGACCCAAGATCCCAAAGCGGATTTTATTCATAAACATCCTCCATATATATTTCATCAGCTTGTTGTTGAGTGATTATTTTCAAATCGACCATATCACCCAATACTTTCTTTTGACGGTTTTTTGCCCGTTCAAAATGATTGCTTAACTGAAAGCGCGAGGGAGACTGTGGCAGCCCAGCTAACAGGCTTGCCTGCCCCAAGGTTAACTCACTTGGTAACTTACCGAAATAACCCACAGACGCTCGTCTGATGCCCGTATAGCCATCACCATAATAGTTCATATTCACATATAGTTCCAATGTTTCATCTTTACTGATTGTATTCTCTATGTCGTACAAAAGAAACACTTCCGCTATTTTTCTCAGTACGTTAAAACGAAAATCAAAATACAGATTCTTACCGACTTGCTGACCAATCGTACTTCCACCTTCAAGAAAATCAAAATTCTTCAGATTGGTCCACATTGCCCGACCGATCGAACGAATGTCTAGTCCTGCTCTTTGATAAAATCGTCGATCTTCCACAGCAACAACAGCCTGAAGAAAGAAAGGATCGACATCATCCAAAAGAACATAGTTTTCGGATGTCCGTACATTGGCGATCGCATCAGTCAACGGTGTCTTCTGTATTACGATTCTATACTGAACATACCCCGATCCAATCAGTATCAACAATGCCACTATGAGTAAAAACAAACCTCGTTTAAGCCATTTTTTTATGATTTAAATCTTCTGATTAATGCCGGACGACCGGAAAGTATGTACATGCTTTTTGCTTTAATCGTTTATGAAGCAGT
>CAKMJZ010000003.1 GCA_927435855.1 uncultured Erysipelotrichaceae bacterium
CTTTATAATCATTAATAGGGTTCAATGAGTTTCTTGATCATCTCAGTTATGTAGTTGAGCAAGTTAAAAAAAGCAGCAAAGGTTCAGCTGCAATGATGAAGAATGAAGATGTTTTCAACTTGGTAAGAGATTATTACATGAGTCAATCCAGTGTAATCATTAATGATCCAACAGTTAAGATTCTAGCTAATGGTGAAAAAGTTAGGGAGGTTACAAATGAAATTGTCAAAGAAATCAAAGTGAATATTGACCGAAAGTCTAAGGAGTCCATTGATGTTATTCTAAACCTTGATGTTAATGATGATGAAAAACTTCGCTTAATTCGTTCACTATCCAAACGGGAAGTCATGGAGGAAAAAACTGAAGATGAAAACTTATCCCTCTTCGATTTCTGAATACCTTATAAACAGATTTCCTCTCCCTAATGACTTCGAACACTTCCTGCAGTCCGTAACAATTGGAGTCGAGTATATTCGTAAAGGTGAGTCTATCATGACTAATATGCATATTCCAGGGAGAGAGATTAAAATCAGACAATTAAGGTCGAACACAAACTTAGCCAATCATTTATACAGGTTCTATGTTGTGGTATTGCAATGTGACGAAACCAAAATAGAAGAGCAGACATACTTGGTTACTCAGAAATTCAACAAAACGGATGATTATTCAGTCAAGGAGTTATTCGACATTCAGTTGTTCAATCTTAAAATTATGCATAGAAATCAAATTGTAAAAATTCATCATGGATACAGTTATGAAAAAGGATACTACATTTACAAGTTCGGTACAAATCCCATTGCATTTTCTGGTTATATGTCGCTTGCTTGTTACGACTACATAGATTCGACAGTTCTAAAAAACTCTGAACTTAAACACACTCGAGTTTGGGATGTTGAACAATTTAACTTAGATAAAGCTTATAAGTATCGTCAGTTATTGGAAATGTTGCTTAAAAACGGATGTACG
Organism: uncultured Erysipelotrichaceae bacterium; assembly: GCA_927435855.1. Lineage (GTDB taxonomy): Bacteria > Bacillota_I > Bacilli_A > Erysipelotrichales > Erysipelotrichaceae > UBA2227. Next base: position 967 of record CAKMJZ010000003.1, read on the forward strand.
AGTCTTTGGCAAGATGTAGCAAAAGGTTATTGCGATATGCGAACTATAACCAAGAGTAAACTGATGAAGAACCGAGTGTTATTAAAAAAATTTAACCTCAACTATCATCAATGGAAATGGTTGCCTAATCTTCTGAAAATTGGACTAAAAGCAGATGAAGCAGTAGCGATTGCTGATGTGTGGCCTAGTTATGAAATAAGCAGTCAAATTAGCTATGCTAACCAAAACCAATTAACACCCAAAGAGTTTTTAAAATATTTAGCAAAGCAAAAGCAAGATTTTCGGATCTATCGGGATTACAGAGAAATGTTAACTAACTTAGGTACTCCGGCAAGTTCGCATCAAACTGTATATCCGAGAGATTTAAAAAAAGCTCATGATGATGCTAATGACAAATTAAAAGGTATAAAAATTGAATTAGAGACCAAGGTTTATAAGACTAAGATACTTCCGGCAATTGAAAAACTGGAGTATACAAATGATAAATATGCGGTCTTAGTGCCTCATAATCCTGAAGAAATTTTGATGGAAGGCGAAGCACTCGATCATTGTGTTGGTTCATACATCAGTAAAGTACTCGCAGGTAAAACCATCATACTTTTTATTCGAATGATTCAAGAAACATCAAGACCATTCTATACAATGGAATTTCAAAACGGTAGAATCTCGCAGATAAGAGGAGAGGGGAATCAATCCGCTCCAGAAGATGTAAAAGAATTTGCGAAATTATGGCAACGAAAGAGAGGGAAACAATGCAAGTCATTATCTATTGGTTCATCGCCAGTTTAATTTTTATAGCAGGATTTATCACATGTGCAATATTTTCCGCAAATGGTGATAAGTAATGGGAATGTATACTGGGTTAAGGTTCAAAGGGATTGTAAAACCTGAATATCGCGAGGAGTTTGAAAGCATAGCAATGGAAGGAGAATGGCAATTATCAAAGCATCAACTATTCCGAAACTTTAGCTACCAAGCCGAATTTAGAGCTTCATTCATTCCATGCGGCGTATCATGCTATATGCCAATTCAATGGAACGAGCCTTGTGAGTTTGACAGGCATTATGAGGTAGATACTGGTAAATGGGTATTTCAATGCTCTTTGAAAAACTATAACGAAGAGATTGAAAAGTTTATGAACATGATTTCGGCATTTATCGAAACTTTAGAACATTTGGAAGTTAGATATGAAGAATGGGAAGAAAGCAAATTCTACGAGTTAGCTAATGGACAATTAAGGGAGCTGAACCATGACCACTGATGATGTAAAAGATGCATTGACAAACTATCACTCATACATGAAACGATTGGAAGATGCTGAACTTGCATTAACCGCAATTGTCACCAGGCAAAATAAAACGGGTGGAAGTATTATAAAAATACCGGAAAATCCAAAAGACAAAACACACATGCAATTGACGTGCATAGAACAGAAAGATAGGATTAAACTCAATACGAGATACTGGAAGGACATGATTGATCTCGCAAACTCGTTTATCAAAGCATTACCAAACACACCAACACCATATCGTGAAATCGTAAAAGACAAGTATATCAATCGTCTGTGTGACCATCAATTGCAAGAAAAGTATCGATATGACAGACGTCAAATTCTCAGAATTGTCAAACGTGCGATAGAAAGGTATGTTGAAGTAACTTGAAATACTTTTTGGTAATCAACATGTCCCATGTGACACGAAAATATGTGCTAATATGATACTATACAGAAAGCCACCAAACAAACGGTGGTCAAGAGCGGGAATCACCTGCTCTTTTTCTATGTCAACATAGACGGAGGAAACATGCGCATTGATCAAAAAGCAGTTATAGAAATGCAAAAGGTCGTATTTGCCCAACTTGGAAAAAACGACTGGGTCAAAGTTTCTCAGATGATATTCGAAAAGTACAATGTTCGAAAGACTTCAGAAGCATGCAGAGGTTTATTTCGACGTCATAAAGATGTGATTGAAGTAGAAGAAATTGTTGTGCCAAACCTTGAACAAAATCAAGAGTTGATCAAGCAACTTCAAAAAGGTGCAGATATAGACCATTTAATTAAAGTCTTGAAAATGTCTCGTATTGAGGTGTTCGGACACATCGAAGAATTGCGCCAAAAAGGATATGCTATTGTTCAAATCGGTAAGATATATAAAATCAACAAGCAAGCAGAAACAACGTTCGAAGAACATAAGCATTATCATGATGTCGATCAAATCATTCGATTTGGCGTTGTTTCCGATACTCACACGGCTAGCATTTTCTTTCAAAAGTCGTATCTTGAAATAGCATACGATGACTTCAAATCACGAGGTATCGAAACTGTTTATCACATTGGAGATGTTTCCGATGGTCATTACGTCAATCGACCTGCGAGTATATACGAACTTTATGCCATAGGCTATGATCAACAGTTGGATGATGTAGTAGATAACTATCCAAGTCGAGAAGGAATCAAAACAAAATTTATTACCGGTAATCACGATGCAACACATATGATGAACGGCGGGGCTAACATCGGTAAAGGCATTGATGGTAGACGGGATGATATGGATTATCTTGGGCATGAGTTTGCTAAGATATGGTTAACAGATAAAGTAGATATGGATTTAATCCATCCAAGAGACGGATCCGCATATGCATTGTCATACCATCTTCAACGCCGAATTAACAATATGTCAGGCGGTAATAAGCCAAAGATACTTATCACTGGTCACTATCATAAATTCTTCATGATGTTCTATCGAAATGTGGTAGCTATCAGTATGCCGTCGTTTCAATCGCAGTCATCATTCATGCGTGGGAAAGGGTTGGATAGTGATGTTGGATATATGATATTGGAACTGAAGGTGAATAAGAATGGAGATATTATTGAGTGTCATCCTTTCTATCGTCCTTTCTTCGTTATGCGACAAGACTTTAGAAAATGAGGAAGCAGCCTAATCGACCAAAGCGATATAAGACTAAACCAAAGGATTTTGCAAAAGCCATTGAAGAAGGCAAGGTCATGCAGTTCTATAAATCTCCACAATGGATTGATCTCAGGAAACAAGCATTGATGCGCGATAAGCATGAGTGCCAAAGATGCAATGGAAAGTTTTGTCCAGCAGAACAAATAACCCTGTCTGAAGCAACAGAAGTACATCATATCAAAGGAATAAAAGAATATCCTGAGCTTTGCCTTCATCTGGACAACATAGTGTCTTTATGTCACGCATGTCATGACCATGTTGAGGGCAGATGGGTATCAAATACGAGTATAAAACCACAAATCACACGTGAAATGTGGTAGCCCCCGGTCAAATCTAGACATATAGAGTTTTAACCAGGGTAACGGAGTAAGGGGTCGACTGGACCTCTACACAACGCGCGCACATGAGAGGGGTGAGGGCAGTGAAGAGAGAAATACGGAAAAGAATCAAAGAAGATTTACTCGCCCAACTCGAGCGATCAGGTCTATATGGTGAGTATTATTTGGATTTAATCAGTCATTATATGGAATTAGTAGACATAAAAGCTAAATTAGAGGTCGATATCCGCAAAAATGGTCTAAGGATGGATTACCTAAATGGAAACGACGTCACGATTACCAAACCAAACGAATCTGTGGAGAGATTGGTAAAAATTAGTGGTCAAATGATGAAAATATTGTCAGAATTAGGGTTAAAAACCCCAAGGAAAGTAACAGAAAAAGAAGAATTATGATGACATGTCCCGAGATTCAGTCATATCTCGACTATTGTTTTCAACACCCTAGTCAGGTTCCAAAACACATTCATCGCCTGATAGAAAACATCATACTTCCCACCTTGGCTAGGACTGACGTATTTTTCGACAAAGACACTTATTATGCTTGCCTTCAGTATGTGGACAAGTATTACTACCCTTTATTTCCATATCAAAAGTTCATCTATGCGTTTGTGTTTATGTACGTGGATGATAACGTATTATTCAGTACTCTTGTCATTTTGATGGGAAGAGGTAATGGTAAAGATGGATTTATTGCGCCATTAGTTAACTTTCTTCAGACTCAACG
>CAKMJZ010000004.1 GCA_927435855.1 uncultured Erysipelotrichaceae bacterium
AAAAAGCATTAGTTTCTATTACAATCACTCCGGTCAATGATGCTCCGGTGGCGAATCCAGGAGCATTCACATTGGATGAAGGCGCAACCCATAACGGTACGCTGACAGGCAGTGATCCGGAAAATGATGTATTGACATTCGCAGTGGTTACTCAACCAGTAAATGGCACCGTAGTAATTAATTCCAACGGCACATTTACTTATATCCATAGTGGTTCAGAAACCACTTCTGACAGTTTCACATTCTTAGTTAATGACGGATTATTGAATTCAGCGGCAGCCACCGTAACCATCACGATCAACCCGGTCAATGATGCACCGGTTGCTAACAACGCTGCATTTGAAGTTGATCAAGGTGAAGAATTTATTGGATTACTCACCGGAAGCGATGCAGAAAATGATGAATTAGAATTTATCTTGGTTGTCGGACCACAATATGGAGTCTTAGTACTCAATGCTGATGGTACATATTCTTACACTCATGATAATTCTGAAAACTACGAAGACAGCTTCACTTTCAAAGTAAATGACGGTTTAGCAGACTCTAATATTGCTTCCGTAACGATTTTGATCAATGCTACATTGCCTGCTGAAAATGCAGCTCCTGTCGCCAACGATTTCGAATTTGACGTTGATCAAGGCGATGAATATAACGGTATGGTTACAGGCAGTGATGAAGACGAAGATGAAATTATCTTTATACTAGTAAGTGGACCTGTTCACGGTGTACTCGTATTTAACGCTGATGGCACATTTACTTACACGCACGATGATTCCGAAAACTACGAAGACAGCTTTACTTTCAAAGTAAATGATGGCGAAGAAGATTCGGATGTCGCAACAGTTACAATTTTGATCAATGCTACTTTACCGGATACTTCCGATAATAACAGCGGATACATCGGCTTTGGCGCATTGGCATTAGGTTTGATTTTGTTACTCTTCACAAAGAAGAAAGAAGCTAAAAACTAGAAGATTCATATTCGATTAAGACGGAATTCAAAATTCCGTCTTTTTTTTGTTTTTCAGGATTTCTTGGATCTCTACAGTATTAAATAATGGTGATATTATGGAGAGAATACTTGAAAATCTTATAGTCTCAGCATTATCAAAACGATCAACAGATATACACTTTCAAATTGAGGAGGGTAAGCAGACTGTTTTATTACGCTCATTAAATGGACTTGTATCGTTACCACTGGATAGTGACCTTAGTGATTTGTACGAGTATTGCAAATTCAGAGCCAATCTGGATTTATCGATGAACATGGTCCCACAAACAGGAAGTTTTGAAGTAATTATACGTAAACAAAAGTTTAACTTACGTTTTTCTGCCATTGAAACCTATCACACTAGAAGTGGAGTACTTCGCTTACTAAATCAGCATAAAGCAGAAAAGCTTAAGGATCTATCGAGTGATTACATCAATGATGAGTTTGACAAGCTTTCACTAATAAACAATGGACTGATTTTATTCTGTGGATCAACAGGTAGTGGGAAAAGCACGACGATGTTTACATGGTTAAGAACATTGAAAAATAAGCGTATTTATACCGTTGAAGATCCAATTGAGCAAATATTCAATGATTTTATGCAAGTTCAAATCAATATTAAACAAGGACTGACATTTAATGAAGCTATTTTTCAGTTGTTACGACATGACCCTGATGTAATCGTTATTGGGGAAATACGAGGTCCTATTGAAGCGAAAGCTGCCATACGTTCAGCATATAGCGGTCATTTGGTCGTTGCGACGATCCACTCAGCATCTGCTCAACAAACTGTATATCGTTTGTTAGACTTTGGAATTTCTGAAATAGACATAAAGCAAATACTTAAAGCAACCGTATTTCAAAAGTTAGTTTTAAGAAATGATAAAAAGGGGAGAGGTGCACAGTTTGAGTTCGTTTTTCATGGTCAATGATCGTCGCTTATCTGAAATGTCATTGGTACTGGCTTTGGTGTCTAATGGATGCACGTATGAACAGACAAAGAAAATAGTCGGATGTAAACCCAATTCATTACAAGCTCTAGTATCCCATTACTATGGAAAATCAGAAAATGTTCACAATAGTATTCGAAAGTATTTAAGCGATGAACAATGTTTGCGAATTTGGTTAATGATTTTAAATGAAAAAGCAGAATTTTATCGAAAGTTCCTTATAAAACTAGTGTATCCCACTTTCATCTGCATGTTTACGTTTGTGTCTATGATTTTCTTTAAAGTTACTATACTTAGCAAGATACGTACAATGTTTGAGTTTGCAAGCAATGATCTTACCTTCATAATCTTCGATGTAATTCTATACACTCTTTTATTTATATACTTGATTCTCTTTATTCTTTTATCATTTGTCCAAATTGCACTACACAATCCAAACACAAGAAACTATGTTTATATGTTCCTTAATTCAAAGTTTCAGGATAACTTGCTCACTATTAATACGACTGGGCTATTTTCAAAAATACTTCTTGAATGTTTTAAATCAGGAATATCAACACAGAATTCTCTTGAAATTATCGGAAAGTTCAGTGAATTTCCATTTGTAACGTTGTTGGCAAGAAACTGCACATCAAATTTATCCAATGGCAGTACATTCACTCAATCAGTATCATCGCTTGAGACGGATTCTTCTTTTAAAGTATTTATTCAATTGGGATTATACGCAAACAGAGTTATTGAGCAACTTAATAATTACTGTGAATTTAATAAAATACTTATTGAATCTAGATTAAAAAACATAATCACTTACTATTATGCTTTTGTATACATTCAATTTTTCATTTCCTCACTTTTGTTATACCAAATCATTCAGATACCATTGGCAGCAATAAGTTCGCAAATATAGGAGAATATTAATGAAAAATGGATTTACTTTGATAGAGATGATGATTGTTATGATGGCGATTGCCTTATTATTTATGCTTACGATTCCAAATATTGCAAAAACAATCAGTGTTATTGAAACTAGCGGATGTAAATCACAGGTTAGCTTGGTTGATACGGCTATTTTGCAGTATAAACTAGAGAACAATCGGTTTCCTTCTCAACTGGAAGACTTGGTATATGCAGGATTTTTAAAAAATGAACAACGCTATTGTCAAAACGGAAAGGAGATCACTATTGAAAATAATCAAGCCATTGTCCGTTAAAGGGTTTGTACTTACTGAGATACTTATTGTATTGTTTGTGATTTCATTGATGCTTCCGATGTACTATCAAGATTTCGTATTTTATAATACAGATGTTAAAAATCGCATAATTGTAAGTCAACTAGAAGCAATGGCAAAAAGAAAGACTGTTCTGATAGATACTGACATTTGCCCACAAAGAAACTGTTGGTTTAATCCTCGTGGAAACGTAAATAAATCTAGAACAGTGATAATTGAACAGGAAGGGGTTCTCCATGAAGTGGTCATTTGGCTTGGATTTGGACGTTTTAAAATATCAGAAAGGATTTTTGATGATTGAAGTGATTATTTCTTCCATGGTCGTATCGATCATGGTCATGTTGCTTTATCATACTATTTTGATATTGTCCAAATGAGTAAAGGTTTTATCTTGATTGAAGCACTAGTTTCTCTGATTACCATGGGTTTTCTGTTAATCATAATATCTGGCATTTCTTTAACTCTCATGCAAATTCCAGAAATTCCGTTTGTTTCGCAACTGGATGTTTTTAAATTACAGTTTGAACAACTTATGTCTTCTAGTACGAATTTACACATGAAAGATCAGCTGTTATGTTTTGAGTTAGATGTTCGAAATTTTTGTATTGAAATCACAGATAAACGTATTATTAAGATACCTGGTTATGAGATTTTGCTTGATGATGTCAACAATGTACGATTGGAGTTGAATAATAATGAAATCATTGTTCAAGGAACATATAATCAGAAGCCGTTTACTTTTAGCTTCAAACACAACTAAAGGATTTATTCTTGTACATGTTTTGATTTTCTACATGCTTTTCTCTTCATATATAACCGGTATACTCTTACAGAAAAACTTATCTTTGCGGCAGTTAACTTTTTATGAAATGGCGAACATTCGAGTTCAGACAGAAAAAGATGTAATTTCTATTATAAAAAACCACGTTACTTATCCTGATTTCGAAGAATTTACATTGTATAATCAACAAGTTTCAATTGCTTATGAAGATATGATCCGTGTTCGTATTTGTGGTGAAACATGTTATTCAATGATAATAGAAATGGATGTATCTTTAAACAGAATATTAGGAATTACTTATGAATAATGGTTGTAACAGGATTGATCTGGTTTTATAATGAGTACATTGAAAGTGGTGAATTTATGAATATAAAAACACAAAGATGCTTAGAAATCGCACATAGCCAAGGTGTACAAGCCGTGCTTGTTACCTCAGCTCATAACAAGTTTTATTTAACGGGTTTTACAGGTACGACCGCTACTGTATTAGTAACGGATAGAAATCAGTACATCATAGTAGATTTTCGTTATATTGATCAAGCAAGAAGTCAATGTGAAAGTTCAATTGTTTTGTTAAGTAATGATAATGATAACACTATTATCAATTTGCTCAATGGGATTATTGAATCGGAGGGAATTGATATTATTGGATTTGAGAAAGATCAACTGACTGTTGGTGAGTATGATTCATTTAAAAATTCTGTTAAGGCTGAAATGCTTGGTTTAAATTTCAATGAGTTAAGATTGTTCAAATTAGCTAAGGAAATAGAAGTCATGCAAAAAGCAGCAGATATAGCTGATGAAGCCATCGGATATATCATGGAAGTCATTCAACCGGGTATGAGTGAATCGGAAGTTGATTTGTTGCTTTACAACAAAATCCGTCAGCTTGGTGCAACGTCTTTTTCATTTAACACAATTGTTGCTTCTGGTTGGCGTGGAGCCATGCCTCATGGAGTAGCCAGTGATAAAATCATTAATGAAAATGACTTTGTGACTATAGATTTCGGTGCTGTTTATCAAGGCTATTGTTCTGATTTAACCCGAACGTTTGCGATGAGTAAATCAGCGGATAAAAGACTCGTTGAGATTTACGATGTTGTCTTGAAGGCTCAGATTAGTGCTTTAGAGGCATGTAAACCGGATGTTACGACTAAAGAAATTGATAAGATAGCTCGTGATATTATTACAGAGGCTGGATATGGTAATTTTTTTCAACACGGAACCGGCCATGGGTTAGGGATCTTGATCCATGAAGCTCCTCGATTAAATCAATTGAGTACGGAAGTATTGAAAGAGGGTATGGTTGTAACTATTGAACCCGGAATATACATTCCTGGCTTGGGTGGAGTACGTATTGAAGATGATATTCTTATTACTAAAGATAGCTACATTCGATTGACAAAATCGGACAAGCAGTTAAAATATATACGGTAGGAGGTGAACGAATGATTTTAGTAAATGATTTTCGTCCCGGCATAACTTTCCAGTATGAAAGTAACATATTTGTTGTCCTTGATGCATCACATAATAAAACAGCGATGCGTCAAATGGTCATTAAAGCAAAAGTTCGAAATTTGCGTTCTCAGGCGATTGTTGAGATTTCTTTTACAGGTGGCGATAAAGTAGAACCAGCTCACATCGACAAACGTGAAATGCAATACTTGTATGACGCTGGTGAAGCGTTGGTTTTTATGGACACAGACACCTATGATCAAATCGAAATTCAAAAAGAAAATTTGAAATGGGAGATGAATTTCTTAAAGCCAAATGACAATGTAAACATAACGACATTCGAAGGTGAGATCTTAGGTGTTATATTGCCAGATAAAGTCGCACTACAGATTGTTGAGTGTGAACCTGCAGTTAAAGGTGACACTGCGACCAGTGCTTCAAAAAATGCTATTTTGGAAACAGGATTACAAGTCAAAGTACCGTTATTTATCGGTCAAGACGAAATGGTCTTAGTTACTACAGCAGATGGCAAGTATTCTTCAAGAGCTTAATCAATAGAAAAGCTGAAATCAACGATTATCGATATCAGCTTTTTTATTGGTTTTTCATTTATAGTTAAAACTTGTTAACATTGCTTATTTCTTTCTGATGGTTTTAAAAAGAAGTAGCGATCCTTCGATTATCATTGTTGAAACAATGGCAACGATCATAATCAGTATATAGCTCAAGACCGCACCTAAGTTACCGGCATTACTTACTTTAGCAAGAAATGACTCAGCAATCAATGATGATGATGCACTGATCATAGCGATCAATAATATGGAAAATCCGATCCATCGCTTCTTTTTCATAGCGAATGCTAACAGAAAAGCAGGAATTGCAGACCAAATAAAAAATCCAATGTGATTGGGCAGGGTCAGTGGAGCAGGTGTTATATAAAGAAAAACATAATAGAACATACAAATACTCAGTATAAACACAATAATACCAAACATGTAAGCAGTTTTTCTTTTTAAGTTTTTCATATTACCCTCATAATAATAATAGTTTAGCATAAAGAAACATTTATTGTTTACAAAATAACAAGTGTTGTGTATAATAACAACGTAATACTTCAGGGCAGGGTGAAATTCCCGACCGGCGGTAAACCCCGCGAGCCAGTATTTTGGCATGATTCGGTGCAACTCCGAAGGCGACAGTAAAGTCTGGATGAAAGAAGTGACGCTAATTTTTTTAGCTGTCTAGCCCGGGTATGAGTCCGGTTTTTTTTGTTAGGAGGTAAAAAAATGAAAAAAACGACTACCCGCTATTATGCATTGATCGGCATTATGACCGGTCTGGCCTTCGCACTCTACTATTTAGAGGTTCCGGTGGCCTTCTTGTTTCCGGCTGCACCATTTTTAAAGATTGATTTTAGTGATATTCCAGCAATTTTGACTGGTATCGCACTGGGTCCTGTTGGAGGGATTCTTGTACAGCTGTTTAAAAACATTTTGCATTTATTGCTAATCTCCAAAGAACCTGCAGCATCCGGAGAAATTGCAAATTTCTTTGCCGGTGTTGCTCTAATGTTACCCATCATATTCGCTTATCGCACCAATGCCAAAAAATTCGGTTGGATAGGGATTGCGGTTGGAACTGTATTAGCTACTATTGTTATGATTGCAGTGAATTTATACATAACATTTCCACTTTACGGCATACCTGAAGAAATTCGCTGGAATCTGATCAATACAACATTTACACCGTTCAATTTACTAAAAGGTGTAGTGGTTGGTTTAGTATTTGCTTTACTTTATCCAAAGTTGCGTACGGTCATCGAACGCTTTGTCAGCAAATAGATTTGTTTCCTTGCTTATACCTCGAAAGAGGTATATTTTTTTTCGCAGATGATAACAACTTACAGATATGCTATAATATTGAAGATTAAGGAGGTATTTGTGATGAGTGAATTTTCGAGAGTAAAAAAATATGCACAATTGCGCGAGGAATTAACCAATGACAATGAGAGTGAAGTTAAGTCGGAAGCCTTAGCTCCTTATGCCGATCGATTAAGTAAAATTGATGCTCGCTTTCAGCCAATGGAAACCGTCAAAACCACACATTCACCGCTACATTCACGCAATGCCGCCTATGCGCCGGTAGAAGAACCGGTGACATTTGAGGAGTCTACGTTTAACAGTGAGTATCTCGATCAGTTTATTGAAGAGGTAAAGCAATATAACATGCGCAAAGGCTATCGAAAAAGTGATGATACTAAAAAAGAGTTAGTGTTAAAGGTTAAGGAAAATGTTGAACCTCAACAACCTGTGATTGAACATAAGGTGGAAGATTATGATACACAAGATAGCGAACAAACGATTTCTATGCAAGTTCATCAACTTGTCAGCGATGAGGATTTTGAAGAAGAAATTCTACCTGTAGTTGATTTTCATGATATCAATAATGAATTTTTACAAAAGACTCAGGAATTAAACATGAAATTAGATAACTATCAACATGAACTTACAGAAGTCAACGATCGAGTCATTAATACAAACAGACTCTTAAACTTTCTGATTGCATTGCTGATTCTTGGTTTAGTTGTCGTTATGGGTGTAGTTATCTATTGGATATTATTAGTGAGGGGTATTATTTAATGAAGATAAATATTGCCATTGACGGACCGAGCGCCTCAGGTAAAAGTACGATTGCCAAGCGTTTGGCTAATGAGCTGAGCTACATTCACATCGATACTGGTGCGATGTACCGATGTGTCGCATATCTGGCAATAAAACGTAATATTGATTTGTCAGATGGTGAAACGTTGGGCAAAATGGCAGAAACGATGGACATTGCTTTATCTGTTGACGGGAAAGTATTTCTTAATCAAACAGATGTTACAGAAGCTATCCGGCAGGAAGAAATTTCTGTAGGAGCTTCTAAAGTGTCTATATTTGCCAATGTTCGCAGCGCTATGGTTAGAAGGCAACAGAAAATGGCACAAGCCAAAGGTTTTATCGTTGACGGACGCGATATCGGTACGGTCGTACTGCCTGATGCTGAAATTAAGATATTCCAAACCGCTTCGGTTGCTTCACGTGCACTGCGGCGCTTCAAAGAGAATCAAAATAAAGGATTAAATAGTGATTTTGAGTTGTTAAAAAATGAGATCGAGCAGCGTGACTATCAGGATACGCATCGAAAAGAGTCACCGCTAAGGAAAGCGGAGGACGCAATTGAAATCGATACATCCGAAATGACGGTTGAGCAAGTCGTCAGTAAGATCATATCGCTGATTGCAGAGAGGAATTATTTTTATGATTGATGGAGTTGTAGCAATTGTCGGACGTCCAAACACTGGAAAATCAACCTTGTTTAATCGGTTGATAGGGGAGCGTTTGTCTATTGTTGAAGAAACTCCCGGGGTAACTCGGGATAGAATATATGGAATCGCAACTTGGCTGACTAAGCAATTGCGAATTATTGATACTGGTGGTATACAACTGTTAGATCAGCCGTTTCAAAAAGAAATTAAAATGCAAGTAGATATCGCAATAGAAGAAGCTGATGTTATCATTTTTGTCACTAATGGCAAAGAGGGGCTGACCCCTGATGATCAGTTTATTTCTCGTATGTTACAAAAATCAAAGAAGCAAGTTATTTTAGCTGTTAATAAAATCGATGATGTATCTTTTCAAGATGCTCAATATGAATTTTACTCACTAGGATTTGAAGATTGCATCATTGTTTCTTCGGCTCACGGAATCGGAGTAGGGGACTTGCTTGATGCTATTGTAGCAAAACTTGGCAAACGCATTATTCCGAGTTACGAAGGAATGTTGAAATTTTCGGTCATCGGACGACCTAATGTCGGCAAGTCATCCTTGGTCAATGCAATATTGAATCAAGAGCGAGTAATCGTTTCAGAAATTGAAGGAACGACCAGAGATGCTATTGATACACCTTTTGTCAAAGATGATAAAAATTATGTCGTTATCGATACAGCTGGCATACGCAAACGTGGGAAAGTTTATGAAAGTATTGAGAAATACTCGGTTCTTCGAGCCATGAGTGCTATTGAGCGAAGTGATGTCGTATTATTTTTAATTGATGGCATAACCGGAATCCGCGAGCAAGACAAGCATGTAGCCGGATATGCTCATGAAGCCGGAAAGCCGATCATCATAGTTTATAACAAGTGGGATGCTGTAGAAAAAGACGAGCACACGATCAATACTGTGACACAAACCATCCGTAAGGAGTTTTTGTACTTATCCTATGCTCCGATTATGTTTATCTCCGCACTAACCAAACAGCGAATTCATACATTGATTCCGAAAATCGAGGAAGTATTTGAAAACAGTACACGCAGAATTACAACAAGCGTACTAAATGAAGTTATCTTGGATGCACAGGCCATCACACCGGCTCCAACACACAACGGAAAGCGTTTGAAGATTTATTATTCATCGCAAGTTGCTGTTGCACCGCCAACGTTTATATTGTTTGTCAATGAACCTGATTTAATGCATTTCTCCTACCGTCGTCACATAGAAAACCGATTACGAGAAGCGTTTGATTTTGATGGGACTCCGATCCATATCATGGCTCGACCCAAAGAATAGGAGAATTCATCATGAAAGTTGGATTTGTCGGTAGTGGCAGTTGGGGTACGGCTTTAGCGCAAGTTTGTTGTGATAACGGACATGACGCGCTTATTTGGGGGAGATCTTTAGATGAAATCGTTGATATTGCTCGATATCATCAAAACGAAAAGTACTTTCCTGGAGTCCGCCTTAACGAAAACATTCGTGCAACCAATGATTTAAGTGCGCTTTCTGATCGCGATCTCATCGTTTTATCCGTGCCGGCTGACGCAGTTGAAGCTGTGTGCATCTTACTTAATTCTATACTTAAGCATCCGATCATCATCGTAAATGTGGCTAAAGGATTTCATCCTGTTTCTCATAAACGGCTTTCGGTGATTATCAAAGAAACAATTCAACCAAGATATTTAAAAGACGTTGTCTCACTGATTGGACCGAGTCATGCTGAAGAAGTTATCGTTCGTTTGTTGACTTCGATCAATGCTGTATGTGAAAATGAAACATACGCTTCAATCGTACAGGGAACTTTTTCAAATACATATTTTAGAGTTTACCGTTCATCTGATGTCATCGGTGCTGAAATGGGTGTCGGAATAAAAAACATTATTGCAATAGCTAGTGGAATTTTGAGTGGTTTGGGATTAGGAGACAATGCCCGAGCTGCTTTAATGACCAGAGGTCTGGCGGAGATGTCACGTTTTGGAATAGCTATGGGTGGAAAACCTGAAACTTATTTAGGATTGACAGGAGTAGGAGACTTAATAGTTACCTGTACATCTGTGCATTCAAGAAATTATCAAGCAGGACTTTTAATTGGAAAGTTAAATAATGCTAAGCCTTTTTGGGACATGAATACTAAAACTGTTGAAGGTGTAAAGGCTGCTAAAGTCATATATGAAGAATCTGTTAAGATTGGCATCTCTATGCCAATCACTGAGCAGGTTTATCGGGTTTTATATGAAAATGTCTCACCAAAAGACGCTGTTGTGGCATTAATGAGCCGAAATTTGAAACCAGAGTTCACAGAATAGTCGTTTACTTGAAAATACGCTTGAGCAATGATATGATAAACTTGCGATTGGAGGATTACCTATGTCTGAATCTATTAATAAGAAGGCTTTGGCTGAAATTGTAGCTGAACGGTTAGATATTACCAAAAAACACGCCAGTGAGATCATTGATGTTGTTTTTGAGGAAATTTCTGAGGTTTTGATTGATGGTGGAAAAGTTGATATCAGCGGTTTTGGACGGTTCTCTGTTAAAGCCAGAAATGAACGAACGGGTTACAATCCGGTAACGAAAGAAGCCATAACTGTGCCTGCTTCGAAATCACCTGCTTTTAGACCTGCTAAAGCGCTTAAGGAAGCTGTCAAATAAAGAAGCGACTTGCTTCTTTTTCTAAAGGAGATTGTTATGCAAATATTTGTTGAATATGCTCTATTGATTGGAGCAATGATTTTAGTCATGTGGTCACAAAGTAAAGTTAAAGGTAAGTATGAACAGTACTCTCGTGTTGCGGCCAATACAAAGTACACCGGAGAAGATGTTGCTAAGCTGATTTTAAAGCGCAAAGGCATCTATGACGTACAAGTTGAAATGGGGCAGGGACTGCTGAGCGATCATTATGATCCCAAGGCTAAAGTCGTACGATTGTCACCCAATGTATTCAATACCAACTCAATTGCCGCGGTTTCCATTGCTGCTCATGAAGTCGGTCATGCGATTCAACATGCCGAGAATTATGGTGGTATAGCTTTGCGCAACACAATTTTACCTGCGGCCATTATTTCAGGTCATCTTGCCTGGGTGGTAATAATGATTGGATTTTTCACTTTTCCTGCTATATTCTATCTGGGTATCGCTATGTTACTTGTGATCGCACTGTTTCAAACCGTGACTCTGCCAGTTGAGTTTAATGCTTCAACAAGAGCAATGAGTTTACTTTCCGAAATGGGTATACTGAACAGTGATGAACAGTCATATGCCAAAGACATGCTTTCAGCTGCTGCTTTTACTTATGTTGCCGCATTGATTGCGACATTGGCACAAATCATGCGTCTTTTGTTATTGCGTGGCAGACGTCGCTAATATGGAGTTTGAGCCTTATCTTTTTATTTTAGAACGTTTGAATGATCACGGTTACTCCGCCTATTTTGTAGGTGGTTGTGTCCGTGATTTTTTCTTAAATAGAAAGATAACTGATATTGATATTGCAACCAGCGCCCCACAGAAGCTTGTAGAGGAACTTTTTAATAACCACGATATAGATTTGAGTGCCAAATATTTTGGCGTTATAACGCTAAATACGCCCGTTACATGCCAAATAACTACCTTCCGTATGGAAAGTGACTACCATAATCACCGCTATCCACACAAAATAAAGTTTGTTGATGATGTATCTCTAGATGCTTTGCGAAGAGACTTTACCGTTAATGCTCTATATCTAGATAAAGACTTAAATCCATACGATCCCTTTACCGGTATAAAAGACCTTGAAAACAAAATATTACGTTGTGTAGGCAATCCTGCGTTGCGTTTGAATGAAGATGCACTGCGAATTCTTCGAGCAATACGATTTAGTGTTACACTAGAGTTTAGCATAGAAGCTGAGCTATTAAAGGCTTGCATAGACTTAGCGAGTACACTGAGTTATCTAAAAAGAGATACCATTGAACTTGAACGAATAAAACTTTTTGACAATATTATAAACCAAAATCAACTGGACAAACTAGAATACTACAAATCCATCATTCCGTCATTGAATAAATATTTCTGACTCCTTCGGGAGTTTTTTTAATTATCAGGTATTTAATAATGGTGATAAACATGTACTTCCATAATGGAGACAATCAGTCAAAAACTGTATTTAATAAAAACGAATGTGAATTTGAAGAAATATACTTATCGAATCTTAAAGAGGGTAATTATCTAAAGTCAGAAATTCCTTATTTTTTCACAGCATCGAACGGACACTTGTCAATTTCTACTCAAATCAGAACTTTTGGACATTATGATTCAAGTCAAAAACTCATAGAAAAGATTCATTTGACCTATATTACTGAATGTCAGACCTTTAACGAACCTACAATTGAAAAGGGGAGTGAGAGTACTTTCTTTCCACATGGAATTATTTTTCTGTCAATACTTCTAGTACTATTGGTAATTGTTTATCAAAGGAGGCAAAAAAATGCTAAAAATAATATTCATCGTTAGTTGGATTATTGGTACATTATTTGCCAGGTACATTCCGGTAAAATCAATGGAAGTTGTGACCCGACGTGAGCTTCGCTATGAAATTACAGATATAAGTTATCAGCATAGCCATATCAAAATCTCAGGATGGGGGTTTATGTATATGCAACAACATTTTACTAATTCATCAACACATGAAATTTTCATACAATTCGAAAATGAACATGGTTCAAGTCGACATCAGGCAACACTTCTACCGATTGATCAGACACTGCTCTTACGCTATGGTAGTGTGCCACGTTGCAGAAACACCGAATTCTATAAACAAGCCATGACGTGCTACTACGATTATGCAAATGTCGGTTTTACAGTGACAGTTCCACTAAGTACGTTTCAATTAGAACAAAATTACACAGCATATCTGATCATTTATGGTAAGAAACTTAACGTTTATCAGAAGATTCCACTATATTTCCCATTGGAGCAACCAATTAAAACAAAAATCGATGACGTAGAATATTTGAGCATTTCTAATTTGAAAGATACTGAAATTACGATTATATCAGCTCATGTTTATGCCAGATCAGGTCCGTCTACTATTTTTCCAATCTATAGAGTTGGAGCAAATTGTTCGACTGCTTACTTAAATCGAGCGTATTTTAGGGAAAACACGACCTATAAACAAGTGTTGGAGCGTTATTTTGATGGAACGAATACTTATTATAGGGTTTCTGCTGATCCAAGTGGTTGTTTTCTAAGTCGAAGAAGAATAGTTGAAGGGAATACAATTAATCCTTTATGGATCGTTTCAAGTTATGTTCAATATGGCGGTACACCACTTGTAGTAACTAGTCGACTGATCAATACAACTCCTTGGTTTGAAATCATAAATCCGACTATATATGAAAAAGAGGCTTTCGATTATAAAAAGTACATTCGAGCTTATGATAAAGAAGAAGGGGACTTAACAAATAAAATAGTAGTAACTAATAATACTTTTGTAAGTAAAGCTGGGGTTTATTCTCTTTTATTTGAAGTTGTGGATAAATATGGATTTAAAGCAACAGGTATTATGACAGTAACAGTCTTAGCGCAACTAAACACTCCACCGACGATAACAGCAAGTGATAAGTCAGTATATCGGTTTACTGAGTTTGACGTATATGATAATGTGTTTGCATCTGACGTAGAGGATGGCAATATAAGTGATCAATTATCAGCGTCCGGTAATGTAAATACTGCCAAATCAGGTAAGAATATTGTTTGTTATCATGTGACAGACTCACATGGTGCTGATTCAAATAAGTGTATTATCGTTTCTGTAATCAGAAATCCAAACAGTGAGATTCGATTTATTAGTTTTTATGCAAAAAATACTGCCAAGTATCCATGGCAGTATCTTACAACGATTTTTGATAGGGAACTACAGAATGAAATCCCATATCTAAGTAGAACCATCAGATAATAACTTCGTATAATGTATATTATGTAATATTTATTGTTCAATGTGCTTATTCTAGCGAATAAACCTATTAATGTTACTTCTGTCATTATCTTGTGATAAAACTAAGCCATGTATTATTTTAAGTAGTTTAAGACGGATTTTCCATAAGACGTTATCGTTGTTTTAAAGTTATCCGTAATCGTAGCGCCGATGTCCGCAAATGTATCACTGACCGGTAGTAAACCGCTACCTGTAAACGACGGTGAATAATATACTTGAAACACCATTTCACGCGTGTGATCCGTTCCTTTATGCACTGGATCGTTTCCATGATCAGCGGTCAACAGTAGCAAATCTTCTTCTTTGAGCTTTGAAATCAGATCACCGAGTTGAACGTCAAACGATTCCAATTCAATTCCATAACCCGACGGGTTTCTACGATGACCCCAAAGTGCATCAAAATCGACCAAATTAGTAAATAGCAAACCTGTGAAATCTTTGTCAAGTAAATCAATTGTCGTTTGCATACCGTGATGATTGCTTTTACTTTTATAATACTCAGTAACCCCTTCACCATCAAAAATATCTACGATCTTACCAACACTGATGACATCTAGTTTAGCTTCTTTTAAGTTATCTAATGCTGTTTTACCGTAAGGTTTTAACGCATAATCGTGTCTGTTGGAAGTTCTTTTGAACTCCCCTACCCTTGAACCAACAAAGGGACGGGCAATGACGCGGCCAACCAGCCATTTTGGCTGCATGGTGAGTTCTCTGGCAATTTCGCAGCAGCGATATAGCTCTTGCAGTCCAAATGTTTCTTCATGTGCCGCAATCTGTAACACTGAATCAGCAGAAGTGTAGACAATCATATCATTTGTCTTCATGTGTTGTTCGCCGTATTCATCCAATACTTCTGTCCCTGACACTGAGCGGTTACAAACAACATTATATCCTGTCCTTTTAACTAGTTCATCAATAAGTTCAACTGGAAATCCGGTATCCGTGAATGTCTGAAATGGTTTTTCGATAAAAAGCCCCATCATTTCCCAATGACCGGTCATCGTATCTTTACCAGCCGATGCCTCAGCCATCTTACCATAATAACCTAACGGTGATTTCGAAGGTTCAACTCCTTGAATCGGGTGTAAATTTCCCATTCCAAGTGTTGCGATGTTTGGCATATGCAAGCCACCTACGGCTTTTGCGATGTTACCAAATGTATCAGCACCAATATCATCATATTTATAAGCATCCGGTGCAGCGCCAACGCCTACTGAGTCCATTACGATCGCAATTATTCTTTTAAATTTAAAGTTATTGTTATTCATCTTCATTCTCCTTGTCCAACAGACGTCCGGGATGAAACTCATCATAATTCTTATGAAGTCGACTGCTTTCAATGTGAGTATAAATCTGAGTCGTAGAAATGTCGCTATGACCCAGTAATTCCTGTATGATCCGTAAATCCGCGCCACCTTCTAACAATGCAGATGCAAAGCTGTGCCTCAACGTATGTGCAGAGATCGTAGGTTCAAAGCCGAGTTCTATTGACTTACATTTTAGCATAGACCAGACATATTGACGAGACAGTTGCTTGCCATTAGGTCCGATGAAAACGGCTGAACTACCCTTCTTGACCCACTTTGGACGGATATGTTCAACATATTTTTTATAAGCGGATAAAGCAGCTTTACCGATTGGGACGATTCTCTCTTTATCCCCTTTTCCGATGATTCGAAGTATACCCTCTTCTACATAGACTTGTTGAAACTGCAATACACAAAGCTCACTGACTCGTAATCCGGTAGCAAATAGCATTTCGCAAATCGTTCGCTGGTATACTCCCAACGGTGTTAAAGGAAAACTTTGAACTAAGCGATTGATGTCTGTTCGACCCAGTGTTTTGGGTAATGGGTTTTTGGCACGGGAAACTGATAATTTGACGGTCGGATCAACGAATTTGTATTGATTAAACAGATATCGATGAAATCCGGTCACACTACTGACCATACGGTTTACCGAAGTCGGTTTTTTTGTCTGTTTACTATGATTTATCCAATCAATCAAATCCCGATATACGATTTGATCTAAATTTCGACTATTTTCAGCCATAAAAAGACGATAATCCGCCAAATCCCGTCGATAAGCATCGACAGTATTCTTAGCTTTACCTTCATTAATCATGCAATGATGTAAAAAGTCTTCAACAGCTTCAAGAAATTCCATAATTAGCTCCTAGAACAGTTTAAGTTGCTCACTGATTATATCACGAAAGATAAAATGAGAACATCCGACCCCAAGTAATTTTACAGTAACCTCAAAGAAGTTAGCATCAAATAGTAGCAGTGCATTTTCAAAGAATTCTTCATGAGCATTGGTCGGATTAGGTAATTTCATTGTCCTTGTAAAAGATTGAAACATGTCATCTTTGACGGTTATTGTTACTTGTTGAGCTAATACACTTTCATCCAAACACCTTTGTTGCAACTCCTTGCACAATTTCTCAAGCACTAAAGTTATTTCATCGTAATCACTCGTAGCATTCATCAGAGTTGTTGATTGAGATAGTGATTTAACGACTTGATCGACTTCCAGTTCACTGTCATCTTCGCCATTGGCCCGTTTAATCATTATATCCGTACTTCTTTTGAAAATGGGCTGAATCCTGAAGTTATCACTATTTGCTAAATCGCCGATGGTTAAGATATTTATACTCTTAAGGTACTCAGCTGACTTGATGCCGACACCATGCATTCGCTCGACCGGTAGCGGCCATAGCTTGTTCTCGACTTCTTTTTGCCTTAAAACGGTCACACCATTAGGTTTCTTTAAATCAGAAGCCATTTTCGCTAGGAAACGATTGGGAGCAATACCGATACTAACATCCAAACCGATGGTTTTCTTAATATCTTTTCGAATGGTTAATGCTAAATCCAACGGACGCTTGTACGATTTTATTGCTTCAGTAACATCAAGATAGCACTCATCAACACTCGCTACTTCAACAATATGTGTATACTTTTTACATAAAGCAACAAATTGTGCAGAGATCTGATCATACAAATCAAAATGAACTCCCGTAACTACCAACTGTGGGCATAACTTTAATGCTTCTACTAAGGGCATAGCGCTTCTAACCCCGAAATCACGTGCGATGTAATTGGCCGTTGTTACAACAGACCCTCTTTTATTTGAACATACAGCGATGGGCTTATTTTTAAGTGATGGATCACGCAATGTCTCAGCGGATGCGAAAAAAGCGTTGATATCGATATGAAGAATAATTTTTCCCAAAAATAACCCTCCTTACAAAAAAATCTTCAAATGAAGATTAGTTTGTACTTTTGTTGCGCAAGTAAAGTTCCCGAGCTGCAATCAGTGCTTTTTCACTAGTTGTACCCGATGAAATCATGGCTAATTGTTCAATACGGTTTTGCTCGTTTAGATTCTCAATAAAGGTCAGTGTTGTCTCTTCTTTCGCTACTTTACTGACCAGATAATGCTCATCGCCACAAGCAGCCACCTGAGCTAAGTGAGTTACTGTAAGAATTTGAGCATCTTTACTGAGCGAGTGCATCTTCTGACCGATTTTTGTCGCAATCATTCCAGAAACACCTGTATCAATTTCATCAAAAATAATGGTCGAAATACCTTGTAGCTTTGTGAATATTGCTTTTAATCCAAGCATGATCCGCGATAATTCGCCCCCGCTGGCAACTTTGCTGAGTGGACGCAATGGTTCGCCAGGATTTGTTGATATAACAAATACGACCTTATCACTGCCAAGCAAACTTGGTTTACTTTCGCTAACTTCGATAACAAAGCGAGTGCTCTCCAATTGTAGGTCTTTTAGATGACTCAGTATTTCATTTTGCAGAAGAATAGCTTGCTCTTTTCTGAAAATGCTCAAACTCATCGCCGCTTTTTGATATTCCTCATAAGCACTATCCCGTTTTTTAATCAATTCATCTAAAACATCTTGTCGATGTTCGATCGTATAAACCCGATTTTTAAATTCATCCTTCTTTTTCATGATCAAGTCAATCGCATTTCCATATTTTCGTTTGAGCTTACCATAATCAAACAATCGCTGTTGAATGATGTTTAAGTCATCCTCACTGAACTCCAACGTTGATAAATGATGATTAAGTCCTTCGGTAATGTCCTCAATTTGATAATACAAGGATTCTAACTGACTGCTTAAATCGATTAACGTTCCATCTTCATGACATCCTGAAAGACTCTTGAATGACTCAAATAACTTTTCCTTCACACCATCGGATTCATCTAGCAAATTCATTGATGTATTCGCTAATTTACTGATTTTTTCAAAGGCCATCAACTGACGCTGTTTTTGTTCCAATGCATCAAAATCTTCTTGTGAAGGATTAAATGACTCAATTTCCTGAATTTGAAAATTAAGAAAATCAAGGTCATCGACATTATACTCGTTTGATGACTTTTCATTGACTTCTAACACAAGAGCATTCCACTGTTTATATGAGTCTTTGACAATGATATTCAGCTTATTTTCACCACTAAACTCATCCAAAAGAGACAGGTGGTACTTATCGTTCAATAAATACTGAGAATCATGTTGGCTGTGAATGTCAATGATTGCTCCAGTTAACTCTCTTATGACTGAAAGCGGCGTAAGACGATGATTGATTTTAGATGTGGACTTTCCATCTGAAAATATTTCACGACTAATGATGATAAGATCGGTAGCGTCTATATCATACTCATTACAAAGCAGACCTGCTTTAGAAAGCGGGTCAATTTCGAAAACACCTTCGATAAAGGCGGAATTAGCATTTTTGCGAATGAATTGATTTGAAGCACGATCTCCACAAAGTAATCCGATGGCATCGATCAACAACGACTTCCCTGCCCCGGTTTCACCGGTAAATACGCTCATACCTAAAGACAAGTCTAGGGTGACTTCATCAATTAAAACAAAGTTTTTTACAGTTATTTGGCGAATCAAATGCAATTCCTCCCTGCTAGCGCTTTATTAAATAGAAAATGTACTCTTGATTCCCCTCACGTCCGGTAATAGATGTTTTATGGCAGTCCACGATTGAAATATTCAATTGTTTAAATAATGCCCTACACTCATTGAGTACTCTGATTACCTGTTTTTCATCGGTTACGATGCCATGTTTGTTCAAATACTTTTCACCGACTTCAAATTGCGGTTTGACAAGTATAAACAATTTTCCTTGAGGTTTAACTAATCCGATAAGATTCTCGATTAATAGCTTAATTGAGATAAACGAAACATCCATGACCAGTAAATCAAAAAGCACTTCAAATTGATCAGCTCTAAGATTTCTGGCATTGGTATTCTCCATTACGATGACCCTTGAATCAGTTCTAAGTGAATGATGCAATTGCATCGTTCCGACATCAACTGCAGTAACTGATTTTGCTGATCTTTGTAAAAGACAATCCGTAAACCCACCGGTTGATGCACCAATGTCTATACAATCCAAATCCGCTATATCAATCGTGTGTTTTTCGAGGATTTCTTCAAGTTTGTATCCTGCTCGTGAAACAAAAAAGTTCTTTTGTT
>CAKMJZ010000005.1 GCA_927435855.1 uncultured Erysipelotrichaceae bacterium
ATCCCAGAAGCTCAGCGCGGTGAAGTCGGCATAAGAACCGATATCGCTACGCTAAGTGCGATGGTCGGGTTTACGGTCATGATGATCCTGGATGTTGCCTTGGGATAAGAAAAGGAAGCTGAATTCTCAGCTTCCCTTTTATTGACCTTACTCTTTATCATCATCATACTTAACCAATTCTTTGAATACCTTTGCGACACTGATCGCCGCTTTTTTAAACCAACCCTTATTACTTGATTCAAGTTTTGGCATCGCAAGTCTTTTCTTAGAGTTTGACTGATTTTTCATCATCTGCTCAATAAAACCACCCTTAAAACGGGTCGGTTCATAAGCGATTACAAACGCACTCGGCTCATATTCACCGATAATATCAAAAAGTTCTTTCTCAGAAGAACGCTTTGTTAAAATGTCGAGCATATAACGCGAGCCTTCGCGACCTTCACCCTCAAATACTGTAACGCCATAACCCATTGAACGCAAACCATCAATCAGATGCATATTTTTCGTTTTGATATTGACCTGCACCGAGCGAAAGCCGATGGCAATCTTATTTTCAATAGCAATACCAACGATCAATCCCAACGAAAATCCTAGAGCATACACGATCATTGCTAAGGTTGTCTGATCACCCGATAATACCAATGCTAAGCCAAAGATATAAACGATGGCTTCAAGAAAACCAAAGAAAGCCGTGAGTAAAGTAAGTTTTTTAACCATACAAATCGTACGCAACGCCAACATTGGAACATAGCACAATTGTAAAATCAGTATCAATACAATTTCTCTCATCTTTACCTCCTTCGTCATTGTCTAGCACAATTTATATACTTTATCATGTCAACACATAATTTTCAATCAACAAAACTCACTTGTGCTTTCATTTTATCACAAATTGTCAAAAAACCGTTTGAACCTGACAATGATAATGATAGAATGAAATTATCACGAGGGGGATTTTTATGATTACAAATCATCAATCCCAAGACATCGAATCCATCATTCAACTAATGAACCTTCAATGGACGTTGTCAGAGCTGGATAATCAGCGAAAAAGGGAAGAACTAAGCAAGGACTCAAATATACGTATCTACAGTGAAAACGATACGGTTTTAGGATTGTGGACACATACCACATGGGATCATCCGTTTTGGGGAAAAGCCGCACATCTGACGATATCTGTGGGTAAGGATGCTTTAAACTTAGAGAGTATCGCGGATGTTCTTTATCAAGAGGCACAGGCAAAACTGAGCGATGAGAGTGTTCAATTTATCATGGCCGGATATGACGAGACAAGTCCGTTTTATGAATCGTTTTATAGCGATAAAGGTTATACGCCATGGTATGGCTATTCCTCATTGATCTATACCGGGCAGCGCCAACCTGATAATCATCTGACCATGCGGTTATACAGGGAAGAGGACTTTGCGGATTACTATGAGGCCTTAGGTGAGTGCTTCACCCCTATGCGCCAGGCAATGGATATACCTCCATTCAACGTATTTTCTGATCGCACAGAAGAGCGCATCATTAAGTTAAAAGAAGAAATGAACAAGAACAAGGATAATATTTTCATGTTTTTTAAGAGGGATACGTGGGTAGGATCTTCATTAATAAATCAAGAAGATATTGATGATCTGTTTGTGGTTCCTTCGTTGATGAACAAAGGTTATGGCAAGCTGATCTTACAATCAACCGTTAATCTGTGCTTGGATCGTAATCTTGAAAACATTTACTTAGGTGTCGTTCATTGGAATGTCAAAGCACAAAACCTCTATTTGAAAACCGGATTTAAAACCATCAAATCCATCAAATATATGCGCCGCTTCATCAGCGAGTAAATGGGAGAAAACATGAACAAAATCGCCATCCTTAAAATCGACATGGAAATCAATGGGTTTAGCAGTGCCCTACATCCGGTCATCGTAAGCGACGATCAGGAAATGGTCCTTTTCGACTGCGGGCACAAAGGAGCCCTAAACCAACTTTCAGACAGTGCTTTCTTAAACGGGTTTGACCTAAACAAACTGACCAAAGTCATCATTACCCACCATGACCACGATCACATGGGAAGTTTGGCGGATTTAAAACGTGAATATCCTTGGGTGAAAGTATATGCCTCAGCCATAGAAGCAGAATATATTCGCGGCAATACTAAATCCATTCGACTTCAACAGGCTGAAGAACAATTGGAATTATTTCCAGAAGATCAAAAGGAACATGCTCAAAAGCGTAT
This sequence comes from uncultured Erysipelotrichaceae bacterium, assembly GCA_927435855.1. Lineage (GTDB taxonomy): Bacteria > Bacillota_I > Bacilli_A > Erysipelotrichales > Erysipelotrichaceae > UBA2227. The sequence goes on from CAKMJZ010000005.1 coordinate 2,234, forward strand.
AGATTCATTACGATTGATAGAGCCGGTTGAAGTGGATGAAATCTTGGAAGATGGCGATGTACTGGACATTTGCGGGGGTATTGAAGTTGTTGCGACACCAGGTCATTTGGCCGGACACATATCACTATATTTACGTCAACTGAAGACGATGGTCGCCGGGGATGCGCTGGTTGTGGCCGATGGAAAGCTCTACCGCGCTAATCCGCGCTTTACGCTGGATAAGGATGGAGCCTATTCTTCTGCGCGTAGATTTATCAATTATGCCATTGATACCATGGTTTGTTATCATGGCGGAGCCATCAGCGAGAACATTAAGGAGAGTCTGGAAAATCTTTAATAGCGGATGCCAGTTAAGTCATCCATCAGAATTTTTAAATTATCGAAGAGTGATAAACTCTTCTTTTTGCATCCGAAAACTGATAGTCATGTGCTATACTAAAAAAGACGATTTGAAAATTTTTGAACATAAAAACAATAGAATGGTGGAATTATGAAAAAAGTAGAAGCGCAAAAAAGACAAACGATGAAGATTTTTGTTTTGGGCAGTTTAGGATTTATATCAATTTTTTCCATCATATCGATGATAGCAGTTGTGTTTATCTACAATGGTCAGTTCCCTAGATACGACCGATTTGACACGACCATTACCGCCAGTTTGAGATATGATGATATTCAGTCAAACTACCCTAGAAATTTAAAGAGTTTCAAGTCGGGTGAGAACCTGTTACAAGGATATGTCTATGGTGAAAGTCACAATCAAGGTTTAGTAGTCGTTGCTCATGGAATAGGAGGAGGAGCGGACAGTTATCTTCCCCAAATTAAATACTTTGTTGATAAAGGCTGGCGTGTTTTTGCTTATGATGCCACAGGCAGTTTTGATAGTGAAGGCAAGACAACAAAGGGCTTTCCTCAAGCACTTTTGGATTTAGATGCGGCAATTACTTTCATAAACAGCCAAGAAGAATTTACTGATTTGCCAGTGCTCCTCTTTGGTCACAGTTGGGGAGGTTATGCTGTGGCTAATGTTATGCACTATGACCATGATGTGAGTGCAATCGTTTCAGTTTCTGGTGCTAACAGCCCTATGGAAGTCATAATGGAACAAGGTCATAGTATGATGGGTGATTTCATAACAGTACAGTATCCTTTTTTGTGGATGTATCAGTATTTGCTGTTTAACAAAGCGGCTTCGTTAAACGCAGTGGACGCCATCAATGACTCTGAAGTACCTATGCTTATCATCCATGGTACAGACGATCAGACAATCCAGTACAACGGATGTTCCATCATATCAAAAAAGAAAGATATCGATAGGTTGAATGTCGAGTATATTTCTATGAGTTCTCAAGGACAAAACGGTCACAACGATCTATTTTATTCAGATGAGAGCAGAGAATATATCGATAAGATAAACATCGAATATCGCCAACTATACAATAAGTATGAGCAAAAGATACCTTATGAAATCAAGCAAGAGTTTTACTCGAAACTTGATCGATTTTTGTTTCAAGATTTAGACATTAGGTTGATGGATCGAATTGACGAATTCTTTTTAAAGAGTTTAGGTAGATAGCGAAGAAATACGAAAGAACCGGTAATCATCAACATACGATTATCAAACGGGGGAACAAAATGTCTCTAATCATATTGGCTGTAGCGGTATTAACCGAAATTTCATTCTCGATTTTTTGTATTATAACTAAATCAAGTCACATAAAGCAGAAGAGCCTTCTTCGAATTTTCACATCATTGATGTTTTCCTTAATCACATACTTCAATGTCGTTTCCTTTAACTCTCGCTATTATGCCTTTGTGAGCTTACTGTTCTTACTGGCCTTAAACGGATTAAAGAATTTGATTAGAAATAAGAATGAACACAAACAGTTCAAGACATCGGTTACAGTTTATAGAACGTTTGGATTGATTTTACTGATTGTTGCAACATTGATTCCGGCATTGTTATTCCCTCAAAACACAAGAGTTATTGAAGTAACCGGAAACTACCCGATTCTAAGCGAGAATTTTTCATATGTCGATTCAAGCCGATTGGAAAACTATTCTGACAACATCGAAAATCGAAAACTGAATGTACAATTCTGGTATCCGGATATTGAACAGAAGAGAATGCCATTAATCGTTTTTTCGCATGGCGGACTGGGAGTCAAATCAAGTAACGAATCACTTTTTCGTGAACTCGCCAGCCATGGTTATGTGATTGTTTCCATCGATCATACTTATCACAGTTTCTTTACTAAAGACGAAAAAGGTAATACGACTTGGATGGATTTTGGTTATGTTCAAGAACTGTTCAGTGAAAACCCACTCGATAACATGGAACAGAGTTTTGAAAGTTATCAGAAATGGATGAAGATACGCATGGATGATATGAATTTCGTTATTGATACCATAATCACACAAGCGAAAGAAAATTCTGACAACTCACTTTACTCACTGATTGACATTGAGAAAATTGGGGTCATGGGTCATTCACTTGGAGGTTCATCTGCACTTGGAATTGGCAAATCAAGAAGTGATATCCAAGCCGTTATTGCCCTTGAATCGCCCTATTTATTCGATATAAAAGGTGTCAGTAATGGAAAGTTTATAGTCGATCAGATGGAATATCCAATTCCAGTGCTGAATGTATACTCAGACAGTTCTTATGGCATACTGTCCCAACGCCCGCAATACAGCACGAATTATCGAATGCTTATGAATCCGGATAAGAATGAATTTAGTATTTATTTCAGTGGTATCGGACATTTGGCACTTACTGATTTTGCGCTAACCAGTCCAATTCTGACAAAATTTTTAGATGGGAATAATGTAGGGATTGAAAAGACATCTAAAAATCTGAAAGCGATTAATGAAGTATGTCTGGCTTTCTTCAACAGTTTTCTCAAAGAACAAGGCGAGTTTAACATCGATAAATCCAATAATTAATTGATGAGCAGGATGATACCATTTTGATGAGTAGTTTTTCATATGCGCTACTCAAAGAGGTGTGGGAGAAAACACAGACGGACCGATAATTTCGGTCTTTTTTTCATGGTTGTCATTACCCTAAAAATCGCCTATAATGCAAGTAAAGCAATTGTACATATCATTGATTCAGGAGGGTGAAGGATGGCCTTTAGTAAAGCGCAGATACTTGATCGACTTCTCAGCCAAATCAGTCAACGACGCCATATTATCGGGGTTGCGGTTGGTGCCGGAATATCTGCAAAATATGCGGAAAAAGGTGGTGCGGATTTACTTTTGGCATTAAACTCCGGACGCTTTCGCCAAATGGGTGTCGGGTCATTGGCCGGACTTTTGCCTTTTGCCAACTCCAATCAAATGGTCATGGACTTTGGATCGAAGGAAATTATCCCTGTTGTAAAAAACACGCCGGTCATCTTCGGACTATGCGCAACCGATCCGACCATCGATCTTGAACGATTTATTGATCAAATCATCAGTCACGGATTTTCCGGGATTAACAATTATCCCTCCGTCGGAATTATCGGCGGATTGCTCAGAGAAGCCCTCGAAGAAGAAGGGATGTCCTTTCAACGGGAAGTTGAAGCAATTTCCATTGCTTCGAAGAAAGGTCTATTTACCATTGCCTTTGTTTTCAATGTTGAACAAGCCCAATGGATGGTGGAAGCCGGGGCGGACGTCATCACCTCACACCTTGGCTTTACCGTCGGCGGTCAAATGGATATCTCATCGCCATTGAACCTTCAAGGAGCCGCTCAACTGACCAAAGCGATCTTTGCTCAGTGTGACAAAGCGGATCGCCCTATCATTAAAATGATTTACGGAGGACCGATTCATCAATCCATTGACTTAAAATATATGTACGACAATTCCGGAGCCATGGGCTACTTTGGGGGTTCGACTTTTGAGCGGATTCCTTTGGAAAAAGCCATCGTTGAAGTGACCCGGGAATTTAAAATAACAGGACAGTTTGACCAGGATTCCGCCTTGTTCAATCTGGCCGATGAAATGGATTATGTCTACTTCATCAAAGATTACATCGCAAAAAATTACATGAATAAAATATCTTTTAATGAGCTTGCCTCCCGCGTGCACCTTTCACGTACCTATTTAAGTGCAATGTTTAACCGTGAAGTCGGAGTCACATTCCCTGAGTATCTGACACAGGTACGAATCAATAAGGCCATAGAAATCATGCGAAACAAAAATATCAATAAAACAGAGATTGCTTCGTTGGTCGGATTTACCGATTATGCGTATTTCAGTAAGATTTTTAAGAAACATACCGGCTATTCACCCAGTGAATATGACGATATGGACAAAAGTACATAAGGAACAGACGAACCTCCCTTTTACAATGAATGCGCTTACAGTATGCTTGTATCAGATGACAAGCATTCTGTTTTTTTATCATATGTGCGCACGACAAAAACGAATGCCCATTGAAGGAGGGTTAGATTTGAAAACCATCGCTATCATTGGAACAATGGATTCCAAGGGAACCGAGTATGCATTTCTTAATGACATCTTAAAAGGGCTTGGACTAAACACCTTGCTCATTCACTGCGGTGTCTTCGCACCGACCATAGAAGTGGATATTTCCAACGAAGAAGTATTTAAAGCTGCCGATGCCGATTTAGCGTCCATCGTCGCTAAAAAAGACCGTGCGATTGCAACGGAAGCCGCAGCTCGCGGTGTTGAAAAACTGGTGCCTAAGCTATACGCTGAAGGGAAATTCGACGGAATTATCTCGCTTGGCGGCAGTGGTGGAACTTCACTGGCAACTCCAGGCATGCGCGCTTTACCAATCGGCGTACCCAAAGTTATGGTATCGACAATGGCTTCTGGCAATGTATCGCAATACGTTGGTACAAGTGATATCGTTATGATCCCATCGATCGTCGATGTCGCCGGACTTAACTCCATCTCAACAAAAATATTTAAAAATGCCTGCTTCGCGATTGCCGGAATGGTAACATACGAAGCTGAAGTGAAGATTGAAAAGAAACCTTTGATCGCAGCGACGATGTTTGGGGTTACCACACCTTGTGTCAACTTCGCAAAGGCGTATATGGAAAAAGAAGGCTATGAAGTTATCGTTTTCCATGCTACCGGAACCGGTGGTCGCTCAATGGAAGCACTGATCGAATCGGGTTATTTCGATGGCGTACTTGACCTTACGACAACCGAATGGTGTGATGAACTGGTAGGGGGCGTGCTTAATGCCGGACCAAACCGTTTGGAAGCTGCCGGTAAAAAAGGTATCCCGCAAGTCGTTTCGACCGGAGCACTCGATATGGTCAACTTTGGTCCATACGACACCATCCCGCCACAATTTAAAGGTCGCAATTTCTACAAACACAATCCGACAGTTACCTTAATGCGCACTACAGTTGAAGAAAACCGTCAGTTAGGCGAAATCATCGCAACAAAGCTCAACATGACCAAATCACCGACAGCGCTAATGTTACCGCTGAAAGGTGTGTCCATGATTGATGTTGTTGGGGCACCGTTTTATGGTAAAGAAGAAGATGAAATATTATTTGAGACTATCAGAAAGAATATTGATCATTCAAAAGTCGAACTCATTGAAATGGACTGTGATATTAATGCTGAAGAATTTGGTGTCACAGCCGCAAAGAAACTGATCGAACTTTTGGCAAAATAAAGGAGAACATTTATGGCAATCAAACGCAGCGAAATCATCGCTAACCTGAAAAGCGAAATTGCTTCAGGTAAAATCATCTTAGGTGCCGGAGCTGGAACAGGCATTTCCGCAAAAAGTGGAGAAGCCGGTGGTGTCGACTTAATTATCATTTATAATTCCGGTCGCTATCGTATGGCTGGACGTGGATCGTTGGCAGGTTTGCTGTCTTATGGCGATGCCAATCAAATCGTCGTCGAAATGGGGCATGAAGTTCTACCGGTCGTCAAACATACACCGGTCTTGGCTGGGGTTTGTGGAACCGATCCATTTAGAATCATGGAAGTTTTCTTAAAACAAATCAAAGAACAAGGATTCTCTGGTGTACAAAACTTTCCGACCGTAGGATTGATTGATGGTGTCTTCCGTCAAAATTTGGAAGAAACCGGCATGGGCTACGATTTGGAAGTGGATATGATCAAGAAAGCACATGAACTTGATTTACTGACAACTCCGTATGTATTCGATGAAGAACAAGCCAAAAAAATGGCTGCGGCCGGAGCCGATATCATCGTTGCTCATATGGGCTTGACCACTAAGGGAACCATTGGTGCTAAAACTGCACTGACCCTTGATGATGCGGTCAAACGTGTTCAAGCGCTATGTGATGCTGCTAAAACCGTTAATCCGGACATCATGGTTTTATGCCATGGCGGACCGATCGCCGAACCTCAAGATGCCCAGTACGTAATTGCTCGTACCCATGGTGTCGATGGTTTCTTCGGTGCATCGTCTATTGAGCGTTTTGCTACTGAAATTGGAATCAAACAACAAGCAGAAGCATTTAAGAATATTCAAAAATAGAATAACATAGAGAAAGAGAACAATATGAAAAATTTAAAAATGGCGATCGTCGTCGGCGTTTTAGCCGGGGTTTGGACTTTCGTAGCTTTGACTGTGGGCGAATTTGCAGGTATCACCCTCCATGCTTGGCCAGTATTTCTGGCTTGGGCACTATTCTTTGCGGCAGGGGCAGACAATAATGCTGCAATCAAAGTGGCAACATCTTCCGTCTGGGGTATCGTTTGGGGTTTCTTGAGTGTATATATCGGAATGGAATTATTGGGCCCTACATTAGGCATTCCTGCCGGAATCGGTTTGGCCGTGGCAGTATTAGCCGCTTTGATCGTTATCCTAATGACCGATGTCAAATTCCTATCCTTTGGTCCAGGTGCATTTGCGACATGGGCTGTATACTTTGGAACAAACTTCGACTTTGTCGGATCAATCGCGATGCTGATGGTCGGTGTTATCTTAGGTTTGGTATCTGTTAAACTAACGGCATTGATTTCTAAATAGTGATTGGTAGCTTCGGCTGCCTTTTTTTATGTTACAATAAAAAAGATTTCAGGAGAATGCCATGACAAAAATTATCCCGCTTAAACTCGACTATGACAACAACGGACGCATCTTTACCGTCTATCCGACCCTTATTTTTGATGAGCGTGATATGGTCATGATTGATTGTGGATATCCAAAGACCTTTGATAAAATACACGAGCTCGCCTCAGAAAAGGGCATCGATTTCGCTTTTCTGACCAAAATAATTGTTACTCACAATGACATCGATCACATGGGAGCCCTGGGACAGTTCAAACGGTCGTATCCCAGCATTGAAATCATCGCTTCACACTTGCAAGCGCAGTATATCAGCGGTGAACAAACGGCCATTCGCTTGCAATTGGCTCAACATGCTTATCAACAAGCGGAAGATCATAAACGCAACCAAATCCAAAAACTGATCGACATCCTCAATTCCGTTGAATCGGTCACGGTCGACCGAAGGGTCAGCGACCAAGAAGTTATTGATGTGTGCGGAGGCTTGAAAATCATCTACACCCCAGGACATCTGCCGGGACATATCAGTGTTTATCATATGGAGAGTCGCACACTGATTGCCGGAGATGCATTGGTCAGTGAATTTGGTAAACTTGAACTCGCTCATCCCAAATCAAATTTGGATGGTGCTCAGGCTAGAATAAGTGCGCATCTATTGAGCGAATTGGATATTGATACGGTGATTTGTTATCATGGCGGACCGTATGCCGGCAATATCAAAGAAGAACTTGAATCTCTGTAAAAGTTTAAAATCGATTTATCTATATAAAATGGAGGTACCTTATGAATCATCATAGTTATCAGGAAATACGCTACGGATATCAATCCTTAAAACTGACATTTGAATACATTATAAAAAATAAAGAATGGATATACGCAATCTTTCTTGATCGCAATGACATCGTCTTTTTGGGATGCGGTGCCAGTTATTGGGCATCAGTTTCCGGTGCGGCCATCATGCAAAAGAAACTGGGAAAGAAGATTACGTTGCTCAAAGCGGCGGATGTTGTGATGAGTGAAGACAATTACAAATACTTATATGATGCACCACTATTTATCGTCCCTTCTCGTTCAGGAAAATCCAAAGAAACCTTATTGGCAACTGAAATCCTCAAGAAAGCTTATCCGGATCATCGGGTGCTTTCCATTACGATGTTTGAGGATAATCCACTGATGAATATGAGTGATGTGTCCTTATATCTGCCATGGAGTGAAGAGGTATCGGTTTGTTCGACCCGATCCTTCAATAACATATACATATCCGTGCTTTTAATGGCGATGATTTTGAAGGGAGAGGATCTTAGTGAGTTTGACAAGTTCTTCGCAATGGCAGAAACGATATATAGCAAATTGGATTTACATGCCGCAGATATCGTCAAGAAGATGGAAAATCCCCAAGTTGTCACATTAGGAGCCGGGGTACAGTATGGGGCAGTGATTGCCGGGGCGTATATATGTGTAGAGATGGCCCAGTGGCTATCATCATTCTATCAGACATTGGAATACCGACACGGACCTATCGTCACAGCGAAAGAGGGCAGTTGGATTTTCTTGAGTTCACTTAATGAAGAGAATATTGAATTGGAGAACGGCTTGATTGGTGAGATATTGGTTCAAGGTGCTAACGTTGTTCTGTTTGGCAGAGACAGGGATCTTAATGGAACCATCAATGTCAAAGTTCCGGTGTTTTCTGAGGAGTTGCGTGGCAGTCTGTTTACAACGCTGATGCAAATGATTGCTTATCATTTCTCAGTGAAACTCACATTGAACCCAGATAAGCCCGGGGAGTTGAATCGCTTTATCACATACTAAGTCAAAGGTGTCGAAAGACATCTTTTTTTATGGTATAATATCGAAAATCGATATCGAATTACGATAGGAGGATTTATGAGCGAACTTGTCAAGAAGAGGCTGTTTCACGGGTTCATCAGCATGCACATTTTACACCATGCCAAAGAGCAACCCATTTATGGCAGTTGGATGGTATCTGAACTGGCACATCATGGCTATCAGCTTTCTTATGGTACTTTGTATCCGATTTTACACGGACTTGAAAAAGAAGGACTGCTGATCTCATCTTCCTCAAACGTTGAAGGGAAGTTGCGCAAGTACTACTCATTGACCCCATTAGGGGATGAAGCGTTAGTGGAGTTACGAAACTACCTCAAAGAATTAAGTGATGAAGTCATGGAAAGATATCATGAGTAATCGACTTAAAAAAACCGCACAGTTTCTCGGACTTAACCGAAGCATGGGGGCTATGTTAATTATGGTCATCCTATTGGGAATGGGTGAGAAAATGGGAGAACGCTTCTTACCGATATACCTGCTTGCGATTGGCGGATCTGTGTATGCGGTCGGCTTTCTTAATGCTCTGGATAACTTCCTAAGTGCAATTTACTCGTGGATCGGTGGTTATGTTTCTGATAAAGTCGGATACAAGAAGGCACTGATTATCTATACAACCGTGTCCATTTTCGGATACTTGATTATCATACTGTTTCCCACCTGGCAAGCCGTATTGATTGGAGCTGTGTTTTTTATCTCATGGACAGCGCTATCCTTACCGGCTATTTTATCGCTTGTTTCATCGACACTGAAGAAAGAAAAGCAAACCATGGGCGTTTCCATGCACTCCCTCATCCGACGCATTCCTATGGCATTGGGACCACTTTTCGGCGGTATCCTCATTGAGATGTACGGAATTCTGATTGGCGCACGCATCGCCTTTATGGTCGCTCTGATATTTGCGTTGTTATCACTGATTTTCATTTACTTGTTCATCGAGGACAGACAAGAGAAAAGTGTGCCCATAGCCAATGTTATCGACACTTTCAAAAATATGCCCACTGAACTGCGTACGTTGCTTGTCAGTGATATTCTGATTCGCTTTGCGGAGCAGATTCCCTATGCTTTTGTGGTAGTTTGGATCATGCAATCCAACCAACAAAGCGCTGTTAGTTTCAGTGTGCTGACAATGGTCGAAATGGCAGTCGCGATGATTATATATATTCCCGTAGCTTATCTGTCTGAGAAAATTTCAAATAAGACGATTGTCTCTATTACATTCATATTCTTTACGATCTTCCCACTGGTATTACTATTTTCAACGGGTATGCCTATGCTTATCTTCGCATTTGCAATCCGCGGACTAAAAGAATTTGGGGAACCGACACGCAAAGCCCTGATCGTCAAACTGGCGAATGAAGGCTCAAAAGCCACAACCTTTGGTACATATTATCTGCTAAGAGACATTGCGGTATCGATTGCATCGCTTTTCAGTGCTTACTTATGGACGATATCTCCACAAACCAACTTTCTGACTGCCAGTGCTTTTGGACTATTGGGAACCTTGATATTCATGACTTTCGGAAAAGACCAGCGAGCCACAATCTGAGCAACAAATTTGTCAAAATGATGAATTATGATATTCTAAAAGAGGAGATTAAATGATGAACAAAAAAGCAATATACAAAGAAATATTTACCGTCTTTAGCAAACTGGGCTTTTTCGCATTTGGTGGGCCGGCCGCGCATATTGCCATGATGGAAGATGAAATCGTCACCAAACGCAAATGGCTAAGTAAAGAGCGGTTTATCGATATGTTTGGCTTTACCAGCCTTATCCCCGGACCCAACTCAACGGAAATGGCCATTTTAATGGGTTATCATCGCGGTGGTGCCATTGGCCTGATCATTGCTGGTGCGAGTTTTATTTTACCAGCCGTATTTATCGTCTTGGTCTTTGCCTATATCTACGTCAATTACGGCACGATACCGGCAGTTGCCTCATTGTTTGATGGTGTCAAACCCGTTATCTTAGCCATCGTGCTTCAAGCATTGATCCGATTATCTAAAACCATTTTAAAAGGTTGGCAAGTCATCGTACTTTTTGTCGGAGTCTTCGCTTTATCTATGGCCGGAATCAGTGAAATTCCTTTGATATTAAGTGCAGCTGCGCTAATGTTTGTGTTTAAACAAATTAAAAACGGGAAGATGTTTGTTGTAGAACCCATGTCAGCCTTTGTGGTGTTTCTGCTCTTTCTAAAAATCGGTTCCGTTTTGTATGGTAGTGGCTATGTACTACTATCCTTTCTGGAAACTGAATTTGTATTAAAGTATGGTGCAATCACTACACAACAACTGCTCGATGCAGTGGCTGTTGGACAGTTCACTCCCGGTCCGGTCTTTACGACCGCCACCTTCATCGGTTTTCTGATTGCCGGGTGGCAAGGAGCATTAGGTGCTACCATCGGAATCTTTTTACCGTCATTTTTATTGGTCGGATTTGTTTTTCCGCTTTTTGATAAGCTTCGCAATAATCAGAAGCTAACTACTTTGTTGGATGGTGTCAACGCAGCTTCAATTGCTTTGATGGCAGCGGTAACCTTAAAATTAGGCATTGCGACATTAATATCCTGGCAAGCCGGATTGATCTTTTTGATCAGTGCGATTCTATTAGTCAAATATAAAATAAACTCCACCTACTTGATCGCAGGCGGAGCGTTATTGGGATTATTGATTTAGTGATTCGGCACTTTTTTTATTTGATGCGATAAGTATCGATACCACGATAATGAACAATCTTGATTTTCGGATGGCTGCGCAATAGCATGAAAATTCCAGAAATGTTTTTGTTGTTGCGCTTTTTCAGAAAATGCTCAATCTCGTGTTGATTCATCGGATGACGCTGAGTGATGTTCAATATGGCTTCTAAATCATCAGTGATATCACTTGAATAGCCATTTTCAAAACCATCTTCAATTCCAATTCCTTTTAAGATATCCATGGCCTCCAACATTTTCTCATGGGTGACCATCTGAGCAAAACTTTCGACCGGAGGTCGGTTAGGCGTATTGATATATAAGCGATCATAGTAAAACTGATGGAAAAAGTCATGATATTTGTGTAAATCCTCAGTGGAATCATTCATCCCTTTAATCAACATCAGCTCCAACCAAAGCAATCCCGGATATTCCCGGCTAAACTTCTTTAATGCTTTAGTTACTATGTCAAAATCGATTTCGCCATGAGGCCGATTGATCAGTTTAAAGGTGCGCTCATCATAACCATTGACCGAAGGCATCACGATATCCGCTTTCATACACGTATCGAAAACTTCGGGGACATAGAGTAATGCGCCATTGGTAATCAACGCGATCGGCTTTTTGGTGCGCTTTTTCAACTCAAGAATCAACTCTTTCAATCCGACATACAAAGTTGGTTCACCATCCCCCGCAAAGGTTACAGCATCAAAAGGAATGCCCGAAGCGAGCACTTGATCAAACTCATCGAGAATATCTTGAACAGGCATAAACATCGCAGGAGTATTTGTCATCTTATCCGTAGGACCTAACATGCAATAGACACAAGCGTAATTACATGCCTTTTTAGGAATCGGACTGATGCCCAAAGACTGTCCCAACCTTCGCGAAGGAATAGGACCGTATACATATTTCATCGGTTTTTTCATCAAATCACCCTTTACCTCTTTATTATAACGCAATTGTCATTGGCGTTGGTAGGGGAGTAATGATAATATTGATATGAAAAGAGAATGCTATGGAAGAAATCAAAGCGAAAACACTATTATCAACATACCAACAAAATTCTCAGTGGTTTGGGCATCATTACAATCTCAATATATACAAAGGCTGCTCGCACGGCTGTATTTACTGTGATTCGCGCAGCGATTGCTATCGAATTGAAAGTTTTGATGAGGTGAAAGCTAAGGAAAATGCTCTGTTGATTTTGGAAAAGGAACTTAAAAGCAAGCGTAAAAAAGGGGTTATTGGCAGTGGGGCGATGAGTGATCCTTATAATCCTCAAGAAAGGATCCATCAGCTGACAAGACAATCACTGAAGTTGATCGATCAATATCGTTTCGGAGTTTCACTGACCACAAAAAGTAGCCTGATCGTTCGAGATTTGGATCTTGTTGTACAAATAAAAAAACACTCACCGGTGTTGGTGTTGATGACAATCACGACCTTCGATGATACATTGGCCTCATTGTTGGAACCTGGCGCAAGCAAAACCTCTGAGCGTTTTGATACATTAAGGAAGTACTCGCAAGCGGGTATTCCGACGGGAATACTGTTGATGCCGGTTTTGCCTTTAATCAACGACACCGAAGATAATATCCGATCGATTATTCAACGTGGGGCAAAGTGTGGTGTTCGCTATATTTATCCGGCATTTGGCGTAACGATGAGACAAAATCAACGAGATTACTTTTATAGGCAATTAGACCTATATTTTCCAGGGTTGAAACATAAGTACATTCAGATGTTCGCTGATCGCTATATTTGTGACTCACCTAAAGCACAATCACTTTCACAACTTTTCAAAAAGGAAAGTGACCAACTTAACATCATTTCTCAGATGAGTCAAATCATCACGGACTATCAATCAGGATTTGGGGAAGAGCAGTTGAAACTATTTTGAAAATGCATTGTAATATCATGAAATATACCGTATCATAAATAAAAACATGGAGGACTGATCATGGAGGAAGTACTTAAACTGCTAATGCAAAATGCCCGCTTGACCCATAGTGAAATCGCAGTGTTATTGGGTAAAGAGGAAAGGGAAGTCGCGAAAATCGTTGAGAAACTGGAAGAAGACGGTGTTATCAAGGGTTATCAAGCTATTATTAACTATGAAAAACTGCCTCATATTCCGGTGTTTGCTCTTATCGAATGCAAAGTCATGCCCAAAGCGGAATACGGCTTTCAGGAAATTGCGGATCGCGTGATGGCGTTGGATGAGGTAGAGAGTGTATACCTGATGGCCGGTAATTATGATTTGGCAGTGTTTGTTAAGGGCAATACCATGCAGGAAGTTGCTAATTTCGTAGCCAAGCGCTTATCTACTTTAGAATCTATCTTATCCACTTCGACCCGCTTTGTCTTACAACGATACAAACAAAACGGTATTATCCTTGGTGAGAAAGAAATCAGCGATCCGCGCAACATGGTACTGTAATGGAACCCAAAGTTATTTTCAATCATCATCTCAAAAACGTCAAACCCTCAGTCGTAGGGAAGTTTTTAGAGATTGCCAACGAATATAAGGAAATCATTTCGCTTAGTGTTGGAGAGCCGGATTTTCAAACACCATGGCACATTCGTCAAGCCGGAATTGAAGCACTGGAGCAAGGCAAAACCTTTTATTCGCCGGTACGCGGATTATTAGCCCTTCGCCAAGAAATATCTGAGTATATGGCTAAACGCTTTAATACACTGTATCAACCGAAAACCGAAATTTTGGCTACGGTCGGTTCTTCTGAAGCGATTGAGATGGCCTATCGTACGCTATTGAATCCTGGGGATGAAGTGTTGATCGTTCAGCCCAGCTATCTGGTTTATGAACCGATGGTATACATGGCAGGAGCTATTCCTGTTATTATCGAAACCTTTGAAAAAGATGGATTTCGCTTAAAACCCGAGCAACTCAAAGAGAAGATAACATCGAAATCACGTTTGTTGATATTGCCATATCCATGCAATCCGACCGGAGCCATCATGGAAAAAGAAGATTTAGAATCTATCGCAGAAGTTATTCGCGAAACCGATATGCTAGTGCTCAGTGATGAAATTTATGCGGAATTGAACTATTCGGATATATCGCACGTGTCGATTGCCAGTATTGAGGGTATGCGTGAGCGTACCATCGTAACTTCCGGATTCTCTAAGGCATTTGCGATGACCGGTTGGCGGATCGGTTATGCTTGTGCTCCTGAGGAGATTATTTCAGCGATGACCAAATATCATCAGTATGCCATTATGTGCGCACCCACTATATCACAGTTTGCCGGAATCGAGGCACTGAAAAATGGGGCAGGGGACATCGTGGCGATGCGCAATGAATATAACATGCGCCGACGTTACATTGTGGATAGGCTTCTAAAAATGGGACTGTCATGCTATGAACCCAAAGGAGCTTTCTATGTCTTCCCTAATATCTCATCCACAGGATTGAACAGTGAGGATTTCTGTGAGAAATTGCTTAAGCAAAAGCAAGTTGCGGTCATTCCGGGAAACGCTTTTGGTGAGTGTGGTGAGGGATTTGTGCGTATTTCCTACTCATTTTCACTTAAACACATCATTGAAGCTATGAACCGCATGGAAGAATTTATTCAAGAACTATCTCGTGAAAATTAAAATAGATGACACATAATCACTTTAGGAGAACTTAACTATGAAGATAAACGAAATCATATCATATTTAAACGCAAATGCGGATTGGGTGGATTTTAATCAAACTCGTGATGTGGTGATGTTTGGTGATACTAATCAGTTGGTTAACAATGTCGGTGTGTGCTGGGTGGCAACTTTACCAGTGATTGAACAGGCGATTAAAAGTGGAGTTAATTTTATCATTTCTCATGAAAATTGCTTTTATGAAGAAGGGACAAAACTTCCAAAAGAGCTTCTTGAATCAAGACAAAAGAAAGAAAAATTACTAGCAAAACATAACATCTGCGTATACCGCTGTCATGACGTTTGGGATATGATACCCGGTGTTGGAGTTGCGGATACGTGGAGCTCGATCATTGGTTTGCCTTTTGTTAAAAGAGATATCAAGTCATATAACTCATTTGCGTATTTTGAAAGTATGACAGTGGAAGCGATTGCGAAAAAGATTGCCAATGCACTGGCACCTTTTGGTCAGCAATCTGTTACGGTATTAGGCGATCTTAATCAACTCGTAAAATCTTGTGGTATCGGAACCGGAGCGGCGACCGATGTGTTTGCTCTTGTACGAGAAAATATGGAATGCGTTGTGTTAAGTGATGACGGCAGTAACAATTGGATTGCTCATCAATATTGTATTGACAATGGTGTTCCGCTAATTTTGGTGCATCATTCAGTCAGTGAAATTCCAGGCGTTATTAAAATTGTTGATTACCTGACGATGAAATTTCCAAATCTGTCTGTTGAGTATTTGGAAGAAGGATACCAATACCGTATTGTGTCTACAGATTGACTTTGTGAGCGACGATTCGTCGCTTTTTTATTTCGGTTTGACTTAAAAAAGGTTGCCTAGGCAACCTTTCTAGCATAAATTCTCTTTTGCGGCTTCAAGTATTGAAAGTACAGCCAATACTTGTTCATCTTTGACGATCTTTGGTTTGCCAGCCAAGATGATGTCATGCAAGTCATCGTACAATCGACCATAATCCGTTACTTCGGATGGGACTTGTTCAGTGACGTGTTCACCGTGTTCATTAATGTAACTCAATGTTCCCCATTTCGATTCATCCTCAACTCTAAAACTGGCATGGATTGGTTCCGAAGCTTTCACAGACGACAAATGACCTTGAGATTGTTTAGTGAAGGAACCTTTTGTTCCATGAACTAGAAAACGGGGATAGTCTATCATTACGTACAAACTTGAGGCAATCGATACCTTCATATTGCCATAGCAAAATTGTAAGTTAAAGTAATCTTCAGCTCCATCCGCAGTAAAACTGCGAACATCATAATGCACGCGTTGTGGTACGCCGAAGTGAGAAATGATCTGATCGAAATTATGAACACCTAAACTGTAAATAAACCAACCTTTGTCACGTGGACCGTTCTTTATGAAATCATAAGGCTTATAGTAATCATAATGGGATTCGATTTCGATGATATCACCAAGCTTGCCGCTATCTAAGACCTTTTTTAATGTTAAAAAATCAGCATCGTAGCGACGGTTATGATTAACATAACATATAAGACCTTTTTCCTTAGCCAAATCAAAAACTTCCTTAGCTTCTTTTTCATTCGGTGCAAAAGGTTTCTCCACAAGGACATGCTTTCCGGCATTTAATACGGCCTTAGCATACTGAACATGGGTGTCATCGGGTGTATTAATGACGATGCAATCGATTCTCTTATCATTAAGTATTTCATCAAGATTATCGGTAAAGTGGATTTCCGGATAATGTTTTTCGCGCTGACGCTCAAATTCAAAGACGCGATCTTCTTTGCGGCGATAAATACTTTGTATTTTAATGTGACCTCGATGACGGATATAGGGCAAGTGATAGCGGATGACGCTATTGCCAAATCCGATAAAAGCAATAGTGAGCATAGTAATCTCCTTTTTTTACATAAAAAGCATAACACGGATGGAAGCAATTTAAAAGAACGCAAAGAAAAACCGGATTTCTCCGGTTTACCTACAGCTTCTATTTTCCCTTATAGAATATTTGTGCCCAGTGATAACGACCGTTTTCACCTTTAGTGATCCCAACGCCGATATCTGAATATTTCTCGCTTAGTAAGTTAGCGCGGTGACCTTCTGATTTCATCCAAGCAGCAACGACTTCAGCAGGGCTCTTATAACCTAAAGCTAAGTTCTCGCCGATATAACGATAAGAGAAATCAGGGTCATCGAATACTGTAAAGAAACGGCTACCATCCGGACGTGTATGTGAGAACGAAACAACGATTTCATCCGAACGAATTTGTGCGCCAGCCGCAATGTAATTATTGTATTTCAATATAGAAACTCCAGCTTTTTCGCGCTCGATATTCGTTAAGCGAGCAACTTCTAGTTTCCAATCAGATTCCGGAGTTGAGGATACAGATGATTGAATTGTAAGTGTAACAGAATCTTTAAACTCGCCATCTATTGAAACGACTGTAATCGTAACATTTCCAGCAGATTTTGCGGTAACGATGCCACTGGTTGAAACTGTAGCAACTTCAGCATTTGAGGTTTGCCAAGCAACGGATGTGTCTGTAGCATTGGAAGGACTGACCGTTACAGCTAATGTTGTGGTCTTGTTTACAAATAGAGAGTCTATTGAAGATTTAACCGTGATACCTGTCACTGAAATATTTGAGACTGTGACTGGTGCTGGAGCAGGTGCCGGAGCAGGTGCCGGAGCAGGCGCAGGTGCAGGCGCAGGTTTCGGTGTTGGAGCAGGTGCAGGAGCAGGCTTCGGTGTTGGTGCAGGAGTTGCTGGTTTTTCAGGTTCTTCCTCTATAACGATCAATTCGGAAATCACTATTTTAAAAGTAGATTCAAGACCAGCTGATTCACTTGATACTGATACGGTAACTTCGCCTGCAGTTAATGCAAATAGGTATCCATCTTTATCGATGGTTGCTATTAGACTGTCAACACTGTAAACCAAATCGTTTGGTAACAGGGAAGGAATATTTGCGGTTACATTCATCTGAATGGTATCGCCTATGGTTAGTTGATCTTTTGAAGCATTCAACTGAAGATATGAAAGTTGAGGTGTGACACTCTCAGGTTTAACTTGATTGATTGTTTGATTGACGATATTATTTTGTACGACCAAAAGATTGCTCTGTTCGCTTTCTTTGGCTATAGTTCTCGGTTGTGCAACAATGATCGCAATGGCAGATACCAAGATCAGTGTTGTTAATCCGGCGATGATTTTTTTATACATGATGTTCCTCCCGTGTTCTGAAAAAAAGAACACTTCCTTTGGAAACTGGCTGCCACCCCG
>CAKMJZ010000006.1 GCA_927435855.1 uncultured Erysipelotrichaceae bacterium
GTGTGATCGACTCAGAAGCATAAATGCGACCTGCAATCTTTGAGTCTACGCCCAAGGTTGCCGAGCTTCCTACTTGCCAATATACTTCACAACTCGTTGCTGCATTAGTCAGTTCGACTTTGAGCTGCCAAATACATCAGACAATCTTGTTAATCAAATTTTGTTAGCTGGATCTCTGTTATTAATCGGGTTTTCATTGCTGTATTTAGCCAGAGGAACTTATAAAAAAGACTAGAATTATCATTGATTTAAAACCGGGTTCAAGACACGAACCGGTTTTTTCTATGTGTATCTGAGTGTTGCAAAATATCATAGGAGATAGGATAAATCAAAACATTAGGATAGTTGAATTGGAAAAGTTGAAAGATAAAAAGAGAACCTAATTATGATAAATATGATACAGACAATTGATTAAATATTATGATATATAATTATTATAATAATAATGTGAATAATATTTGACATTTGTGTTCGTATAGTGCATAATACAATTAAGGAGTAAAACAAATGAAAATCCTCAAAGAGGGTATCGTTTCAAACTCTGACATGATTAAGAATTATAAATCATGCCGAGATAGAGCGGAAAACACAGGCAGACTATTTATCTTTAAGAATAACCAACTAGATGCGGTGTTATTCTCTCTAAATGAATTTGAAATGCTAACACCTATATTAGAATATTTTGAGAGTTTGAGTAAAGATGATAATGTAACAGCATTAAATCTATTGCAAAGTTTAACGCATCCTTCTAAAATCAAAACCCTTGATTTTAATAAATGAAGAGATCTTAACTTATTGTAATAGGATTAAAATGAATTGTTAAGGTGAGATTTGGTTAAAGGGTCTCACTTTTATTATACGAAAAATTAACTTTAACTAACATAGCTATTGGCTAGAAAGAAGGAATATGATGAACTCATCAATTAAAGCAGCGTTTAAATTAGGAGTGTTTGCTACTATTACTGTCGCTGGCACAGTAATCTATTATCTCAAAAGGAATAATGAATCAGTAGGTTCTATGTTGGACAAAAGTCTCGACTCACTTGAAGATGCAGCATATGAAGCCAATGCAGCATTTAAGGATGCTCAGACTTTCGCACAAAATAGAGCGAGAAGTGCATACAAAAATGTAAATTATCATGCCGAGAATCTTGGTGATGACGTAAAAGAGGGAATAGATTTTATTGATAGTGAAATTCGAAATGTTTCCAAAGACATTAACAAGAATGTCGAAAAGAGAATATAACAATTTCAGCTTGGCTTCGATCTCTTACGTTAAGAAAAGAAAGGAGGGAACTTACATGTTAGGAACAATTGCAATTATTCTTATTATATTATGGTTACTTGGAGTCGTATCAGCAACAACTATGGGTGGATTTATTCACGTATTGCTTGTCATAGCTGTCGTACTTATATTACTCAGACTTATTGGTGGTAGAAGAATAGTTTAATTATGTTGCTTAAATGCAACAAGAAAAACAGGAGTAAAGATCATGCGTAATTTTTACAGCCGTATATTGAAGACAGTTGCATCCTTGTTTGTACTTGTATTCTTTATATCCACAGCATTTGCACAACAAGCAGCCGTTCAAATTGGTGACACTAAAAACTTTGCTATCTTGGCAGGTTCAACGATTACCAACACAGGCAGTACAGTCGTCTATGGAGATATCGGGTTATCCCCGGGAACTTCATTTACCGGATCTGCTGATGTTGTATTGGATGGCGAAATACATCTGACAAATACTGATGCGAGTAAAGCGAAAGACGCTCTTACAGTAGCCTATAATGATGTAGCCGGTAGAACACCTGTTACCATCATTGCTACAGAATTGGGCGGACAAACATTACTACCGGGTGTATATGCATCCGAAAGTGGTACATTTGAAATTACAGGAACATTGACTTTAGATTCTCAAGGAGATGATAAAGCAATATTCATCTTCCAAATGGCATCAACATTAGTAACTGCATCAAACAGCAAAGTCGAACTGACTAATGCAGCAACGAGTTGTGAAGTATATTGGCAAGTAGGAAGCTCGGCAACCTTGGGAGTAGACTCAAAGATTGCAGGTCGCATTTATGCTTCTGAGTCGATCACACTTAACAATGGTGCAGAGGTCATTGGACAAGTTCTAGCAATGACCGGAGCAGTAACTCTCGACAAAAATGTCGTATCGAATCAACTTTGTATAACAACTCAAACAGACAATGAGCTGCCAAATACATCAGACAATCTTGTTAATCAAATTTTGTTAGCTGGATCTCTGTTATTAATCGGTTTCTCATTACTGTATTTAGCCAGAGGAACTTATAAAAAAGACTAAAATTATGATTGATTAAAAACCGGCATCGAAACATCGATGCCGGTTTTATGTATTTAAAGCCACAATGAACGTTAACTTAAGTTCGCTGTGAATAGTGTAATGAAATACTCTTTGAAAAAAATGCATCCCACATAATGTAAGACATATATGTCTAATAAAACATTAATATATGATACTATATTTAATTGACATTTATTATTGTTTATTGCATAATATCTTAAAGGAGCAAAAGATGAAAATACTCAAAGAGGGTATCGTTTCAAACTCAGACATGATTAAGAATTACAAATTATGTCGGGAAAAAGCGGAAAGTACCGGAAGATTGTTTGTCTTCAAGAATAACCAACTTGATGCGGTGTTATTCTCACTTATTGAATTCGAAAAACTCACGCCTATGTTAGAATATTTTGAAAGCTTAAGTACTGAAGACCATGTAATTGCTCTTAATCTATTGCAGGGTATGACTCTTCCTACTAAAATCAAACATAACGATTTGAATGAAGGTTGATAAACTTATTGTAATATGTTCAACAATCTATTGTAATTGGGAGATTTATGGTTAACGGATCTCCCTTTTTCATTCTTTAAAATTCGGCTAAGGCGAAATCATAGTTCAAAAAAGTCTGATCAGTGCACAAAATTTGAAGATAATGAGACACCAAGCTTTCTAAGTCTTCTGATGAAGTAGCATGCTAAGCTAATATCGCTACTTAAGCTGATCAAATGTATACTCAGACCAGAGCAAGAATTGTATATAAAAATGCTAATTAACGAAGGTTAACCTGATACGATTTTCGATTTCAGTTTTTTTTATGATGGACCGTATGTTTAGTCAAAACGACTACGATATTGGCAATGCTGACAAAAAGGCTCGATAATCTTTCGATTATTAAAACCCACTTGCATTTTTCTTATTCTCGGTGAGTCAATTAACATAGAAAACGGCGTAGTAAAGACATTTCCTAAAGCAATAACTCCGTTTTGATCTAGGCAACAGGGAACCAAGGTGCCATCACTTAAAATACCCAACATGGTTTTTGTTCCATAGCAAGTTCCAATTGTACTTGAATCAACCGGATCACTTGGCCATTGAAACTGCTTTTCCAAGGAAAAGAAAATGTTCTTATGATTTGTAGAATAACGATTTTTATCAACTATAAGTTCATCTTTCTTAATATTAAAAAAAGCTAAACAACGATTTATTCCATCTGTAAACACTTGCTCACTGTAATTCCATAGCCTCAATTGAACGATTTTATCAGAATTCGCTAGGTCAACGAGTTGTTCAAACAGTCGGGCACGATTATGTGAATCTTCCAGATAGTTTATCGTCTGCATGGATTGCAGAGAAATTGAGATTTGTCTGATTGCAGGAGAATTTTTCAAAATGTCAATATTCTTATTGAGTAATGTTCCGTTAGTAACTAGTTGCACTTGTAGTTCATTTTGATAAGCTATTTGAAGTATTTCTTTAAGATTAGGGTGTAAAAGAGGTTCACCTTGAACATGAAGATAAATATAATCCGTTAAAAAACGGATCTGATCACAAATCAATTGAAATTGCGCTACGGTCATAAATAGTTTTGGCCGTTTACTTGAGGCACAAAAATCACATGACAGATTGCATTGATTCGTTATTTCGATGTAGATCCGTTTATATTTCATAGTTATCCTCGATGGATATCATAGCATATTTTAATGCTTAGCGTAATACACGCGCTAGAAACTCTTTGGTTCTCATATGCTTAGGATTTGAAAACATTTCCTTAGGTGATCCTTGTTCGCAGACAACCCCTTGATCCATAAATATGACCAAATCAGCAACATCATTGGCAAAGGACATCTCATGAGTAACAATTAGCATCGTCAGTCCTTCATCTGCTAATTGCTTGATGACTTCCAATACTTCCCCAACCATCTCCGGGTCTAAGGCGCTTGTAGGTTCATCAAGTAACAGAATTCGTGGTTCCATGCATAATGCACGGGCTATGGCTACCCGTTGCTTCTGACCGCCTGAGAGACTCTTAACCGACTGATTGGCAAAATCGAGCATTCCGACCTTTTCAAGATACTTCAGTGAAATAGCCTTAGCTTCAGCTTTTGTACGTTTGAGTACTTCTGTTTGACCAATCATGCAGTTATTTATTGCATTCATATGACTAAAAAGATTGAACGACTGAAAGATCATTCCTACATGAGAGCGATACGTGTTGATATCGAAGTTTGATGTCATGATGTTTTGACCGTCAACGACGATTTCACCGCCATTGGGAGTCTCCAATAAATTAATGCAACGCAAAAGGGTACTTTTACCTGAGCCGGACGAACCAATCAAAGTGACCACTTGCTTTTCTTCAATGGAAAGATTGATATCTTTTAACACCAGATTAGAGCCAAAAGACTTGTTCAGATTTCTTATATCAATTAAACTCATACTTTTTGCTCCTTTCTTTTAAGAAACGGAAAATTACTGGGCATCGACTGAGAAGCTCCGCCAAATCCTTTGGGAGAATCTAACTTACGTTCAATCGCACGCAAGATTTGGGTCGTTGTAAATGTCAAAAATAAATAGATCACGGCTGTAACTAAAAATGTATCCCGGTATCTAAAGACGATTCCTGCAACCGAGTTTGACTGAAAGAATAGTTCTGTCACACTGATAACATTTAATACGGAGGTATCTTTAATGTTTACCACAAATTCATTTCCAATCGCCGGAAAAGCATTACGAATCGCTTGAGGAAGGATGATTTTTATCATGGCTTGAGTATTGTTCATACCAATCGATCGAGCAGCTTCATACTGACCATCATCAATCGATTGAATACCGGCACGAATTATTTCTGCCATATAAGCACCGGTATTGACGGATACGATAAAAATGCCGGCTTGAATCGGACTCCACATAATGTACTGACGTAATCCGTGGTACATAAAAACCGCTTGAACCATCATAGGCGTACCACGAAAAACTTCAATATAAACTGTCGCGATCAAACGCATAAATTTCTTGATAAATCTGGATAAAAGTGAATCTTTGGGTGTGAATTTTACATTGCGAATACTTGCAACAATCAATCCGATGATCAAACCGATGACAGTAGCGCTTAGAGAAATAAGTAATGTCGTCCTTGCTCCGGCCCAAAAGAGGGGAGCGTAGCGCTGATAAATATACCAAGACCCGCCGAGCAGATCGGCGGGTATTTTACTTCCTAGAAAGAACACTAGTTACCTTCAGGCTGACGGGCTAAAGCATCTGCCATCCACTGATTGCGGGTGTCATCGGAAATACCGGCAAGTATCGTGTTGATGGAAGCTAGTAAGTCTGTATCTGCTTTGCGAAGTGCTACGGATACTGTTGTGTCTTCAAATGAAGTAGCAAAACCCAGTCCTTCTTCAAAGGAGATAATCATTAAATCACTGTTAGTAGCAACGATTGATGTAGCAACTGGACGTTCTGATACCATAGCATCCGCATCTTTTGTGCTAACTGAGTTAACGAGTAATGGAAATGAAGATAAAGGAGTCATGTGTACGACACTTGGAATCTGATCGATGATATCATCATGAAATGTACTAAGTTGAGCAATGACTTTTGCTCCACTAAAGTTAGCCAAGGATGTCGCACTGGCAAAAGCAGAGTCTTTGCGAACGATCAATACCATATCTGAAGCATAATACGGGGTCGAAAAGCTGACACTTCCACGACGTTCTTCCGTGTCTGTCATACCGGCAACGATCATATCAATTTCGTTGGAGTTTAGCGCAGGCTCTAATCCTTCCCAAGCAATTTTCTTAACAACCAAGGTTTTACCTAGGCCATCTGCAATCGCTTGAGCGATCGTGATGTCATAACCATCACAATAAGCAGCATCACCATTGATTTTTACAGCCGGGGCTGCACTTTCGATTTGTGTCCAATTAAAAGGAGCATAATTACATTCAAGACCGACGATAATCGAGTCATCTGTGGAAGCTGGCGTACAACCGGCCAACAAGAGTGTAAATAGACTTAATGTAGCGATAATTTTTCTCATAATTTCCTCCTGAGTGTTATCGATATAAAAAAGATCGTGCTCTACACACGACCTGTTAACAACCAAGGTTTTGTAGCGCCACTTCAGTAACTGAAGGAGTGTTTCAAGTGTTCCCTGAAACCCCACAAGTGGCCTTGCCTTGCCAACTTGTTCGGCGGTGATTGCCTTTCACTGAAATCATCGCCCGCCGGCTCCTTCAGCTACTCATCTGCACCGCTACCTCTAATCTTTTTTATTCCTGTAAACTATACTAAAACTTGTTAACATTGTCAATGCTATTTTATTTATTCTTGTGCCATAAATCTAGCTGTTCTTGATTGGAAAGCATCGTCATGAAGTTATCTTTTGCTGTTGGATAATGTTTATACATCAGTGCAAGCATCTGCTTGATTTCTTCGCGTTGTGTATGCTTATCCATCGGACATGTTGAAGTCACCACAGGTAAGTCATCATTTTCTACAGCGCAGCGAATATCATTTTCAAAAACATAAAGTAAGGGTCTAATAAAAGTGACTTTCTTTCGCGTCAGATACATCTTGGGATGAAACGTTGCAATCCGACCCCCATAAATCATATTAAGAAATAACGTTTCAACAGCATCATCCCCGTGATGAGCAAAGGCGATTTTATTACAGCCATGCCTCAATGCCTCATCAATGACATAACCTTTTTTGAATTTTGAACAGAGGGAACAGGGAAGGCGACCCTCATCATTAGCCTGAATCTTCAATATTTTAACAATATCGGTATCCACCATAAGCAGCTCGATGCCCATATCATGACACCATTGTTCGATTGGAGTCATATCCATACCTTCAAAACCAAGTCTTAAATGAATCGCAAGTATATCAAAGTTCTTTTGACTCATCTTTTTGTACAAATACAATCCATATAATAAAACGATCGAATCTTTACCACCGGAAATTCCGATGGCGATTTTATCATTCTCTTCGATTAATTTAAAATCTTGATCCGCCTTGCGGATTGAACTTAAAACCTTACGCATAACTCCCTCGTTTCTTTTGCTTTAACATTATAGCATGATTTGGTATAATAACTAAGAAATGCGGTGGCAAAATGGATGGAATTTTATGCATAAACAAGCCGGCAAATATGACTTCATTCGACGTTTGTGCTCAAATACGAAGGAAGTATCATTGTAAAGTCGGTCATAC
>CAKMJZ010000007.1 GCA_927435855.1 uncultured Erysipelotrichaceae bacterium
GTTTCTTGTGTCGATCGTGCCAGTGAATTTGTCACTCAAGCCGTACAAGCGGATTTTACCTATGCCAGACATGGATCCAATATTGGTTGCTTCGGCAACGACCATTTTCTCACGATGAGCCAGTTTACCGCCTATCGCCAAAAGAAAAATCGCGATCAGCGTCATCAAACCCAATCCACCGATTTGCATCAGCAAAATGATTACAGTTTGACCAAATACAGTATATGTGTCCAAAACGACTAACGGAGTTAACCCCGTAACGCAAACAGCTGAAGTTGCAATAAAAAAGTGATCCAAAAGAGAAATTCCTGTGACCTTTGTACTCCATGGCAATGCTAATAGGACTGTCCCTACGAGGATTACTGCCAAAAAACTCAAAGCAATCTGTTGAGCAGGTCGGAGTCTGATATGTTTTTTTGCTATATAGAAACGATTTGTCATCTTTTCACCCTATCTGTAAGACATAGACTACTATACACTTAATTTATTAAAGTTCAATACCTATTATTATCTTACAATAAAATGTCCTGTTTTTAAACAATGAAAACGCCCGCAGGCGTTTAAATAAAGCTTACTTCATAACTGAGTTGAGCTACATGTGATAATGTCGTATAGACTGAACAATACTTTTCCGCCAACTCGAAACAACGCAAAATCTGAGTCTGATTCTCTGCACCTTCCACTTCGATCGTCAAATGAAGTACTTTCAATGTTTGGGGCACTTCATCGCGTTTCTCGCCTTCCAAGTGGTAACGGACACTTTTAAAAGTCAACCGCTTCTTTACGGCAACATCTAAAAAGGTCGAGTGAAAACAGCCAGTCAGTGCACCAAGTAACAAGCGGTAAGGTCCGGCTTGATCTGGATTCATCCCAATTTTAATACTTCCTTCTTTCAGCAGTAACTCTCCATCAAAAACATCCGAAAAAAGTACATCTGCTTCTACATGTTGTCCCATATCATTCTCCTGTCGCCAATTTCTTGCGAATCTTAGCTGATCCATATTCAACGAGTAAGACAAAGACGATCAAACCGACCAATAATGCTCCGGTATCCGCCCAGCGATAAGCAGTAATTGCAAAAATCAGAGGTGCACCGATGCCACCGGCACCGACCATCCCTAAGATAGTTGCATATTTAACATTGATTTCAAAACGGTAGATTGCTATAGAAGCAAAGTTACCCATCAACTGAGGTACGATTCCGTATTGAACCTTCTGTATACCATTACATCCGGTCGCATCCAATGCTTCGATGATTCCCGGATCTAGATCTTCAATAATCTCAATAAATAATTTAGAAATCATCCCAATACTGGCCACAGCCAAAGTCAGAACACCGGTAAAGGCACCCGGTCCTGTGACCCGGATAAACATTAATCCGTATACGACGGCCGGAAATGTGCGAACAACCGTAATAAATGCGACGCCGATATTGGTAATCCATCCCGGCATAATATTACGTGAAGACAAAAAGGCGATTGGTATCGATACGATGGTTCCAATGATTGTTCCCAAAAAGGCGATTGCTGCCGTTTCCGTGATTAAAAATAATACGCCATTTTTACCCTGACCAAACAACAGTGCGGTGTTGGGTGTAAAAATGCTCTTAGAAATATTCCACATGACCGTCAAGCCAAATTCTGTAAACCCATTGTAATTGATATAGTTGACAGCCAAAAGAGCGATTCCGATTAAACCTGCGAACAGCAACGCCTTTAACTTCAGGTTTTTCGGCTCATTTTTTAGCTGCTCGATTACCGTAATTTTCGTACTCATTATAACAACCTCTTTCGAATGTGACGGCTCAGACTTTCAATCAAATAAACCGAGACCATCAACACCAACAATATCATCGCAACTTCCGGATAAGCACGCCATCCCAATCGGTCATTCAATAAAATCCCGATTCCACCAGCACCGACATATCCCAAAATCGCGGCATTACGAATATTCATTTCAAAGTTATAAAGCAAAATTGAAATATACTGACCCCAAAGCTGTGGCATGACTCCCGTCCAAAATGCTTTAACACGACTGGCCCCACTTGACTCAATCGCCTCAAAAGGTCCCATATCGCATGTCTCAATCAGTTCATAGAACATTTTTGTCATAATCGTAAACGTAAACACTCCCAATGAAACCATTCCAGTAAAAGCTCCTGCCCCAAACATGTTCAGAAACAAAATGACCAATACCAATAACGGAATCGTACGTAAAATACTCATGATTCCACGTACTGCGAATTTTACCAATGGGCTTTTTACCATGTTTTCACTTGAGAGGTAAGCCGCCGGTATTGAAAATGCCGCACCTGCCAACGTTCCGACAATCGACATGACCAACGTCACGACCATGGGTGTCCATACCTTAGTAAAATAGTTGAAATTCGGAGGAAACATTCTTACCAATATATCGAAGAACCGTGATCCGCGAGTGATCAATGTATCAATCTTAAATCCGGTCAGTGATGTACTGTAAAAAAACAGCACAAGTAAAATCGGTATGACATACACCATCGGGCTCATGGCCGGCTGTACGACTTTACCGTTTCCTAATACTATGGGTTTGGGTAAAAAGAATTTCTTGATTTTATCCATCTCAAGCACCCATCAATTCATCATCACTCAATTCACGTCCGTAAATCTCTTTTAAAATATCATTGGTGACTTTTAATGATGGACCGTCAAAAACTATTTTCCCCTCTTTGACACCTACGATGCGACTGGCATATTTCAAAGCGATATCCACATGATGCATATTAGCAACTACGGTGATATTGAGTGCTTTATTAATTTTTACAAAGTCATTCATGACTTGCTGAGATGTGACCGGATCTAGCGATGCAACCGGTTCATCGGCCAAAATGATTTTAGGTTGTTGGGCGACAGTGCGCGCTAAAGCTACACGCTGTTGCTGACCGCCGGAAAGCTGATCAGCACGGCTGTACGCTTTCTCTAAAATCCCAACCTGATCCAACGCTTCCAACGCAATAATCTTATCTTGTCGGGTATATAAACCCAGCAGGCTTTTCCATAAAGGCATATCGGCGACGCGGGCAGCCAGAACATTTTTAATGACGGTCGTCCGTTTAACCAGATTAAACGACTGGAAGACCATTCCGATGTTTCTTCTGAAACGACGCAATTGTTTTCCCTTTAGGGCAGATACATCGACGCCATCCACGGTTAATTTTCCGCCGGTGATCTGATGCATCTGATTTATACTTCTCAACAACGTGGATTTACCCGCTCCGGATAAACCAATGATACAGACGAACTCACCTTGTTCAATTGACAAATCGACGCCCTTAAGCGCTTGAACACCGTTCGGATACGTTTTTACGACACCTTCAAATTTAATCATTGTTGCCTCCTGTTAAAAAAAGAAGCGAGGCTAGGCCTCGCTTCTAAAAGTCAGAAATTAGTTGCCCGAAACAAGTTCTTGAGCTCTGCGTGCACCGTCATAATCGGCATCCGTGACGACTTTATAGCCTTCATGGTTATAGATTTTGATAGCTTCAGCACCAGCTGTAGTTTTAGCGATTTCGATGAAAGCTTCTTGAAGAGCAGTTTTGAAACCATCGGACATTTCCGGATTTTCCAATCCTACAGAAATCGTATCATTGAAGATACCTTCAGTAACGCCGATAACATCAGTTTCAACCCAAATTTCAGCTGTGCGACCCCAGTCGGTCGTCCATTGGCCCTTATAATCACGACGAATGTCAGCATAACCAACACCAATATCGCACAATGAGGTGGCCAAGTTATTAGCAATAACGGAATATGAACCGGTAATTGCCGGTTTTGTCAAATCGGTCAGTTTTTTGTCAAAGTTGTCTAATAACCACATCGTCGGATAAACATATCCGGCCGAAGAAGTCGTACTGTTGGAATAACACCAAGTAGCACCATTGACATCATCCCAAGTCAAAGCAGTTCCGGCATTGACTTTTGCAGCAATTGCACGTCCAACAACACTAGGTCCAGCATAAATTAATGAACGATAGTAAGTAACTTGATTGGCAGAATCACCTAAAGTTTCTTTTCCATCATTCCAATCTTTAGCATTATCAGAATCCTTGTTTAATCCTGCACGTGTAGCAGCCAAAATAACCTCAACATTGTCTTCACTGTAAAGAGCATACGTACCGCCCGGCAAGAATCCTACATGAGCAGTTCCAGCGGCTAACGCTTCACCCGCTGCATTGTAATCTGTAGAAACTTCGATGGTAACTTCATTGACGGTATAACCTCTGGTCAACAATGCATCAATCAGCAATTGCTTCAAAGGTTCGGTTTGCGTCAGGATTAATCCTGGATCGCGGCTAGGTACAAAAACAACGATCAAATTTTCGATGGTTTTGTCTTCAGTTTCCGTCGGTGCGCAAGCAGCTGCGGCAGCGAATACTAAAAACGCCACAAAGATAAGTTTTAAAATCTTATTCATCTGTTCCTCCCATTGTAAATGTTCATTTACTTTTAGATTTTATCACACCTTAACTGTCTACTTCAATCAAATGGGCATGAAACTTCACAAATTTAACACAACTGCCACAAACCATGAGGGATTTGTTATAATGTTTGTGGTGATTGTATGAAGAAAACCTGTCTTTGCATTACTAGTGATGTACATGGATCTATCCTTTCAAAAAACTACGCTGATAACAGTGAGGTCTTTTATGGACTCGCCCGCTATAGTGAGGCAATAAAACAACTCAAAAAACAATATGACGAAGTTCTGCTTCTTGACAACGGCGATGCCATTCAAGGATCACCGCTTTTAACTGTGAGCAATCAGGATAATACTCACACCCAAATCTTATCCTACGTATTTAATCATCTTGATCTCTCTTATATCAATCTGGGTAATCACGACTTTAACTATGGTGAATCCACCCTTTTACGGTATATTCGTGACAACAGAGCCGAATTACTCACATCCAATGTCCTTTTTATGGACAATCCTTTAGGAAAATCACAAGTCATTACCTTGGCCAATGGCATCCGATTGGGACTCATTGGCATCGTAACCGATTATATCCCTCACTGGGAAAAACCGGAATACATTACGAACATGAAATTTTCAGACCCTATAGAAACATTAAAGAAAGAGATTTCATTGATCGGTGATCAATGTGATAAAATCATGGTGCTGTATCACGGCGGCATCGAACGTGACTTTACTTCCGGTCATCCCACGGAAACATTGACCGGTGAAAACGTCGGTTATCAAATGTGCAAGATCGATGGTTTTGATATCCTTGTGACCGGCCATCAGCATCGCTCTTTCGTTACTCAAATCAACGGGAAAATCGTAGCTCAGTGCACAGCAAACGCTTCGGAGTTCATCAAAATCGAAATCGGTGAGGAAATTCTGATTTCTATTGAAAACATGAGTGAATTTGCGATTGACCGCCAAATCGAACCCTTTGTCTCACTGTTGGAAAAGCAAACGCAGATTTGGCTTGATCAGCCCTTAGGCGAAATTAAAGACATCTCTTTACGCATTACCGACGGGTTTTTGGCACGATACCACAAACATCCTTTGGTAAGTTTCATCAATCAGGTCCAAAAAGAAACCTCCGGTGCTCAATTAAGTGCAACCGCATTGTTCAATGGTGCCAGCGGTTTTAATGAGTTCATCACAATGCGAGATTTGGTATCTACTTATGTCTACCCCAATACACTAGTGGTTAAAAAGATGAGGGGTAAAGATCTAAAACTGATGATTGAGAAATGTGCAAACTATTTTGAAATCGAAAATAGCGAGATTACCGTAAGCAAAGAATACATATATCCTAAAATCCAACATTTCAATTACGACATGATTGATGGAATTGAATATACGCTAAAAATATCCAACCAACGCGGATCGCGATGTATCTTTTGTTTATATAACGGAAAAGAAGTTGAGGATGACGACTTCTTAACCATCGCCATGAACAATTACCGAGCTGTGGGTGGCGGTGAGTTTGATATGGTAGCGCGCAGTGAAACAGTTGTTGACACAAATCGTGACATGGTGGAGATTTTAGCAGAGTATATCCAACAACATTCGCCGGTCACTGTCGATCATAGGGAGAATATTCACATCATCAAATAAATATTGCAAAATCATCGGTATATGTTATCATTCTGAAGGAAAAGAGGGCTTCTATGAATAAAAAGATTGATGTCATCATCATTGGCGGCGGAATCGGTGGCTTGATGAGCGCATATCAGCTGATTGAAACCAATCCGATGCTCAATATCGTCATGCTCGAAAAGGGATTGCCTTTAAATCACAGAGTATGTCCGATCATCACCGAAAAGGTCAACCATTGCATCCATTGTAAGCACTGCGCGATCATGGAAGGTATGGCCGGTGCCGGTGCTTTTTCGGACGGCAAATACATCATTTCGACGGAATATGGCGGATGGCTAACCGATTTTATGCCAGCCAAAGAAGTCATGCGCAACATTGAACATGCGGATAATATTCTTCAGAAATTCGGTGCCACAGCACATCGTTATCAGCCGGATACAGACTTAAAACATCTATGCCTTCAATATGATCTTCATATGAACCTGGCTCAAGTCAAACATTTGGGCACCGATGCCAATTTTCAAACGATGGCTAATCTAATCGAGAGTTTGAAAGATCGAGTAGATATTCGTACGGAAAGTACCGTCGTTGATGTCGACAAAGCCACCAAAACCGTGATGGTCGATCATAAAGGTGAAAAATATACTCTTCAAGCAGAGCATATCATCTTTGCCATAGGTCGTGCCGGAAGTGACTTCTTTGCAAAATGGTGCGTCAAAAACGGAATACCGCTAGAAAATAATCAAGTGGACATCGGCGTTCGCGTCGAACTTCCTTACGATATTTGGTCACACTTCTCCACGAAAATCTATGAGCCAAAAATCTGGTATCGTTCCAAGAAATACGGTGATATCACGCGAATGTTCTGTTTTAATGAGCGCGGACATGTCGTCATTGAAAATACCCACGGCGTTCAAACCGTCAACGGACACGCCTTTAAAGATGAAGCAAAAAAGACAACCAACTCGAATTTCGCCTTGTTATCAACGATTAAATTTACCACACCGTTCAACGAGCCCATCGAATATGCCCGACACATTGCTCGTTTAGCCAATATGATTAGTGGTGGCAGTGTACTTGTACAGCGCTTTGGCGATCTGATGCAAGGACGACGGACCGATCATCGTCGCTTAAACCAATCCACGACATTTCCGACATTAGGAGCAGTTCCTGGTGATTTGAGTTTATGTATTCCTAAACGTCAGTTGGACAATATTGTCGAGACTTTACAGGCATTGGATAAGGTAGCTCCGGGAACCGCTAACACAGACACCCTACTCTACGGTATCGAATGTAAATATTACTCAGCCCGACCCAAAACCACAAATTTTGAGTTGGATCAGTGCAAAGGGATTTATGCTTTGGGCGATGGTGCCGGTTTTACTCGCTCACTCTCCCATGCGGCTGCTCATGGCATCATCATTGCGGATTCCATCGCCAAGCGCTAATTTTCACTTTACAAAGAGACTGAAAATTGATATTCTAATGAGTGTACAAGGACACACGGCAACGTTTGTCCTTATTTATTTTTGGTTAAACAGAGGGAGATCGTTATGATAAAAGCAATCGTAGGAGCCAACTGGGGAGATGAAGGTAAGGGCAAAGTTACCGATGTCTTCGCCCAACAATCCGATATCGTCGTACGCTTTCAAGGCGGCAATAATGCCGGTCATACCATTATTAATGAGTATGGAAAATTTGCCTTGCATATGTTACCTTCCGGAGTGTTCAATCCTCATATCACCAATGTCATCGGCAATGGTGTAGCCTTAAATGTAGCCGGATTGATGAAAGAGATCAATGAAATTAAAGCACGCGGCTTAAATCCCAATCTTATGGTATCAGATCGTGCTCAAATCGTGATGTCCTATCACATACTCTTTGATACCTTAGAAGAAGCACGTTTGGCTAATAAACAATATGGTTCGACCAAATCAGGAATCGCTCCATTTTACGCTGATAAGTATGCTAAAATCGGCTTTCAGGTGTGTGAATTATTTGATGATGTGTGGTTAGATGAAAAGATCGATCGCATCCTCGCTCAAAAGAATGCACTTTTAGTTCATCTGTATCAAAAAGAACCATTGACCAAACAACAGATTTTGGAAGAATTGCATGGCTACCGCGATCAAATCGCACCGTATGTTCACGATACAATTACTTTTTTACATAAAGCGTATCAAGAAAATAAGACCATTTTACTTGAAGGTCAGTTAGGAGCATTGCGCGATCCGGATTTCGGAATCTATCCATACTCGACCTCCTCACATACCCTTGCTCACTTTGGAGCTATCGGTGCCGGACTTCCTTATCCGATTGAAGAAGTATGGGCAGTAACGAAAGCTTATTCCTCTGCGGTAGGAGCCGGCCCCTTTGTGGCCGAAATCTTCGATGATGAAGCTCATCAGCTGCGCATCCGCGGTGGTGATGCCGGAGAATATGGTGCTACTACCGGAAGACCACGTCGCATGGGTTGGTTTGATGTAGTTGCGACACGTTTTGGTTGTCAGGTACAAGGAGCTACACATGTCGTCTTGACTAATTTGGATGTACTTTCATATCTTGACGATATCCCTATAGTCATCGGTTATGATACACCCAACTATCATCAGGACCGCTTTCCTAACATTACTCGTATCCAACATTCTAAACCGATCTTGACAACATTACCGGGTTGGAAGACAGATATTTCAAAAATCACGGATTACGATCAATTGCCATTAGCTGCCAGACAGTATGTCGATTTCATCGAAAAGCAAATCGGTGTAAAAATTGCTTTAGTATCTAATGGACCTCGTCGCGAACAAATCATGTCGCGTAAGAGCAAAATCTGATTTTGGACCTTCGGGTCCTTTTTATATTGAGTGAGCCCATTTTTTATGCTAAAATTTCATATGATATAACATCCAAGGGGGAAAATATGAACGAACATGAAGAAATGTTGCAAGCACGATTTGAATCTAAATTGACAACCTGTCCGGATTGCGCCAAAGAAGTTTCCAAACTTGCCATCACTTGTCCACATTGCGGTCGACCTTTACAACCGCAAGTTGCGACTCAGCCAATAGAGCAACCGCAAGTTCAACCTGAACCAGCTCAATCTCAAGGCATAAACTTTTGGGGTGTTGTTTTAGCGGTTATCATTGCAGTCATTATTTTAAGTGTTTTATAGAACAATAAAGTCGCAAGGTGCGAAATTAATCTTAATCATCTCACTTGGAGCTATTAATCAGTTATTTCTAAGATATCGATTTGACGGTTCGATCGGAATATTCTTAGATTACTATTTCAATGATGTACTCGCTGCTATCCTCATTCTAGTATGGACTGATTCACTGCTTTCACTAAGGGGTCGAAGATTTGACAATCACTTTCACATTTTTCTACTTACAATAACCATTGCCTTGTTTTGGGAATACATTACTCCACTTTATCATGTGGGAAGTACAACTGATATTTGGGATGTTGTCGCTTACCTGTTTGGTGGACTGATATACAGTTTATTTGTAATTTATCGTAATCAAAAACCCTGATTTCTCAGGGTTTTGTTGTCAATACATCGGACCTTCCGGTAATGCCGGAGCCGTTTTCGGTTCTGGTATAGAAGCTACAGCAGCCTCAGTCGTTAAGAACAAAGCAGCAATCGAAGCGGCATTCAATAATGCGCTACGCGTTACTTTGGTCGGATCGACGATACCAGCCTTATGCATATCGGTCCACACGCCTTTTTTAGCATCAAATCCCATACC
Source organism: uncultured Erysipelotrichaceae bacterium (assembly GCA_927435855.1). Lineage (GTDB taxonomy): Bacteria > Bacillota_I > Bacilli_A > Erysipelotrichales > Erysipelotrichaceae > UBA2227. The sequence goes on from CAKMJZ010000007.1 coordinate 9,837, forward strand.
ATTGGTTGCCTTTAATTGCAAAGCAACGATCTCCGATCCGTCGTATCCGGCATTCTCCGCGATTTGCCACAACGGCGATAAAATCGCTTCAAATACGGCCGTGATTCCTTTTTGCTCATCCGGCGATTCGCCTTTGACCTTATCTTTCAATTCAAGATACGCATGAGCTAATGCAGCACCACCGCCAATGACAACACCCTCGGCTACGGCAGCTTTCGTAGCATTCAGTGCATCTTCAATGCGCAACTTCTTCTCTTTCATTTCACTTTCCGTAGCAGCTCCGACTTTGACGATCGCAACTCCACTAGTCAGCTTAGCCAGACGTTCATTTAAACGCTTCAAATCATATTCGCTTGTCGTATTAGCGATGATCGTGCGGATTTCCTTAGCACGGCCATCGATTTTTTCTTTATCACCCATTCCGTTGACGATCGTCGTTTCATCTTTTTTGATAACGACTTTCAACGCTTTCCCTAACAACGAAGGATCGGCATCTTTCAATTCCATATTCAAATCTTTGGAAATAAACGTAGCTCCGGTCACAATCGCAATATCTTCCAAGATTGCTTTTTGATTGTCACCGAATGACGGAGCTTTGGTTGCGGCTACATTGAATGTTCCACGTAGCTTATTGACGACCAAAGTCGCAACCACTTCATTATCAAGATCATCAGCAATAATAAGCAATGGTTTGTTCAGTTGAACAATCTTCTCCAGCATTGGTAAAATATCTTGAACGGTGCTGATCTTATGATCGGTCACCATCACAAAAGTATCTTCCATGATCAGTTCCATCTTCTCACGGTTGGATACCATATACGGTGATACATACCCTTTATCATATTGCATACCTTCAACAACTTCCAATTCAGTTTCAAAGGTGTTGGACTCATCAACAGTAATGACACCTTCTTTTCCGACTCTCTCCATCGCTTTTGCTATGATTTCGCCGATTTCCGTACTGCCCGCTGAAATCGCTGCTACATCGGCAATATCACTGTTAGACTCGATTTTAACAGACTGCTTTAACAAAAACTCTGAAATCTGTTTAGCTGCTTTCTCAATACCATAACGCATAAGAACCGGATTGGTTCCTTTGTCTACTGCAGCCAATCCCTTATGAATAATTGATTGAGCAAGTAGAGCTGCGGTAGTTGTACCATCACCAGCTGTATCATTGGTCCGATTGGCCACTTCATAAACCAATTTAGCACCCATATCTTCAAATTTGTCTTCAAGCTCAATTTCACGGGCGATGGTCACTCCGTCATTGGTAATCAATGGGGATCCATATCCTTTTTCTAAAACCACATTGCGCCCTTTAGGTCCTAATGTAATTTTGACAGCATCGGCCAATGTGTCGATACCTTTTAACATCGCCTGACGTGAATCACGCGAAAAACGTACTGTTTTTGCCATATTATTCCTCCTCTATTCGATTATAGCAAGGATGTCCTTGCTCTCAATCAATAAATACTCCTTGTTCTCAAATTTTACTTCGATCGTCGCATATTGCTTAAAGATAACGGTTTGACCGACTTTAACAGAAGCAGGAATCAGTTTACCATCTTCCAACTTCCCCGCACCTACCGCAACGACCACACCTACTGACGGTTTTTCTTTACCCGCATCAGCCAAAATGATCCCGCTAGCTGTTTTCTTTTCGGCCTCGACTCTGCTCAGTAAAACGCGATCCTGTAAAGGTTTAATCATATGTTCCATCCTTTCAATCTTTTTAGCACTCACAATCATTAAGTGCTAATTCATTATTAATTATACTTGTCCCAGACTTGTTGTCAAGTTTGTCGACGAAAAAAGCCCGAAGGTTTAAAGATGTTTATAGTTAAAAGCTTTTTGCCAGTCAGAGGTGAATTTATCCACAGCCAAACGGGTATCCTGATTGTCAATCCACTTGTTAAATAATTCCGGTGAAACGGTAACAGCATCAACTCCGGCAGCCAGTAATGTACTGACTTGATACAGATTCTTGAAGCTGGCCGCAATGATTTTGGTCGAAGATTGTTGATTTAAAAGCGCATGGTGCATATCGATGACTGTCTGTACTCCATCCACATCATTCTCACAAATCCTGTTAACATAAGGTGCCAGATAAGTTGCGCCGCATTGCGCTGCAAACAGAGCTTGAGCAACATTGTGAATGGCTGTTGCCAATGTATGAACCTTCTTCTTACTCAATATGTGCAACACCTGATATCCAACAGGCGTTACCGGAACTTTAACGATAACGTTGGGTCGCAATGCTAATATTTTATCCGCATCCACCAACATATCTTCAACGGTTTCACCAATGACTTGAATACAAACTTTTAATCGCTCATCCAATGAACACATCTCTTCAATGGTCGCATTATCTTTGATAACGATTGAAGGGTTACACGTAATCCCACTTATTGGGTAAATCTCACACATTTGCTTAATAAGTTTTATATTCGCTGTATCTAAATATAGTTCCATATTGAATCCTCCGCTTTCATTATATGCCTGACTTTAGGTTGTTGGCGACCAATTTTTGCACAAAAAAGAGCAATTTAATGGATTGCTCAATTCTTCGATAAAGGTTTGGCCGGATTACCAACTACAGTCAGTCCATCCGTAACATCTTTGACAACCACTGATCCTGCCCCGATATTTACATCGTTACCAATGATCAATGGTCCAATAACGATCGCACCGGCACCTACCATAACTCTATCCTTAAGGGTCGGATGACGTTTGACGTCACTGCTGCTTTTTCCGCCAAGAGTAACATCATGATAAATCGTACAATCATCCCCGATGATCGTCGTTTCGCCAATGACCACACCGATACCATGATCAATGAACAACCGTTTACCAATAGTGGCTCCCGGATGAATTTCAATTCCTGTGATAAAACGTGCCCATTGCGAAACCATGCGTGCCAATACAAAACGCTTTAAACGGTAGAGTTTGTTGCCGATTCGATAATAAAACAATGCATGTAATCCGGGGTAGAGCAAAATGACTTCCAATAGGTTCTTGGCCGCCGGATCACGTTTTAAAATCGATTTTGCCGTATCAAACATATTATTCTCCTTCAAAAACACCGCTAGACAAATAGCGTTCACCGGTATCCGGCAATAAAGTCAGTACAGTCTTTCCTTGATTTTCAGGCAAGCGAGCCTGATCCAATGCAACCGCAAATGCACCACCGGAGGAGATGCCGGCTAAAATACCGGTTTTCTTTGCCAGTAAGCGCGTTGCTTCAAATGCCACATCATCGTAAACCGTGATAATTTGATCATAGGCAGAAGTATCTAGTGTGTTAGGTATAAAACCAGCACCTATACCATATATCTTATGAGGACCCGGTTGACCTCCGGATAATACCGGAGACTTTGTCGGTTCAACAGCGATGACCTTAAGATTTGGATTCACTTCTTTTAACACAGCTGAGACACCGCTTAACGTACCACCTGTACCTACTCCGGAAATGAAAATATCAACGTTCCCTTGAGTATCCGCCAAAATTTCTTGTGCTGTTGTTACTCGATGTACCTCTGGATTAGCCATGTTTTCAAATTGCATAGGAATAAAGACTTTGGTATATTGCTTAGCCAACTCATTGGCCCGGGCAATAGACCCTTTCATTCCCATCGGACCAGGAGTCAACTCTAGTTGAGCTCCGTAGGCTTTAATGAGCATTCTGCGCTCAATGGTCATCGTTTCAGGCATGATGATCGTCAGTTGCAAACCTAAAGCTGCACACACCATTGCTAAACCTACACCGGTGTTCCCGCTGCTAGGTTCGATGATTTGAGTATCTGAATCAATCAGGCCCTCCTTCATCGCTTTGGTAATCATCGCAAATGCGATACGGTCTTTTACACTTCCGCCCGGATTAAAACTTTCTACTTTAACTAACAGTCGGGCTGTTAAACCCTCAAAATATGAAGAAACATCGACGATCGGCGTTTTACCAATCAGATCGGTTATTGAATTTACAATCATATATTCACCTCTTTGCAAGTGTAACAATAGCAGAAATCAGCTGTTTTATCCACTAAAGCTATCTTTAAGCACAAAGAAAAAACCGCAAGCGGTTTCATCTTTTTATAAGGAAGAGATGACTCGAAATCTAATCATTTCGCAAAATATCAGAATCAAATCAAATCCAAAATACTATCTAGATACTAATCTTTGAAGAAACACATCCGAATACTATTTCAAAGCCAATCCAAGCGCCGAATCATCTCTTCACTAGTATTATACCATATTCTCGCTATATTGAAAGGATTTTGCTGATAAAACGTTGAAGACGCTCAGTATTTGGAGACTTAAGTATCTCTTCTGTTTTCCCGAATTCACCAATACCAAACTCATCCATGTACATGACAGTATCGCAGGCATTGGAAGCAAATCCTAAGTGATGGGTCACGATAACCAACTCTACACCGCTTTCTACCAACTGTTTTAACATCGCCAACACTTCATAGGCTAACTCAGGATCAAGAGCACTGGTAGGCTCATCAAGTAATAACAATTTAGGTTCGATCGCAATGGCACGGATGATCGCAATTCGCTGTTGTTGACCGCCCGACAGTTGAGATGGAAATTTATGAGAGGAGTCTTCCAATCCAAACTTCTTTAGCAAAGCCATGGCTTTATCTTCTGCCAATTGTCTATCCATTCCAAAGGTGTGAATCAATGGTAACGTAACGTTTTTAAGCGCTGTAAGATGAGGGAATAGTCCATTGCTTTGAAATACAAATCCAATCATTTTTCGATATTCATTCAATTGTTGTTCATTATTCTCAACCCAAAATCCGTTAAGAGCGAATTTCCCTTCATCCGCAGGCAACAAACCACCTAAAACACGTAGAAGCGTTGATTTCCCTCCGCCACTTGGTCCTATAATAGCCAAAGCTTTACCTTCAATGGATTCAGTTAGTTGATTTAAAACAACCTGAGAACCGAAGCGAACGGTTAACTCGTTAAATTCAAATTTCATATTGGTTGCTCCTTTCCAGCCAACGGGAAAGCATTGACACCGGGAAGGTCAGCATTAAATACAAAACTGCCAGAACGATGTAACTGGTATAGTACGTCGAATAGTTGGTTGCTGTAATTTCTTTGGTGACTTGCATCAATTCAATGATCGCAATCGTTGAAAGTAAAGATGAATCCTTTATAACCGATGCAAACTGTCCGGCTATCGCTGGAATGATCCGAATGATCAGCTGGGGTAAAAGAACCAAACGAAACATTTTCAGTTTCGACAATCCGATTGAACGTGCGATTTCCATTTGCTTAGACTCGATTGAATTGACGCCCCCGCGAATGATTTCCGAAATATATGCACCTTCAAAAACAGACAGAATAATGACTCCGGCAACGAAGCGATTCGATAAGCCCCAAGCTGTCCCAATGATGTAATAGAAAAATATGATTTGTACCAACAACGGTGTTCCGCGAATGATTTCAACATACGACGAAGCCAGATCTCGGATCATCATCCAACGGCTTCTTCGAGCCAGTACTATCAAAGCTCCTAAGATTAACGAAAAAATCATTGCAAATAGACTGATTTGCACAGTTAAAACGAATCCTTGATAAAAACGGATCCGATATGCCCACATTTGGGTAAAGTCAAAATTAACATTGGCTTTGATGGCTGATAAGACCAGAAATGAGGCAATGATCAAAAATACGCCAAGCCAAGAAAATATCCGCTTCATCCCAATCTCAGTCAAAGAAGAAAGCAAAACCTAAGTCATCGAATAACTCTTTTTCTTCTTTTAGATATTGTCCGACGATAGGTTCAAATCCTTTGTCTTCTTTGAATTTCTTCAAGAATGCATTAAACTGTTCGACAAGCGGACTCCCCTTTTTAAAAGCGGCACCCCAAAATTCCGGTTGTTGATTGTCAATAAAAACGGTTTTAGTTTTGTCTTGATATTGTTGAAAATTGCGCACGATAGTCAGTTGGTCGTAAATAAAAGCATCAGCACGACCATTAATAACTTCAGCAATCGCCGCACTTTCATCATCCAACCGCAATACTTTAGCATTTGGATAGTTGTTGGTAACGTAGAAGTCACCGGTACTGCCAGTCTTGACGGCGATGGTGCGATCAGTATTGTTTAAATCACCAGAACCCATGACCGGACTGTCTTTGTTAACAAGAAATGCCAAATATGCTTTAGCGTAACCATCAGAAAAGTCTATGCTTTCTTTTCGGACTTCTGTAATTGTCATCGATGAAATGACCAAATCGACTTTGTCTGTTTGTAATGCCGGTATAAGTCCGGTCCAATTGATATTTTCAATAATAACTTCCCTGCCCAAATACTCTCCAAAGGCTTTTGCCAATTCTACACTGACGCCCATCGGATTGCCACTGTTGTCTTTGGTTTCAAATGGCGGATATGCCAACTCCATGCCAACGATTAAAGCATCCGACTTACCGCTTGAACAGCCCCCAATCATCAATAGTAAAAGCAATAGAACAATGTACTTTTTCATGTGCTCACCTCATAAAAACAATACCTACTTTTCAATCATGTGTCAATTAAAAAGAAAAAGCCGTTTCCGGCTTAGCTTTTTGGAGTACAGCGTGCACATACGCCTTTAAATGTCAGATCATGCGATAAGATCGTAAATGATGTCTTCTCACGTATTTCTTTATCAAGTTTTTCATGATAAGGAACATCGACATCGAATAACTGATTGCATTTAATACACTGAATATGATAATGCGGATGGGTCGTCGGATCAAACACTGTAGCACCTGATCCATTGGCAACTTCACGCAATTCCTGAGTATCGACCATTTCGTGTAGAATCCGATAAACTGTGGCTAGAGATATGCGTGGATTGACTCTAATTACACGATTGTAAATTTCCTCAGCGCACGCATGCGTATTGAGGTCCCTTACTATCTTTCTGACAAGGCTTTTTTGTTTAGTGTTTCTTTTTTCCATGTTATCTCCTCTCACCATAGGAATAAATTATATTCGAATTCGTGAAAATTTGCAATTATTTATCGTATTTTTTAAGACACAAAAGCATCATTTTTCTCAATTGCTTCATAAAATGCTTGTTGGTCATGCTCTGTCATTAGTCCTTTTACCAACCATGACAAAAGCGCAATGGCAATGATGTTAAATACAAGGCGTATCAACGTAAATCTGATGCCCAGATTTGAAAACTCAAATAAAAGTAAAGGGATTTTTAAGGTCGACCAAGCACCTAGAAAAATAAGGATATTGGTAATTGAGACTCCTTTTTTCGCCATTGTGTATGTGATTGGAAATGCCGCGTACAGTGGTCCGGCAGCAGCGGATCCAAGCAAAAATGCAAATAGCATTCCTTTAAATCCTGACTTATCACCCATCCACGCAATTGCCGTTTCTCGCTTGACCCAAACATCCAACAATCCCATTAATACAAAAATCGGTGGCAAAACAAGTAGCATTTCTTTTAGATTCAATGTAGCTGCTTCAAAAGCGATAAATCCTTGCTCGTAACCGAAAAGGATAATAACTACATTCAAAAGTACTAACAAAAGAAAGGCACGATAGCGTTTGATTATGGCAACCACAGCATTAAACCTCCAATCACAAAAGCAATCAGAACGGAGTAAATCAATGCGGCTAAATTACGCTTAAGAGCTAATCCTGCGCCTAGAAACTTTTTCTCCATCGGAAATGTAATAATTCCAACCATCATTAACGTTGAAATGAAAGCAGCAATCTGTGTATATCCGGCGTTCAATTTCAAAAGGTTTGAGGCCAGTGGAAAAGCAATGAAACCGGGAATCAAGGTGATTGAGCCCAAAACAGAGGCAATCAATACACCCCAAACCCCAGAATTCTCTCCAATCAGTGAGGAAATAACTTCAGGAGATATCCATGCCATGGTAACACCGATAACCATTAATATTACAAGCATAGCCGGAAGAATATTCTCAATCGACTTTAACGATTTCTTTAGAGCCGTGCGAGTCTTTTTCTTATCTTTGACAAACGAAAAAATCAGTGCAGCAACAGCGACAATGTAAAGTGTCGCATTAAACCAACTCATCTGATTCCTCAATCTGAAGCACTTTGAATATCAAATCCACCGCCTTTGCTAAACCGGTGTATTCTAACTGATCAAACTCTCCTGAATCAGCGGCTTGAGTAATCTTAGCAACGATTGGCAGTTTAGCTAATACACTAATTCCGTGTTTTTGAGCGAGTTCTTCAACACGTCCTTCACCAAAAGGATATATGCGCTCATTGCAACACGGACATTCCATATAACTCATATTTTCGATGATCCCTAAAATCGGAACATTCATCTGATTGGCCATGTCAATGGCTTTTGAGACAATCATTGACACCAAATCTTGAGGTGTTGTAACTAATATGATTCCATCAATGGGTAATGATTGGTAAATCGTTAGTGGTACATCACCGGTACCAGGTGGCATATCGATATACAAAACATCCAAATCTCCCCACAGGACTTTGGAATAGAAATCTTTGACAGCACCATTGATCAACAGTCCTCGCCACATGACAGCTTTATCTTCTTCATCCAATAACATATTGGAAGTAATGATCTTGATTTCGCGGTTGGTTAATGCTGGATAAATAAGTCCATCTTCGGTCCCGTACGCACGATCTTTAATACCAAACATTTTTCCAATCGAAGGTCCGGTGATATCTGCATCCAAAATTCCGGTAAAATATCCTTTTTCACTGGTATTGACGGCGAGCAGTCCGGTAACGGATGATTTACCGACCCCACCCTTCCCACTAACCACAGCAACGACTTTTCGGACATTGCTTTGTTTATTCATCTTCACTTTGAACGGATCAAAGCGCGGATCTTTTTCTTTACTCATATATTTCTCTCTCTTTTCTCAATTGACATGCACACTGCTTAAGACAGTTCTTTCGTAGAACGACACTGTGACCTTCACAAACGACAATATCAGAACCACTTAGTAAGGAAGCCGTGATTGCTTTACGCGCTTTATAGCACAAGCGCTGCACGGTACCACGTGATACACCCATGATCAAAGCAGCTTCCACTTGAGATTTGCCTTCCAAATCAACAAGGCGGATCGCTTCTAGCTGATCTAGCGGAATCAGTGACGAAGGTTGATGCGATATTCCACAGCTAAATCTTCGAGCGGATGTGCTAATGCAAATGCTTCGTGTCGTTTTTCCTCTCAAAATTGCCTCCTGTGTGTGCATATGCACATTTATTATCATAAAAAAGACTTGACCATATGTCAAGTCAATCTTATTAACCAAAGCGTCCGGTGATGTAGTCTTCCGTGCGCTTATCTCTTGGATTAGCGAATATCTCTGAGGTCAAGCCAAACTCTATGATTTCTCCTAACAAGAAGAATGCGGTATTGTCCGATATACGGGCGGCTTGTTGCATGGAGTGAGTTACGATAACAATCGTATAATCCTTCTTTAATTCTTCAATCAGCTCTTCAATACGTTGGGTTGCCATCGGATCAAGTGCAGAAGTAGGCTCATCCATCAACAACACTTCCGGTTCCATCGCTAAGGCACGGGCAATACAAAGGCGTTGTTGCTGTCCACCGCTCAAACGAGTCGCCGATTCATTCATGCGATCCTTAACTTCACCATACAGCGCTGCTTGCTTAAGAGCTTTTTCCACGATTTCCTTAAGCTTATCTTTGTTTTTGACACCTTGCTGACGAGGACCGTAAGCAACATTATCAAATATACTCATCGGAAACGGATTAGGTTTTTGAAAAACCATTCCAACTTTTTTTCTTAATTCAATAACATCAACACCGACACCTTGTACCGGTTCTCCGTTAAAACGAATAATTCCTTCGACTTTAACATTGTCGATCAAATCATTCATGCGATTAAGACAACGTAAGAATGTACTTTTCCCGCATCCGGATGGACCGATCAATGCTGTGACTTTATTTCGATAAATCGGCAAGTTAACGTTGGCTAAGGCATTAAAATCCCCATAGTTTAAACTTAATTCTTGCGTTTCAATAACTTTTTCCATAATTACATCCCTTTCCTAGTGAGCAACTTCACACCGATTTTTACAGTCACATTAATAACTAGTACAATCGCTAAAATTAAAATAGCTATCGTGCTGGAAAGTGCGATGTTTGCCGGTTCATCAGTCATCATTGACCAAATGTGTACAGCTAATGAGGTTGATGGTTCATATATATTGACGGTGTCTTTGATCGCTGCACCCAATACGAAGATTAGTGCCGCTGACTCCCCAATCACCCGACCGATTCCCAAGAATGTAGCTGTTATTATGCCTGGGGATGCCTGAGGTAAAACTACTTTAAACGTAGTTTGCGTCTTGTTTGCACCCAAGGCCAAGGATGCTGCCCGATGATCATCCGGAACCACACGCAAGGATTCTTCGGTTGTGCGAATGATGGTTGGCAAGATGATGACGGACAGGGTCAGAGCACCGGCAATAAGATTGGAGTTAACTGCCGGAGTAAAGCGAACCGTTAATGGTACAAATACGGTTATCCCTAGCAGTCCGTAAATGATCGATGGAACTCCAGTCAATGTTTCAATAAAACTTCTCATCGTTTTAGTTATCCAATTGCTTGGTGCAAATTCATTAAAATATATAGCTGTTAACACGCCAAATGGAACAGCAATGATAATTGTCATGAATATCAGATAGATTGTGGTGATGATCGACCCTTGAATTCCACCACCTAAGTCTGAGAAGAAAAGTTCGTAAACTTCGCGTTGGGGATCGTTGAGTTCAGTTGCAAATTTTTGTGCACCACCTCTTGATAGTGATGTCGGATGGTCTACGTATGAAATCCGTTGGAAAATCATTCCCACATCCAAATCGACAACTTCTGTGCCAACTTCTTTGCTTATCATTTGATTGAACGGTGAATCTGGGTGAACGTAATAAACTCTTACGACCCCATTACCCGCCAAATCCACGTCTTCTTCCAGTGCTATTCCAAATCGATCGACTGGATATACATTTTCAGATGTCGAGAAATCAGGCATATTATAACTCTGCGACTGATTGTCTTGAAGCTCTGCAATATAGTTACGGGCATGATAATTTCCGGTAAATAATTCCCAATTAAGAAGAGTGGTCCCTTCTCGAATGACATAGAAGAATATGAGTCCTAAGGCAAGAGCGGATAATGCCGTTGACAGAAAAACAGAACTATTGAGTAAGATTTCACTCAATCTGACTTTTCTTTTAACCATGAACATTTCCTACTTTCCTTTTGATAAAATTTAATGCTAAGTTTGTGGTCAGAATAACGACCATCAGTAAGATACCCAATGAGAAACGAATATCATAATCGATGCCGTTGGTTTCCTTCAATCCTTGCAATAAGGTGGATGTGATGGTTGCTGTTGTTTCAAATAAACCAAACGAAGGACCGCTTCGTGCATTACCGGAAACTAAAGCAACTGCTGTTGCTTCTCCTAATGATCTTCCAACCGCTAAAATAGCTCCGGAGAATATCCCGGATTTTGCAGCTAGTAAGGTGATTTTAAAACGTGTCTGCGTTGGAGACGCTCCTAATGCCAAGGATGCCTGTTCTAAACTTTCATCTACCTGACGGATGGAAACTTCTGCAACAGCCGTTATCGTCGGTATGCTCATTAATGAAAGCACAAATACGGTAGCTATTACGCTACTGCCCCCGCCACTTGAATATCCCATAGCTCGGGCGATGTTATAAATAACCGGCAGAAATAATCCGACACCAACTAATCCAAAGACGATGGATGGGATCGATGCCAGCAGTTCGATGATGGTTCTCATCGTTGCGGCGATTGGACGCGGTGCAACTTTTGCGATAAAAAGCGCTGTCAGTACACCAATCGGAAATGATAGCAGTACTGTCAAAAATGCAATGTATAACGTGTTGATAATAATAAAACCAGCTCCGTATGCCGTTGAAAGGAAGGTCGTTCCTCTTAACCAAACAGTGTTTGTGAGAAATTGAAGGACATTAACGGATCCCAATCCACTGTTGTCTGTTATAAATGGCAGTATTCCTCGTATAGTAATAAAAGCAGCAATGATTACAATGAAACTTGAAGCAACCAATGCCAATATCATCAACAAGCTGCCTATGATCGTGTCGATCTGACTTAGACTAGTTCTTGTTCCTTTCATAGTACCTCCTATAAATCGAAAAGGCCCTTTCTCAAGGGCCTTAACTCAATCTGTTCAGTCTGTGATGACATCTCCCCAGAGTGTGTATTCGCCTTTAAATATCTTCGTTAATTGTTCGCCTGTCAAATCGTCAACAGGGTTGTCTTTATGGACGATTGCTACGATTGCATCCCAAGCCAATTGAGAACGTGTACCTTCTGGTCCGCTTAGTTCTTCATCGCGGAAGAAACGTGAGGAGTAACCGATATGTTTGTAGTTAACGCCATCTTTTTCGCCGCCTTGTGAACGTTTGTAACCATCACTAGAACCGGTATGGTCATTTTCCGTCTTAACGTTTCCGCAAGCCGGAGAGAATGCTGCCGATAAAGCTTCTGCGATTTTTTGTACGGAATCAGATCCGCCGAATTTTAATGTAACTGCACTGTTATCCAAAGCACATACCGGGAAATTAGCCACTTGAGATGCCCATGTACCGGTACCTGAAGTTGCCGTTGCACCGGCATTAGCGATAACGTCAGCACCGTCATTGGATGCTACGTAAGCAATGAATGCCATAGTCAGTTGATATTCGGTATCATTGACGTAATCACCATCAACACGTCTCATGAATACAAACGGACGTTTCAGTTTATAAGTATCATTTAATACGTTAGCTTCATTCGCTACAACACCTTCAAATTTTAATGCTTTGATTGTGTTATTGACCGAAGATAGAGAAACATAACCGACACCTGATAAATCGGTGGCCATTGCCGACATAATAGCATTGTTGTCTGCTGTAATAAATCCAGCAACTAATACAGAATCATTGGCAGATGCATCAGCAAAGCCAATACCTCTCATAAACCCATCACGTGTTCCTGAGGATGTATCACGTGTATATACGTTAATTTTTTCTGCTTCAAATCCCGGTTCTTCTTCTACCGGTGCGCTACAAGCAGCTAATGTAAGCATGAGAATCATGCTAAATAACAAGACGATCTTTTTCATTATTGTCCTCCTTGACGAAAACAATTATATATTTCGAAAATCAATTCTATATTTTCGTTTTGTTAAGAAAATGTTAATTCCATAATAAAAGCTTGCACTTAGCAAGCTGTTGTAAATATTCCATTAAAACATTAGCCTTCATCTGCGTATATCTCACTCATTCGGATAATTTCCTGATGAACCTTAACTTTCAGCTCTTTGGGTTCAATGACTTCACAGTCACTTCCTAACTGTAATATAAATTGCATGATGGAATGCTCGCCTCGAAGATCAACGGTCAAAATGAAAGATTCTTCGCTGATCCAATCGATTTTCTGATGCTCCCCAAAGACATACTCCATCAGGTATTCACGGTTTTTGATATGAAATACACAGTGAATGGGTCTGGAGACATTGTGTCCGTAAGGGGTAATCGCCTTCTTAACAAAGAAATCTTCGTCCAGACGAAATGATTTGTCGCTGATTGCCATCTTCTCAATCCGATTAATCTTATAAGTTGATAACCCTTTTTGATTGTCTTGACATAACACATACCATAATCCATTGACCTGTACCAGCTCTCGAGGTTCGATTATATACTCTTTGCTTGACTTGTTTTGAGGCTTATAGACCATTTCAACTCGCTTGGATGAAAGAATGGCAGATGAAAACATTGAGAGATATTGTTGAAGTGTTTCCTTGTCCATGACTAATTGCCATCCGGCAGTCGTAGCGATTTGGATGGGTTCCATGATTTTTTCATTTGCCAACATCTTCTCCATGGCTTTCTTGAATTCATCACAGAACAATGGTTCTTTACTCGTAAGCAGAAAAGGCGCTGCAACAAGCACCGCTCTTCTTTCTTCTTCACTGAGTGACGCCAATGGAAACAATGTCGAATCCACAAGTGTATAGCCGCCAAAGGGACCGTTGGTAACCTCAATCACATATCCGGCGGTTTCCAGTTCTTTCTTCAACTCAATGATGTTTCTAGGGTTTGTTTCCAACATTTCAGCCAGTTCCGCTTTTTTAATATATTTTCGGGTTTTAAGTATGATTAACATTCGGATGGCCAATGCAGTTCTATTCATCGGATCGCCTCTGCTTTCTCCTTTATGATCATCGTGTTAAATCGCACAATGTCGTCTTCGGTATGCAATAACTGATGAATCCGTGAAAGACTTAATTGGGGTAAAGCCTCAAAGATCCGAATAACGCATTGAGTGTGATGAAGTACGCCTTCACTGATACTCCCTTTTAAAGTCGATCCGGTATACATCTGACGGTATGAAAAACGGAAACTGCTTCCGGTTTCTCTAGACAGTGTGCATAGTCCCGGTCGTTTAGGATCGAATAACTCGATGACATCGCAACTGACATCTAGGTTGACGATACGCTCACTTTGATCATCCATCGAAGGTTTGATCGTAGGCAATCGATACATAGAGTATTTCAGATGATAATGGAAATCGACAGCTTGATCTGCTGTATCAAATTCACAGATGATTCGCGAAACTTCATCACTGGCGATAAACAAGTTCTCTGAAGTTTTTTGGTCTTGAATCAGCCAATGCAGATTACGGTTCTTGATCGACGGATTAGCGGTCATTTCGTGTAGGATGTGGGTAATATTGGTTTGAATCATGGTCATAGTGTTCACCTCTTGTACCCAGTATATCGTATATTATTACATTATTTATGTAACATAATCAATCGTGTTCACTGTTTTTTATTAAAGAAAAGGTGAAATCGTGGTTTAATTACTTGTATTGTCAAAGTAATCGTGTTACGATAACCGCGTTGTAAATTTAAGGGAGATTGAATGAAAGCTGTACTGTCTAACGTTAACTTGATTAACCGCCAGGATGATCTGGCCAATGAATTTTACTCACATATTGATGATTTGATTGAACATCCTTTGGTTATGAAAATGGATGATTACTCTCAACATTTAAATACAAGCCGACTCCAACACTCGCTCAACGTCGCTTACTATTCGTTTCTGTTTGCCCGCAAACTGAGACTAAATGTGCGTGATGCTGTCCGTGGAGCACTTTTACATGACTTGTTCTTGTATGAGTGGAGAACCGAGCAACCGGTCGAAGGTAACCATCTTTTAGTTCACCCGGTCCAAGCGTTACAAAATGCTCATAAAGTCACAGATGTCACACCGGTGATGGAAGATGTCATTACCAGCCATATGTGGCCTATTGGCAATGTCAAACCAAAAACCTCTGAGGGTTGGCTCATTCAGATGGTCGACAAAATTTGTGCCGTCATGGAGATCAGTGTTCAATCATCAAAAAAGATCGAACGTTACAACTACGCTCCAATCTTACTTGGATTATTATTCTATATTAACTAGATGCTACGGCGTCTTTTTTTTA
>CAKMJZ010000008.1 GCA_927435855.1 uncultured Erysipelotrichaceae bacterium
AAACTAATGCTTTTTCAGAATACAGAGCACCATCATAAACGCGGAATGTGAAGCTGTCAGAAACAGTTTCCGAACCATCGTGAATATAAGTGAAGGTTCCATCCGCATTGATTGTTAGCGAACCATACATTGGTTGATCAACTACGGAGAATGTTAATACATCATCTTCAGCATCACTGCCTGTCAGCGTACCGTTATGGGTCGCGCCTTCATCCAATATGAATGCTCCTGGATTCGCTACCGGAGCTTCGTTGACCGGAGTGATTGTAATAGAAACTAATGCTTTTTCAGAATACAGAGCACCATCATAAACGCGGAATGTGAAGCTGTCAGAAACAGTTTCCGAACCGTCGTGAATATAAGTGAAGGTTCCATCCGCATTGATTGTTAACGAACCAAACAATGGTTGATCAACTACGGAGAATGTTAATGCATCATCTTCAGCATCACTGCCTGTCAGCGTACCGTTTTCAGTGCCGCCTTCAGCAACTGTGAATGCATCTGGATCAGCTACCGGAGCATCATTAACCGGATTGATTGTCACAGTAACTGGAGCATTATTGGAATATAAATTTCCATCGAATACTCTGAATGTGAAACTGTCAGAAATGGTTTCTGAACCACTATGGATATAAGTAAATGTGCCGTTGGAATTGATTACTACGGTGCCATTTACTGGTTGAGTTACAACTGCGAATGTCAATACATCATTTTCTGGATCACTGCCTGTCAGCGTACCGTTATAGGTTGCGCCTTCATTGACTGTGAACGAATAAGGATTTGCAACTGGAGCATCATTGATCGGATTAACCGTAATGCTTACAGTCGCTGCCGATGAATAGACTAATCCATCAAATACTCTAAACGTGAAACTATCTGATAGAGTTTCTGAGCCATTGTGAATATAAGTGAAGGTTCCATTGGCATTAACTGTCAACGAGCCATTAGATGGTCCTGCAACTTCAAAGAACGAAAGGGTTTGACCATCAGGATCACTACCGGTCAATTGACCATTATAAGTAGCACCTTCATTTACTGAGAAGGATTTCGGATCTGCTACAGGAGCAGAGTTGAGCGTACGTACAGTCACTTGCGCTTGACTTGTCAATACGGCCGGATCATGATGCTCAAGTGTGTTGGAAGTAACTATATTGTTAACAAGTACATCCCCTAAAGCACCCGCGTTAAACGAACGGATATATTGAACTGAACCGGTTTCCGAGAACACCCACGGACCACCAGCTCCAGACCAAGAATCTGTTACAGTCAGCGTTTCATTAAATACACTTGTCGGCGTGTTTTTAAAATTAATCGCCGCTTGTGTACCTGAAATTTTAATATTACCAACATTTACTGTGTTGTCCAACTCGACAGCAACCTTCAGAGGTGTAATGCTTCCGACATCACCTAGTACCTCGAATGATGTTGTGTATTCTTTAGTAAACGGAACTCCAGCTACTACAACAAGATCATTTTCAACAGTTTCTGTAACATGTACAAAAGAACCGCTAGGATTCTGAATACTTGTAACGATATCTGTTGTGATATTGCCAGGACCTAAGTTAACCAAAGTAACATTGTAAGTTAAACTAAAAGTAGATGTCTGTGTTTTTACAACACTAACCGTATACGTAACATTTGCTGAACCGCCGGCAGCCAACTCAAGCAGAGTCGGTGAAGCTGTTTTGCTTAGTGTCCATTCATACACGATATTGTAATCAGGTGTGACAGTAAACTTGTCAACTGAAAGTTCAACATTTGATCCTTCAACTGGTTTTGCAGCAAACACATCCAATTTAATCGGTGAGAACGATGTACCAAACGCAAACACAAACAATGACATTATGATAAGCGTTCGTCTGATAAATTTGTTCATAAATTTCTCCTTTCAAAAGTTTAGAACAATATGGGATAGCTACCTGGAAACCTGATAAGCTGTGTGATGACTCCCAATGATCCACTCAACTTCAGCATCGCTTTTTACAATCGTTTTAAACGCTGCGGGGTGATGCCCTTTTTCAAATACATTCGGTAACGACCTTCCGACTAGGATAGCAGCACCCTTTTTTACTCTCAAACTGCTTTCCTGTGGATTAAGCCGTATGACCGATGAGGTTGGATTGATATAACCCCAAGTAATACAATAAGTTCCATCTTCACTCTCTTCAACACATTCAATGGTTCCAAAGACTTTCTTGTGTCGCCTTAGTAACAGCCAAGCAGAAGTCAACAGAATGAATGTTCCGAAAATCCAGACCCAAGCATCATCAAATTTAGATAACTGGAACTGTGTGAGGACATAATCAACTACGATTAGGGATAGAACAATTATTGAATTCGTCATATATACCCCCTTCGCAAAGTTACTTCTTGACTATATTATGAAAAAAACCGGTTAGTTATCGGTTAGTTATTCACAAATAAAAAAAATCGTAGATTCTACGATTTAATTATTACGGCTAAGCTTTGATATATGGTAGTGTATTCTAGCCAACTTTCGATCTGTATTTTTATAAAAGGCTTGTTGAATTCGACTGGAAATCATATGCGCATTTTCCTCAGTTTTACATGGTAGAAGTAAAATGAACTGAGAGACATTCATACGGGCAAATACATCTCCTTTTCGTAAAGACACGCCAATCGCCGTTTTTAAACGCTCCAACATTTTGGAAACTACATAATCATTTTCCGAACAATTTAAATCAAACAACATCACATAGGATTGCTCATCAGTTCTCTCACTGCTACGCAGCGCAATTTGATACAAACGCTTAAATACTTCATACTCACAATATAATGCTCCTTGAAATTCTGAATTATCATTTAGATTATTCATCAATTCTGAAATATCCAAAGTTTCAAGCTCTTCCTTTGCAATAATAAAATTATACAGATTTTTGGTTCTGAGGGATAACTGCAAATTAAACTCCTTATAGAACTGTTTGCTTAGATTCTCATAATAATCAATCGCTTTGCGATATTGAGCACTAAGTACCAAAGCGTTTAAATAATAGTAGTGAAACTCCTCATTAAACGGTTCCATCTTAAGAGCATTTTGAGCCAAATCCATGACTTGATCATATTGTTTTTCTAACTCGAACTCATTTAGTAAAAAAAGCAGACTGCGATTGTATAACCCAAAGTAATACTCCCTTATCGGAACAGTCCACATCAAATGTGCACTGTTAATCAAAAAAGGCTGTTTAATAAATGTAGATAGTTGATTAAGCAGTTCCCTTTTTTCAATGATTGACACAGATTTATTATTGGCAAGACGCCATAAACGATCAACTTCTTCTGTATCGACAAGCATCGCAATGTCAGGATTGATCCCATAACCATTTCTGGTAGTTACAATTAAATCCAAATCTTTAAACATTGGTTGCAAGCTTAACAATTGACGCAATTTATGTACAGCAAACTTTAAAGCACTTGAAGGATTTTCACTGTCATTCCACAGTAAATCTATCAACTGCTCTTTTGTTAAAGGGTTCAGTCGGTAATAAAGCGAAATCTCAAAAAACTGCTTTAGATTCTTTCCTAAATAAAGCAGTGGTTGATTGATCTCATCTCCATACGATAGCGTTAATTCACCAAACAATCGAACTTCTAAATGAGGATTTGTCTTCTCCAATTTAAACCCCCCTAACTAATCATTCTATGCAGATTATACAATAGTCAACCTAACAATGTCAAAATTAAGACATAAAAAAATCACAATTACTTGTGATTTCTCTTTAAGGATAAAATAAACGGATTTGTTGACTTTTCAGCTTTTAAATCAGTTAATGCACCATGTCCTGGATAAACCGCAATTTCACCATCGAGGGAACTAATAAATTTCAGAGATTCCATCATATTATAAGAGTTACCTCTATACAAATCGGTTCTTCCGATACTGTTTTTAAAAAGTAAATCGCCAGTGAACAAAGATTGATCAATCAGATAACTGACAGATCCAGGACTGTGCCCAGGTGTGTGAAAAACATTGATTTTAAACGGACCTATCTGAAGGTATGGTTTATCAAAGGCATGTACATGTTGATCACAAGTAACATTGCGATGATCGCTATAATTTTTCTGCGGATCATAAAGCAACTCCTCATCCTCAATATGAACATAAATCTCGACATTATAGTGCTTTGCCAATTCTTCTGCGGCAGCAAAATGGTCGAAATGACCGTGTGTCAGTAAAATAGCCAAAACCTTAGACGTAGTTGGAATTCTGCTAATCAAAAAATCAGGTTTGCTACCTGGATCAACAATCATATACTGATTGTCTTTAGATACTAAATAACTGTTCGCCTGATAGACTCCTAACGGAAATGTTTCAATTTTCATCATGTTTTACGAAAAAAAGCCCTGAGGCTTTCTTACTTTTTCTCCTTATGAGCAGTCTTTTTATTACAACGAGGGCAATATTTGTTCACTGTCATACGCTCCGGATGTTTACGTTTGTTACGAGTACCGATGTAGTTTTCTTCCCCACACACAGAACACTTGTAAGTGATGTTATCTCTCATGAGTCGACCTCCTGTTTATGCTAGGTTAGTATATCATACTGAAAAATAAAATACTAGTTATTCGTATCGATATTTAAGAATTTCTGCTGCAATTTGAAGGCATATATTGGTTTGTTGTTTATCATTCCAAGCATTGGGAACAGCACAAGCAAAAGCGACTTCCGGATTGTTATATGGCGCATATCCGACCAATGAAGAATTTGGTGAAGAGTATCCGTCCAGTGTCACCGATTCAGCTGTACCGGTTTTAGCTGCAACAGGAACTTTCAACACATTTAACTGTGATCGACATAAACCGTCGGTAACACACAATCGAAACCCCTGCTGAACTCGACGGATCGCAGAATCATTGCTCAAAACAGATAAAATTTCCGGAGAATTTTGATAGACCATAAAGTCCGTAGATGACTGATAAGCTTCTTTGACTGTACGCAACTTTAAACGAACTCCATTATTAGCAACCGTTGCCGCATATTGAGCCATTTGTACGGTGGTATAGGTATCATATTGCCCTATTGCAAAATCCAGTAAATGACCACCTAAATTGGCAGCGCCTTTATACCCTGTTTGCTCATTAGGCAAATCAATTAATGTGTTAGTCCCTAAGCCAAACTGACTGTAATAATTTCTCATAACATTAAAAGCGTTTAAATTAATCCGCAAAGGACCGTCATATTCATAATTAGCACCACCCAAACGCATGGCAATGTGAAACATATAAACATTACTGGACATTGACAAAGCTCCAAGATCATTCAACAATCCTAGATTACGATGAGACTTTTTCAGTTCGGTATCTCTTATCTTAATTGGCTCATCCCGAATGACTTCTCCTTCACGAATGACATTCTCAGCTAGTCCCATATAAACTGTAGCTCCTTTAATACTCGAACCTACGACCATGGCATCTGTATATGTCATTGTAGAGTCAACGATGTAGCCACTCGAAGTTCTGCGCACACCCAAAGCTACCAACACATCCCCGGTTTGAGGTTCTGTAATAACAAAATACATCTTATCCATATATTTGCGATTAACATTGTTAATATTAGTTTCTAGAATCCGCTTTGCAACTTCCTCAGCATGCAACTGCCAACCTAAATCAAAAGTAGTAATAACATCGTAACCTTTAGAACCTTCGATTACCGTATTAAGTAATCCAATTCCTTCCGTATCATAATTTAGACTGTATACTGATCGAGCCCCTCTAAGAACATCCTCATATTTTAACTCTATTCCAGATGTTCCAACGTTTTCATTTCTCGAATAATCCAAAGCCAAATATGAAATTAATCGCTCCGCCGGAAGTCCTTGTTGACTTGTCGAAACATTTCCCATAATGGTACGCAATGTTGAGCCCTGTGGATAATCCCTGCTCCAATTGATCGCAACATTGAATCCCCTATATAGATTAATATGCTCTATCAAATAAGCAACCTCAGTTTTTGATGCGTCTAATTTAATAACCTTCTCACGTCCGCCTGTTGGCATATCCATAGCTTGTTTAACAACAAAAGCCCTTCGGGTTTTATCATCAAAACGAACCAACATACTTTCTGTAATCCGATCGACTTTCAATAAGTAAATATCATTGTCTGACAACTGACCTGCACGATAACTATCCCATTCATTATCATTAATAAGTCGAGTCGCCTCATCATTGTGTAACATGATAAAAAGATCTTTTAAGTCACGGATTCGCAGATTATCCATCGAAACTTCAAAATCTTCCGCAAAAAGATAAGCTAAATCCCATTTTTCACGATCAGTTACGCGTAAAGGGGGTAAATATGTAATGACTAACTGTTCACTGTTAGCAACTAATATCTCGCCGTAGCGGTCCTTTATCTCACCACGTGGAGTAGTTACCGTCTGATAACGACGTGTATAGATTTCAAGGCGGTTTTGATAAAACTGCTGATCGACGACTTGTACTTGATAAAGTCTGAATAGCACGGTTGCCATTAAAACAATGATGATAACACCGAAAATCTGAAGACGGAAAGTAACTGACTTTTGAATATCAGCTGGACGCGTCACTTGATCGATTTCACCATAGCGTATCGATGATGACTGATTTTTTCTGAACCGATTAACCAAAGTTTTTTTATTCATAGTCACTTTCCTTTCTTCGCTATTATAAACTATTTCACTCGAAATTGGTAATATATGATATAATTTTCGCTGAGGTGATCCCATGTTTACACGACTACAAACACGCCCGATTTTTATCGGAAACCTTCAAATCGGCGGTCAAAACAAAGTCATAATTCAATCGATGACTAATACCAAAACCAAAGATATTGATGCCACTGTTCAACAAATACGACAGCTAGAAACCGCAGGATGCCAGTTGATCCGTGTAGCTGTTTTAGATATGGAAGACGCTTCTGCAATAAAGTCTATCGTCGAACAAATCTCGATTCCACTGTGCGCTGATATTCACTTTGATTACCGCTTAGCAATTGCATCTATTGAGAGTGGTGCTAAGAAAATTCGTCTTAATCCAGGAAATATTGACAATAAAGATCATATCCGACAAGTGGTCGAGGCTTGTAAGTCATATAAAATTCCCATACGTATCGGCATTAACAGTGGATCACTTGAAAAAAGGCTTCTAGAAAAATACGGTACTCCTTGTCCTAGCGCAATGATCGAATCTGCTCAAGGTCACATTGACATACTTAATGAGTTTGGATTTGATGATATTGCACTGTCATTTAAATCTTCCGATGTCAAAATGACTATTGATGCCTATCGTCTGGCTTCGAAAACATTCCCCTACCCTTTACACTTAGGGGTAACAGAAGCAGGTACAGTTATTTACAGTGCTATCAAATCGTCAGCTGCTTTAGGCGCATTATTTGCGGACGATATTGGGGATACGATCCGTATTTCTGTAAGTGATGAACCAATCGAAGAAATCAAGATAGCAAAGCAATTACTTCGCAGTTTCGATTTGATAAGCGACGTTCCTGACTTGATCAGCTGTCCGACATGCGGTAGGCTACAATATGACATGATCCCAGTCGTAAAAGAAATTGAAACATTTCTAGCTGATATCAAAAGTAACATCACTGTTGCCATCATGGGATGTGCTGTCAACGGACCACAAGAAGCTTCAAGAGCAGATATCGGGATTGCCGGAGGTAAAGATGAAGCTTTGCTGTTTACAAAAGGGAAACTCATAAAAAAAGTCC
Source organism: uncultured Erysipelotrichaceae bacterium (assembly GCA_927435855.1). Classification (GTDB taxonomy): domain Bacteria; phylum Bacillota_I; class Bacilli_A; order Erysipelotrichales; family Erysipelotrichaceae; genus UBA2227. Next base: position 7,724 of record CAKMJZ010000008.1, read on the forward strand.
CTCAACAATATCTCGTAGAAACATTGAAAGAGACAATAATAGCTATGATATCAATTAAACAACCATGAAAATGGTTTTTTTCATATACAAAAATGAACAATATTTCTAAGTTGATAACCAATCATCAAAAATTCCGCTGCGAAGCATTTTGATTTCTTGGCAATAAGGCGGCTGATCATTTACATACGGTGTCTCCAAAATCTTTGGGACCAAGGCCAAACGCGGATGTGAAGCTACTTTATGTAAGAAATCAAAACCTAATTCACCATACCCTAAATTTGCATGACGGTCCTTGCGAGCTCCAGGCAAATTTTTAGAATCATTTAAATGAATGACCCTTAAGTGTTCTAAACCAACGACAAGCTCAAACTCATCTAATAATCGATCAAATTCAAATACATCGTACCCTGCATCGCTCATATGACATGTATCCATACAGACTTTGATTAAGTTTGATTTAATGACAGAGTTTTTTATATAAGCCAAATGCTCAAACTTGTATCCCAACTCACTGCCCTTGCCTGCCATTGTTTCCAATGCGATTTCAATGTCATCATTATCTACCAACGCCAAATTTAAGCCTTCGATTATTCTCTCCAGACCAATTTCTTCACCGGCATTGACATGTGATCCTGGATGCAAAACGATGACTTTGGCTCCAATGCTTCGTGTTCGATCAATCTCCTGCTTAAGAAAATCAACAGCTAACTCAAAGGTTTCGGGCTTAGTCGTATTTGCCAGGTTTATGATATACGGGGCATGCACTATTACGGAGTAATCAGATATACCTGCTTCAGACAATAATCTTCTAGCTTCATCAATTCTAAAATCAGATACATTCTTACGAAAAGTATTTTGCGGAGCACCGGTATAAATCATGAGTGCACTAGCATTGTAGGACAAGGCCTCCATTACAGAACCAAGAAAATAATCCGGTGCGCTTAAAGAAACATGACTGCCAATGATCATGATGTTTCCTTTTCAGCCAAAGACTTAGCCTTTGCGCGCTCTTTCTTCTGCTTTTTGATTTCACCTTGGATAAACTCACGTTTCTTCTTGCGTTTTAACAGTTCGATTTCCGCATTCATTTTCTTCTTATAATTCGGTTTAACTTTAACATCCTTTCGCTTTACGATTTTGGCAATAGCAAGTTCAGTCTCGGAACGCTTAAAATTATGTTTATGACCATACGGCTTAAGTTCTCTCCACTTGGAAGCACTGATTGTCATATGTTTAAATGATATACCTAATTTCTGAAAATGTCTGATGGCCGTATCGTCAGATTCTTTATAAATCGTAAAACATGTTCCTTCTTTTCCAGCTCTGCCCGTTCGGCCGCTACGATGAATGAAAAACTCAAGTTCTCTAGGAAACCCCAAAGATACCACATGCGTAACTTCTGATATGTCAAGACCGCGGGAGGCTATGTCTGTTGCAACAATGTAACTGTGTTCTTTATTCTCCAATTGAGTCATAGCTTGTCGTCTTTGTCTTGGTGTCAAATCACCATGCAACTCAATAATGGAAATCCCTTCATCACGAAGCAATTGAGCAGTTAAAGCAGCCTCAACCCTTGTATTAGCAAATATCAGACAAATGTACGGCTGAAAGTTTGGAATGATTTTCAATAACATCTGCGAATATTCTAAGTGTTTCGCAGGAACTAGAACATAATTGACACGTGGTTTGAAAATTTCATCACTTTCAACAGTAACCGTTTGTGGTCGCTCTAAATATTTCCGTAAAAAAGGACGCAATGCCTGTGGGATCGTAGCACTAAATACCAACATTTGTACCTTCTTGCCCATGCGTGAAACAATCATATCGATGTCATCCAAGAAGCCATATTCTAAAGCCATATCAGCTTCATCAACCACAAATATAGCGGAAGTATCAAGACGCAACGCCCCTTGATCTAAAAACAAATCTTTTAAACGTCCCGGAGTACCGATGACCAAATGGGGTTGAGTATGTAGCTTTGCAACGACTCTAGCACGGTCAACTCCTCCGGTAAATAACTCTACTCTTATTTCAGGGAATATAACACTGATCTTTTGAGCAAATTGGAAAATCTGCGTAGCCAGTTCCCGGGTTGGAGCTGTAATCACCGCCTGAACATGCTGATACTCAGGATTGAGTCGTTCAAATATCGGAAAAAGATACGCATGGGTTTTCCCTGTTCCGGTTTTGGATGTAGCAATAACATCCCTGCTTTTGTTTACCAATGGTATGACAGCTTGTTGAATATCTGTCAATTGACTAAAACCATTGATTTCCATCATGGCCTTTAGGTGTGTCATCGTAGCTTCAAGTTTCATAAAAATACCTCATTTCAATTATAATCTGATTACATACGGAATACAAAAAATATGATAAACTACATCCAGGAGGTGACGAAATGGAAGTTATTCCCATCGCTCCCCGTGGCTTTTGTAAAGGTGTATTCAATGCTATCCGCCTAGCCAAGCAAACAGCAATAGAAAATCCCGGTGTACAAATCACCATTTTAGGTCAAATCGTTCACAATCGCTTTGTTGTTGAAGCGTTAGGTAAATACGGTATAAAAACACTTGATAATCCCAAATCTTCAAGACTTGAATTACTTGATCAAGTAACCGATGGAATAGTGATTTTCACTGCACATGGAATCAGCAGAAATGTCAAAGAGGAAGCCATAAGACGCCAATTAATCGTAATGGATACAACATGTACTGATGTACTTAGCACACAGGCACTGATTGAATCAGCATCGTTAGCTCATCAGACGGTTTTTTATATCGGCAAATCAGGTCATCCTGAAGCCAATGCTGTCTTAGAAAGTTATTCCGGTGTCTATTTAATCGAGAAAATCCAAGATATTCCAAGTCTTGACAATCGTACCGAAATCTTTGTTACCAATCAGACAACAATGAGTAAAAACGATATTGAGCATATCATAGATGCAATCATTAAGCAATACCCTCAGGCTCATATCGCACGTGAAGTATGTGCTGCGACCCGCTTAAGACAAGAGGCAGTAGAAAAAATTAAGATTGCTGATGCTTTGATCGTTGTTGGTGATCCCAAATCAAACAATACGATGATGCTTGCGAAAATCGCTGTTGAACACAATATTAAACAAGTGATACAAATAGAAAGCATCGAGCAGTTAGATACTTCCATTTTACGTAAAGACATGAAAATGGCTGTCACTGCTGGCGCATCGACCCCACACAAACTTACTCAGCAAATTATCGATTATCTTAAGACATACGATTTTGACAATCCCGCTGTCTTACCTAAAGTAGATATACATACATTATTAGACGACTAAACGGGTGTTATCACCCGTTTAACATGTTCTTTATAGAATTAATTTGTTTTTGAAGCTGTTGCGCTCGTTTACTTCCACGATCTAGTTGATTTACTATTTTTTTAAGCTTCTGCATCTGAAATTGCCAATACTCTGTAAATACAGAGCTTTTTTCTTTTCTAAGCATTGGCCCATATTCAATATCTTCAGTTCTGAGTCGTACAACGGAATCTACTCTAATTGCTTTAATTATCTGATAGTAATGTGCATCATAAACAATTCTTTCATCAATAATTTGCCACTTGTTATTCATCAGATATTTACGTAAGTCATCTACCCCGTGATTTATCTGAATGATCAACTGCTGATTGGCTTGTACTTGTGGGCGCTGATCTAAAATTTGCGTTGCCGTTTCATATCCCATGCCAGCAATTATCCAACAATCTGCATCTTCAGCAACAGATGATAAACCATCCGAAAGCGTTGCTTCAATCAGTGTCTCACAACCACTCGCCTTAATGTACTGCTGAGCACGCAAAAAAGGTCCGTTCTTATTGTCAACCGCATAAGCCTTTTTAACTTTGCCGCTTAAAACTAACTCAACCGGCAATAACGCATGATCGGTGCCAATGTCCGCAATGATTTTGCCGTGTTCTACCAAATTTTCAATTGTCTTTAAACGCAATGAAAGCATATCAGCCTTTGTCGACAAAGTCTTTCAATCGTTTTGAACGGGTCGGATGTTTCAATTTACGCAAAGCTTTAGCTTCAATTTGACGAATTCGCTCACGGGTAACATTGAATTCCTTTCCAACTTCCTCCAACGTCCTTGTTCTGCCATCATATAATCCAAATCGCAGACGCAATACTTTTTCTTCCCTTTCCGTCAAACCTTGCAAAACCAAATTGATTTCATCTTTCAGCAATTGATTATTTGCAAACTCATCAGGAGACAACGCATCCTTATCTTCTATGAAATCACCCAAATGCGAATCATCTTCTTCACCGATCGGAGTTTCTAAAGAGACCGGTTCCAAAGCGATTTTTTGTATCTCGCGAACTTTTTCCGGGGTGATGTTATCCATTTTTGCAGCAATTTCTTCAGCTGTCGGATCGCGACCTAAATCCTGAACCAACTGCCGTTGTACGCGAGTCAGTTTATTGATGGTTTCTACCATGTGAACCGGTATACGAATCGTACGAGCCTGATCAGCAATAGCACGGGTTATCGCTTGGCGAATCCACCAAGTAGCATACGTCGAGAACTTAAACCCTTTGGTATGATCGAATTTTTCGACAGCTTTGACAAGACCCATATTACCCTCTTGAATCAAGTCTAGAAAAAGCATTCCTCGTCCGACATATTTTTTGGCAATACTTACTACTAATCGTAAGTTTGCAGAAATTAAAACTCTCTTCGAGTCATCGCCGTCCAATTGAATACCAATCCAATGCCTGACTTTAGCCAACTCTTCATCTTTAACTGTAGTCAACAAAGAATTCTTAATCGTATCAATATCGACTCTCGCAAATTCGCCATCTGCTTTGCGGATTCTAGGGAAATAGTCATGATACGCCTTTTCTAGTTGACGGGCAGCTTCCATGCCATCTTTAATACGACGGGCAATCTCTGGTTCATCATCCGGATTCAGTAAATTTACACGGCCGATTTCCTTTAAATACATTTTTACCGGATCGTTGATTTTGATATTAGGTCCGGTACCAAATTGAGCATCATATTGCTCAAGGTCAACGACGTTGATCTCCTCGACATCTTCAGAATCATCAGCAAGAAAATCAATATCATCCTCTAAAATCGAAGTTGTCGCTGTTTCTTCAGTCAAATCCGCAGGTTCTTCAAAGTCTTCATCTGCAAAAAGAGGAATTGTCTGCACATCAAACCACTCGCGTAGCGCAGTTACTTCATCATCATCCATCTCCAGATGATCGATCGAATCCATGACTTCACTTTCATAAAGCTTGAGTCCCTTTTTGTTTTTTTCCAAAAACTCTTTCTTCAGATCATCCAATGATTTAATAATAGCCATTTTAATCCTCCTTTTTGCCCCTCTTCAGAGCAGTTATTTCACGTTGAGCGTCAATGATCTTGTTTGCGATTTCAGCTTTTTTATTCGCATCAATCAGTTGCGCTGACTCTTGTTTAAACTTCTTAATTTTAGCTTCATAAACATCGATTCTTACTTTCGTCATAGCATCGCTAAGAGATTCAGTGTTGGCATGTTTTGGAAACAGCGGCCAATCCGATAGCCAAAGTATGAAATCGTGCAATATAGGATCATTAGCTTTTGTCAGCAGATCCGCTAATACAATTTCATTTTGAGTACGATATGTATCTATGATTAATATAGCACATCGGTTTGCTATCGGCGAAGACAAATAACCCAATTCATCCCTAAAGCGGATTGCGGCATCTTTAGAAATCATCATTAAGGCACATATTTCACACTCTGCTTTCGAACAATCCGATTTGGGTTTTACCTCAACGGAGGGTTCAAACCGTTTTTCAGACTTAACATTCAAAGAAACAATTGACCATAAATCTTCAAATTTATAACCTGATATGGAAGCCAGCCGCTCGGTAAAATGTCTGCGATCCAAATCGTCACGTAAATTTTTGATTTGTGCACCCATCGCAAGAACATACTGTTTCTTTTGATTGTAATTATCCAATTGATACAATGTCAAAGAATAATCCAACAAGAAATCCATCCATGGAATCGGATTTTCAACAATATCGACCAAATGCTGTTCGCCATAGGTATTGATGATATCATCCGGATCCATAGGTACCTTGTAGTTGAGTACTTCAACCGTACAATTAGCCTTAATCAGCATATCACCTAAACGAAATGCAGCTTTTTGACCGGCATTATCCCCATCGTACCCAATAACGACATGCCAATGCATTTGTCTTAATTTACGGACTTGTTCCGGTGTTGCCGCAGTTCCCAAAGTAGCTACGACATTCCGTATGTTTGCCCGATAAAACGCTAAGACATCTGTGACTCCTTCAGTTACAATTACAAATTCTGATTTTTTGACTTCGGGCAGCGCACGATGATAATTAAAAATGATTAATCCTTTGGTATAAAGCTCGGTCTCGGTAGTATTAATGTACTTCGCAGATTCATCGGCTAAAACCGTTCTTGCGGTAAAACCTATCGGACTTCCATGTTCATCATGAATCGGAAAAACGACCCGATTGGCAAACACGTCACCGAAATGCTTTCCATTAACACGCGAGACATTGGCTGCAACCACATCAGCCGGTGGGTATCCTTTTGCAATAAGAAACTTACTGCATTGATCATCGCCAGGATTGTAACCAACTTCAAATTTTTCAATCAGTGATTCATTAATTCCTCTTTTAAATAAGTAGTTCTTAATCATCAAACCATCCGAAGCATTTAACTGGTATTTGAAATAGTTGATAGATTCTTTTAGTATTTGAGTCAAAGCTACTTTTCGTGGATCAACAGCAACTGAAGGTGCCAATGCATCATCAATATTGACACCTACTCCTTTAGCTATTTTGACAACAGCCTCAAGAAAACTGATTTTTTCGATATTTTGCACAAAAGTAAAAACGTTTCCACCAGCTCCACAGACAAAACATTTATAAATCTGTTTATCTTTGGATATGGATAACGATGGATCATGATCGTCATGAAACGGACACACAGCCCACAAATTACGACCGCGACGTGTTAAAGGCAGATACTGACTGATTACATCACCAATATCTGCTTTAGAACGAATATCTGTAATTTCCTGATCGCTCAAACGGCGCATTCAATCACCTGCTTAAAATTCAAGATAAGGAGAAATTTCTTTTTCGATATCGGTAATCAAAACTCTTTTTTGTTCCATCGTATCCCTATATCGAATTGTGACGCTTTGATCGTTTTGAGTATCAAAATCGACGGTTATACAGAAAGGTGTGCCAATCGCATCCTGTCGGCGATAACGTTTACCTATGCTTCCGGATTCATCATAATCACATACAAACTTACCGGCCAACTTTTGATATACTTCATTTGCCTGTGAAGAAAGTTTGTTTGACAACGGTAAAATAGCAATTTTAACCGGAGCAAGAAACGGACTTAACGCTAAAACCAGTCGAGTATCATTTTCATTAATTGTTTCTTCCTTGTAACTGTCACAAATAAAGGCAAGCAACAATCGCTCAACTCCTACCGCCGGTTCGACACAGAAAGGTATATATTTCTCATTGGTGTTTGGATCAAAATATTCCATATTTTGCTTCGAATGATTCATATGCTGCGTTAAATCAAAATCTGTACGGTCGGCAATTCCCCAAAGTTCATCCCAACCCCATGGATACAAGTATTCAATATCTGAAGTCGCTACAGAATAATGAGACAGTTCTTCGGCATCATGTTCTCGCATCCGCAGATTTTCTGGTTTTAATCCCAAAGCAATTAACCAATCCATACAGAACTTCTGCCAGTAGGCATACCAAGTCAAATCCTCACCAGGTTTACAGAAAAACTCAAGTTCCATCTGCTCAAACTCACGGGTTCTGAAAATAAAGTTACCCGGTGTTATTTCATTTCTAAACGATTTACCGATCTGGCCGATACCAAATGGTATCTTTTTGCGCATCGATCGTTGTACATTCTTAAAGTTAACAAACATTCCCTGCGCTGTTTCCGGTCTAAGATAAATCGTACTGCTGGCATCTTCTAGCACTCCTTGAAAAGTCTTGAACATCAAGTTAAACTGACGGATGTCGGTAAAATCATGACTGCCACAGTTTGGACACGGAATTTTCTTTTCGATGATGACTTCTTTCATCTGTTGATTATTCATCACGGAAGCATGTACTTCACCATGTATAAATTCATCGATAAGTTTATCTGCGCGGTGACGTGTCTTGCATGATTTACAATCCATTAGCGGATCGGTAAAAGTGCTTAAGTGACCACTTGCCTGCCAAACCTGCGGGTTCATTAAAATTGCGGACTGAATGCCGACATTGTTTGGATGAGATTGTACAAATTTGTTCCACCAGGCTTTTTTAATATTTTCTTTCAGCTCAACACCCAGCGGACCGTAATCCCATGTGTTAGCAAGTCCTCCATAGATTTCTGATCCTTGGAAAACAAAGCCCGAACCTTTGATATGATTAACGATTTTTTCAAATTCTTGCTTGGACATAGGTACCTCACGTTTTCTCTTTTAACTAATCTATTATATTACAATTTACGTAAAAATTCCCAACTTTTAAGAGGAATTGATGTGTAATCCTTAAAAAAATCAACGAAAACTGACAATAATTCCAACGTGTACTCACCTTGTTTCGCTAAAGCACTCAAATGTTGTAACTCTGCTTTGACCGTGTATCTGAATAATCGTGAAAAATTAGCATCATAAGTTTTTGATGGTACGTTTTTTGCGCAACGCAAACAAACAAATCCACCTTCTGAAATAGAAATTGCACTTACTTTGGTATCATCGCAAACAACACAGCCATCAACCATCGGTGTGATTCCCATTTCCTTCAATATCAGTGATACATAAATACAGCCGACTAGTAGCGGCGGATAATGCACTAAAGCAGTTAATGACTCTTTTGTAATTTGATAAAGGTAATCATCCGGCTGGTGCGAAGTGGATACTTGTAAGGCAATATCACCAATTAAAGAAGCCACAGCGAGATTGGTAATATTCTCTTTAATCGGACGAAAAAAATCTATAATGGTCGCTGAGTGCAAGAGTGAAATAGGATCTTTAATATCAAGTACCATATGACTATGCGTTATGGGTTGAACCGAAGCAGCATTCTTGCTGTTACCCTTCAATATACCTTTGGCTAAGATTGTCATTCTACCTTGTTCTTTAGATAACACTTGTAATAATCCATCGGCTTCTTTATACGAGTCGACTCTTAATATCAGAGCTTCTATTCGGTCATTCATCTCGTGGATCCTGTTTATATCCCAAATCTATCAGCTGGCGAGTGCGATTGCGCCAATCTGTCTCTACTTTGACAAATAATTCAAGATGAACTTTCATTTGCAAAAGGTTTCGAAGTTCCATGGATGCGCGCTTATTGATTTCATTTTTCATACTGCCGTTTTTACCGATGATAATTCCTTTTTGTGAATCACGCTCAACAAGAATTGCTGCTCTTATGTCGATCGAATTTTCCCTTTGTTCTGTATTCTCTATCAATACGGCGATCGAATGAGGAATTTCCTGATGAGTCAGCTGCAAAACTTTCTCGCGGATGACTTCAGCCATTAAAAATGCTTCAGGATAATCACTAACTTGATCATTAGGATAGTATTGCATGGAATCGGACAGATAACCTTTAGTTACTTCGATCAATCGTGCTGAATTATCGGCCGTCAGAGCTGAAACAGGTATGACTTCAGCAAACTCGTATCTCTCATTCCATTGAGTCAACAATTCAATCATAGTTTGCTTTTTAAGTTTATCAATTTTATTGAGAATCAGAAAAACCGGTGTTTGCGTCGATTTTAACAATTCAATAACAAAGGCATCGCCCGGACCAAATTTCTCAGTAGCATCGACAAGATAGTAAATCAAATCGACATCATGTAGCGCCGTATAGGATCCTTTATTCATTTGTCTGCCGAGTTCATGTTGTGGCTTGTGAATACCCGGCGTATCCAAAAATATGATTTGCGAGTTATCATCAGTACGAATTCCACGAATAACATTACGCGTTGTTTGCGGTTTATCCGAAACGATCGCAATTTTCTGTTGCATCAATGTATTGAGCAAAGTTGATTTACCCGCATTTGGACGGCCAATAAGGGCTATAAACCCGGATTTAAAGGTCATTTTAAATCCTCTTGGGTGAATCTCATGGGTAACAAATCATCAATGGTTTTCACCGCTTCATCTTTGCCATTAGACAACAAAATGATTGTTTGATCATTTAGTAATTCTGAAAGTACCTGACGGCATATGCCACAGGGTCCTGCAAGTTTATCTCCATCGGATACAATTGCGATGGCTTCAATATCGTCTTTTCTATATCCATGTGAATAGGCTGCGAAAATTGCACTGCGCTCTCCACAATTGGTAGCACCATATGATGCGTTTTCGATGTTGACACCGATAAACTGTTTTCCGTCTTTGGTAAGCACACAACTGCCTACATGATAATGTGAATAAGGCGCATAAGCGTTCTTCATGACTTTAAAAGCCTCATCAACTAAAAATTGGTATTTCATAACTTTCTCCTTCTATAAATATTTAAGCAAAATGATCAGACCGACAATGGCACTGGTAATAGATAAAATAAAAACGGCTGCTGATGAGAAATCTTTGATTCGCTTTATATGCTCGCTGTATTTAGGTTCAACAAAATCCGCGAGCTCCTCGATTGCACTGTTGATATGTTCGATGGATACGACCATACCGGTACATAGGATGATCCAAAGCCAATCGCTAAGTTCAATGCCTACAAGAAAGAATACTGCAAATACTGCAATGGCAATCAGCCATTGAAAACGGATACTGCGATCGGTTTTTAAACCGACAATTATGCCATCTATGGCCGCTTTAAACTTATTAAACAGTCTACTTGATGCTTCGCGGGGCAATTTCATTGAGAATCAACTCCTGTAACTCGAACATCGTTCGTTCATCATTTTCACTAGAATGGTCAAATCCTAAGCAATGCAAAAGGCCATGGGCAAATAGAAAACAGAATTCACGTTTTTTAGAATGTCCGTAGGTCAATGCTTGACGTTCCATCGCATTCATATTAATGAAAATATCACCAATATAATCTTTCTCTGCAGATGTCTGGTCACCTTCCCCAGCTGCGAAACTAATTACATCCGTTGGTACGTTTTTACCTCGATATTCATTATTAATTGACTGAATCTGATCATCGTCAAGTAAAATAAGCGAACACTCGATCGTTTCGCTCTTCTTTAATACTTCGACAGTCTTTTTGAAAACAGGTCTGACATAGCGGCGATAGTTGTCAAAATGTCGCTGATTTGTCTGATTTATAATTTGAACGTTCAGATAAATCCCTCCGACGGTATTATATCATATTTATACCTTTTTAAAGTATGTTCGACCATTGTTTGAAAATTATCATATTAAATTTCTTAAATTTCTGTTAAAATATTCTGGGATTAGGGAGGTAATTTTTATGGGTATTCTTGGAATTATTCCAAGCTTAGGCGGCATCCGAATCGAAGTAGTTTTGGGAGGATTCGGTTTGTTTTTGTTCGGCATCAAGTTTTTGGGCGATGGACTTAAGAATGTCGCTGGTGATAAACTACGTGACTATATTGATCGTTATACATCCAAAGCATGGATGGGAGTACTAGTTGGAGGCGTTGTAACGGTTTTGATACAATCTTCCTCAGCAACAACCGCCATCACGATCGGCTTTATCCGTGCCGGATTAATGAGATTAGAACAGGCTGTGGGCATCATTATGGGTGCTAACATCGGTACTACCGTAACTGCCTTTTTGATTGGATTAAAAATTGAGAACTTTGCGCTTCACATCATTTTTATCGGTGCTATGATGATCTTGTTCGCTAAACGTAAACGCACTTCATATTTAGGTCAAACAGTGCTGGGTTTCGGTATTATGTTCTATGGTCTAAAAACCATGGGAGATGAACTTAAATTACTAAAAGATGTGACCATGTTCACTGACTTAACCAAAGAAATGTCAACTCATCCCTTTTTAGCGCTGTTCAGCGGTGTTGTTATGACATCAATAATTCAGTCTTCTTCAGCAATGATCGGTATCGTGCAGAAAATTTACGAATCTGGCGGAATGTCATTGGAAGCCGCATTACCCTTTGTCTTTGGTTCAAATATTGGTACTACTGTTACAGCCATCATGGCTGCCTTCGGTGGTTCTTTAGCTGCAAAACGTGCTGCTGGAATTCATACCTTGTTCAATGTATTGGGTACTTTCATCGCAATGATTTTGCTTCGACAGTTCATACAGTTCGATCGTTTCCTTGCAGATTATCTAGAATTAAACTCTATGATGCAAATTGCAGTTGCTCACATTATCTTCAACGTTGTGGCGACTTTGGCTTTCTATCCGTTCATCAAGTGGTTGGTCATTCTTATACGCAAAATCCTTCCTGGCGATGAACCGGATCGTCGTGAGATAGATATTTCTTCAATGGATACCAGTATCATCAGTCGTTTACCTTCCGCTGCTCTTCAAATCTCCAAAAATGTTACCTTGAAAATGGGTGAAATTGCGATAGAAGCCCTAGAAGATACCAGAAAATACTTGCTTAAAGGCAATAAAAACGATTTAGAAGCTGTATTACAACTTGAAACGATCATAAATTCATTAGATTCGAAAATTACGGATTATCTGTTGTTAATAGCCCGTGAAGGACTAAGTGAAAATGATTTGGAAGAATATACGACCAATCTTCAAATCATTAAGAATCTGGAAAGAATCGGTGATTTATCCGTAAACCTTACAGAATTCTATGAAATGATATTTGATGCCGGTGAAAAACTTTCTGATCAAGCGATCGAAGATATCAATCAGATGTATGATTTAGTTAATCATATGCTCACTCGTGCCTTACGAATATTTTTTGAAAAAGACTTCAACCTTCATACTTCCATACTGGAAGATGAGAATTACTTAGACTTACTGGAATACAAAGCCCGCCAAAAACATTTTGACCGAATGGCTAATCAAACCTGTATCGCCAATGTCGGTGGAAGCGTATTTGTGGATATTCTCGGTACGATTGAACGTATCGGTGATCATGCTTGTAATATTTCCAAGAATTCCGTCAATATACACGTTACTCACGATATCAAACCAACCGAAATTTAGGCACGCAAGTGTCTTTTTTTGATAAAAAAAGAGGCATTGCCTCTTATCCGAAATCAATAAACTGTCCTTTAATGCGAAATATCAAATGCTCACAAATATTCTTGGCATGATCCCCTGCCCGCTCAATATTACGCATCATGCTGATTGTAGCAAAGGGGTGCTCTAAACGATTACCGTTTTTAATCAAATCTTCTACATATACACCCATACTTTTAAAGGTCTGGTCGATTTTCTCATCCATAACCGGAATTTCATAGGCCATCTTAATGTCAGATTCTTTAAGTGCTTTTAATGTTTTATCATATAAATCAACAAACAACTTCCCGATTTGCAATGCTACAGGTAATAAATCATCGTCTAACCGATCATTTCTTATAACATAACGCGCAATACTCTTGGCATAGTCACCGATGCGCTCCATATCATTGGCGATTTTTATTGCAGAAACGACGCTGCGCAAATCGGATGCAACCGGTTGTAACAACGATAAAACATTGATACATAAATTATTGATTTCCTCATTGTAACTATTAATAAAATCATCACTCTCAACGATGTAGAGTGCTTTTTCTTTATCTCCGGACTCGAGTACTATTAATGAAAGTTCAAACATTCCTTTGACTCGATAACCCATTTCCAAAATCGTTTCGTCGATTTGGTTTAGCCGTTCATCAATTTTCATAATTGTTCCTACCTTACTTTGTATTTATATCAATCAGATGAAAATATTGTATTAACGATTCGTTAACTTTGTGTTAACAATCGGCATCTCAATTGTGAATGTCGTTCCAACTTGCAGCTGGCTGGAAACAGAAATCTGGCCACCATGAGCATTGATGATTGATTTTACGATTGCTAACCCCAATCCGCTGCCACCGCCCTCACGGCTGCGATCTGAGTCTGAACGGTAAAATCGTTCAAAAACGAAAGGAATATCTGTTTCACTGATACCGGTACCGGTATCGGTGATGAATATTTTAATCTTATCTTCATCCTTTTCTATTGAAACTTTTATAAATCCTGAATCTGTATATTGAATTGCGTTGTCTAAAAGATTTGAAAACACTTGATACATTTGCTTAACGTCTGTTTCGATAAAAACCTCTTTATCAGTGAAATTAAAAGATACGCCTTTTTTAACAAAATCCGATCTCACTGAATCAAACGCTTGACGGATAACAGCTGTGATATCATTTTTACCGATATCCAAATACATCTTGTTTGAACTCATTTTAGATATAAACAATAAATCAGAAACTAGGGTTTCTAAACGGTTAACCTCTTTGCTTATTTGACGTAAAAAATCTTTCTGAGTCTGCAAATCATCAAATTCCGGTCGATTCAGTATTTCCGCCATGCCTTTAATTGAGGCGATTGGTGTTTTAAGCTCGTGAGAAGCATCCGCAATGAATCGTTTTTGAAGGCGTTCCCCTTCCAGTACTCGAGTGATGTCTTGCAAAATAATCAGACAACCGCCATAACGGCTGAAATTTCTAACAGGAATAGACACAGCCTGATAGTCAATTCCATTTAAGTGAATTGTCTTGTAATTAGATAGTTCATTTAAATAGGATTCACGAATGAAGTATTTCACATCGACCGGTAAGTTAGCACTTTGAAAATTAATGACCGGTTCATCACTGGTTAATAACTTCTTAAAGCGGTCATTAATAATAACAAGCTCTCCTTGCATATCAACTAAAGCCAGCGGTGAAGGAATATGAGTAATCAACGTAGCCAACTGTTGAGATTTCAACACATTATCTTTAGTAGATGCGGTAAGCTGACTGGTTAGAAACGATTCTGATCGGCTTATTTTCGTTTTGATGTTTTGCCAAAACAGAAAAAGCCATATTGCATTGAAGACAAACAATAAGAATATAGGTAAAGCACTGCTTGTAAACAATGCCCATGAAAATGCAAGTATATAGGCTATTAACCACCAAAGAATCCAGTACTTATTCATCTTTTTTCTCAAGGACATATCCAATACTACGAATAGAACGTATCGTCAGCGCTGACCCTTTTAGTTTTAAGCGCAACTTAAAAATATGAACATCAACGATACGGGTATCACCATCATAGTCAAAATTCCAAATTTCATTGAGAATGTCATCTCTTGAAAGTACGATCCTTCGATTGCGCAACAAATACTCAAGCAGATCAAATTCTTTCTTGGTCAGCTCTATCAAACGATCAACGATAAAAGCCTCTCTGCGCGTCATATCAAGGCGGATATCCTCATAGGCTAACTGTGCATCGGATTTACTCGTATTGCGCTTCAAATGCGCCGCAATCCGTGCCAAAAGCTCTCTGGGAGAAAATGGTTTGGTCATATAGTCATCAACACCAGCCTCAAATGCCTCAAGTATATCCCCTTCATCATCTTTGGCTGTCAACATGATCATAATGGACTGTTTATTGTTCTTTCGAAAAAGTTTGACCAGTTCAATACCGGATATACCCGGCAACATCCAGTCAATGATCATACAATCAAACGTCTGGTTTAACCCGGTAAACTTCGCATCATCACCATTTGAACACATAACGACCTCATGTTTTGCGCTTTTAAGATCGTAAGCAATCAGCTTACGGATATTCTCTTCATCTTCAATTAATAAGATTCTTGCCATATTTACTCCTTTGCTTCATATTTTTCAAGTATTTTCGCAACTAATGGATGACGGACGACATCCGCAATCGTCATTTCAACAAATGCGATCTCATCAATCGACTTTAATAAATTAACCGCCTGTATCAATCCGGAATGTTGATCTCTTCGTAAATCAATTTGCGTTATATCTCCGGTAACAATGATCTTCGATTTAAACCCCATACGAGTCAGAAACATTTTCATTTGTGAAGGCAGTGTATTTTGTGCTTCATCCAAAATAACAAAAGCATTATCCAACGTACGCCCACGCATATAGGCCAGTGGTGCTATTTCAATCTGACCCTTCTCTAACATCTTCGTCGTCTGTTCAACACCTAGCATATCATGCAAAGCATCATACAAAGGTCTTAAGTAAGGATCGACTTTCTCCTTTAAGTCACCGGGTAAAAAACCAAGATTTTCACCGGCTTCCACAGCCGGACGTGTAAGTATGATTTTCTTATACTCTTGATTTTTCAAACAAGCAACCGCATAAACCACCGCAAGATAAGTTTTCCCTGTTCCGGCAGGACCTATTGCAAAAGTTATATCGTTACGACTGATTGCATCAATGAAGATTTTCTGGCCCCATGTTTTAGGATAAATCAATTTACCGGCAAAATTGCGGGCTACAGGAGCAGAAGTCAAAGCCTCCAGACGTTTTTCTTGACTTTGTGCAACTAAGCGGATGATATAGTAAAAATCACGATCGCTAAGCTGTTGATTGTTTTTGATCAGACGGATAGCGGATATTACTGTTCTTTTGCACTCATCTACTTGAAGAGTATTTTCCCCGGAAATCGTCATCAGAGGGCCTCGAACTAAACAGTTTACTTTATAATTCTTTTCTAAAATTGCCAAATGGCGATCATTGACACCGAAAAGATTGGAGGTTTCTTCCATATTTAATTCTAACAGTGAGACCGTTTCTTTGTAATCCAAATGCATCCACTCCATTCTAGATTAAGTATAGCTTGTGTACGAAAATAAAAAAAGTACTTTTTCAAGTACTTTATTTGCTTCTGCGAGCTTTTCTGGCGGCTTCGGATTTTAATTTGCGACGAACGCCCGGTTTTACATAAAACTCTCTTTTGCGAGCCTCAGCAAGGGTTCCGTTACGAGAGACTTGACGTTTAAAACGACGCAGCGCATCATCCAAAACTTCATTCTCTTTGAGTACGACTCTAGGCATAATCAACCTCCCCTCTGATGCAAGCAGTATTATTATACAAAACCAACCGCTAAAATGCAAGTATATCTTAATATGTTTGCGTATTGGTTTGCTTGTTAAGTAAAGCTACACCAGCAGATGTTCCGATACGATCGGCCCCGGCTTCAATCATTGCTACCAGATCATCAAACGACCGTACACCCCCAGCAGCTTTTACAAGTGCCTTAGCACCGACTACCGATTTCATTAAGCGTACATCTTCAACAGTTGCTCCCGCCGTTGAGAATCCGGTCGATGTTTTAACGAAATCCGCCCCGGCATTCAGAGCAGCTTCGCAAGCCAAAACTTTCTCTTCTTCGCTTAAAAGACATGTCTCAATAATGACTTTAACAACAAGTTTTCCGGCCGCTACTTTGACAGCTTTGATATCTTCCATAACAAAAGACAAATGTTTATCTTTTAGAGCCCCGATATTGATGACCATGTCGATTTCAGTGGCCCCGTTTTCAATGGCATTCTTTGTTTCAAAAGCCTTTACCGCAGTAGTGCTAGCTCCTAAAGGAAAGCCGATGACAGTACACACCTTGACATCACTTCCCTCTAACTGCTCTGCACAGGTTTTGACCCAGGTCGGATTCACGCAAACTGAAGCAAAATCATAAGTTTTTGCTTCCTCACATAAAGTAATGATTTGTTGCTTGGTAGCATTCTGTTTTAATAATGTGTGATCAATGTATTTATTCATTGGTACATACCTCCTTGTTCAATATGATTGTATTCAAGATCTCCTGGACTGCCAGTTGATCTCCGATCCATTCCTCTTTGCCAAACTCACGATACATATATGGCTCATCACCTTTTCCCAAAATCAAGATCGTATCGTTTTTGCAGGCAATCTCCAATGACTGACGTATCGCATCATAGCGATCTTCGATGATAATATAATTATTCTTAGTGATTCCCTTACTAATTTCACTGCAAATATCCAAAACTTTCTCACTTCGATTATCCTCTTCCGTCAAAATGATCATATCACAATAACGATCAGCGATTTCGCCCAATACTTTGCGTTTTTTAGAATCGCGTTGACCAGCAGAACCGAATACGACGATAATCTTCTTTTTTACAGGTGTTATTGAGCGAGCATAAGTAAATATCTTTTCAAACCCATCAGGCGTGTGGGCATAGTCAATAACAACATTGAAATTTTGACCTTCATTGATAATTTCCATTCGCCCATCAACTTGAGGTATGGATTCACATAACTTAACAATTCTTGAAAGATCCATGCCATAGGATACCAGTGAAGCAATCACCCCCAACAAGTTGTAAATATTGAAAACAGCAACCAGATTGGTTTGAATTTTGACCATTTTCTTTTCTTTTCGGATAAACAAATCAAATATCGTTTTATCCGGAAACAGTTCAATATTATCCGCAAAGAAGTCTGCTTCGTGATCCAGACCATAAGTAACCAGATTACCCTCAAAAGTTGCGATAATACGTTTCCCGAAAGGATCATCCTGATTTACAACAGCTAAACCGGTTTTCTTCAACATCGTAAACAACTTCTTTTTAGCTTGGAAATAATTCTCCATATTTCCGTGAAAATCAAGGTGATCATGCGTAAGATTTGTAAATATGGCTACATCAAAGTCAACACTAAGTACCCTACCCTGTTCTAAACCGTGAGAAGAAACTTCCATTGCTACAGCCTTCATTTTTGCATCTACCATTTTCTTTAAGGTGTGATGCATCGGAATAACATCTGGTGTCGTCAAAAACGGTTGTTCCTTTACATCTCCATATTCAGTAGCAATAGTACCAATGTAACCACATGGCATCGTATCGTTAATAAAATACTGAAGCAGTTTTGCACTGGTGCTCTTGCCATTGGTTCCGGTAACACTGAAAACTTTTAAAGCTACACTGGGATTTCCATAGAATCGAGATGCGATGACATTTAGTGTTTTCAAAACATCATCCACCAGTACATATGCCACTTTGTCAGATACTTTTGTTAAAGGATCACTGTGAACGATGGCCACCGCACCGTTGGATATTGCCTGATCTACAAATTGATGCCCATCAAAAACCATGCCTTTCAAACAGAAAAATAAGGCGTTTCCATTTTTTACACGTGAATCAACAGATAACGAATCGATTCGAATATCCGGAGCGCTATTAAACAGTTGATTTAAATTCATGTCTCCACCGCTTTCTTCACAAGAACTCCGTAATTACGACCCTGCTTGTGATGAGTTATCCAAACACGATGACATTGATTGTTTAATGATTCATCGCTTATTACATTGACTAAAACGTATTCACCGGTATGGCCGATCGCAATACCGTTTTGATAAGATTCAAATAAGACCGAAACTTCTTTATTAACAAATTGCATGTCATATCGTATTTTCATCTGATTCGATTTTAAAATCAACTGCGCAGCACGAGATTTCTTTGTGTTCGTATCCAAATGACCGATCAATTGTGCGGCAGCAGTGTTAACACGCATCGAATATGGAAAGATGTGCATGAAACTAAAACGGCACTTATCTGCAAATTTTGCGGTCGTTTGAAATTCTTCTTCACTTTCGCCAACAAATCCGACAATGATGTCCGTACTTATGGAAATCATCTCAAAGCGGTGGCGAATCGCTTGAATGCGGTCATAGAATTCACCACTTGTATAAGGACGGTTCATGCGCTTCAATACCGAATCGCAACCAGACTGCACAGGAATGTGTAAATGTCGAACGATCTTCTCAGAGGACGCCATTAAATCAAGCAATTGCTCGGTTATTTCAGTGATCTCAATTGATGATAAGCGAATCCGCAATAATCCGTCTACTTCGTCTACCAAACGTTTTAACAAATAAGTCAAATCATCATTTCCATCTTTACCATAGCGACCAATGTGAATTCCGGATAAAACAATTTCCTTATGTCCGCTGCCGACTAGACTTTTTGCCATGTCTATTAAATCATCACTTAGAGCCGAGCGTTCATTGCCTCTAGCAAAAGGTATGATGCAATAAGAACAAAACTGATCACAGCCATCTTGGATTTTTAAGAAAGCGCGAGTTTGATGTGAAAAATGCTTTAATGGTAAAGATTCAAATGACATATCTCTTTGATCGTTAATGTCAACATCTCCATAACCCTGATGAATATACTCAACAAGCTTGCTCTTATGTTTTGCTCCGATAAGCAAATCGATACGCTCGATCTCATTCAATTCATTTTGATTGGTTTGAACATAGCAACCGACTACGCAAATCATCGCATGTGAATTTTGACGTATGGCCTGATGGATCTTTTGTCGGCTTTTTGAAGCTGCCGTATTGGTAACCGAGCAAGTATTAATGATATAAATATCAGCAGATTCTTTGAAATCTACTTGTTGATAGCCTGATTCACTCAGACTCTCAATATAGCTTTCAGATTCAAATGTGTTCACTTTACAGCCCAAAGTAGCTATTGCGAAAGTCTTCATTTCATCACCTTGATGTATTATACATTAATCTGTAATATTTGTAAAAATCAGGGGATTCTTGATTTTTTTATAAGACTTGACTGCTTTTAAAGATATCAGTGAGTTTGCTGAACACACATCCATAAACTGTGTGACATCATTTTCAATAAGACATTTTCCAAGCAAATTCAACATGTCTGAACTTACTACACTTTTCTCATAAAGCGGATATTCAATCGTTTCCTTCAGAGTGCACAAATAAAGTGTTTTCAACGAATCGAGGTAAAGCACAAAGCGATTTTTATCATAACAAACAAATGCAGCGTTACAAAATCCCGCACGATACGGCTCGATTCCGTAAATAATGGGGTCAACACATTCCTTAGCATATTGCTTATACAATCTATAAAACTGTGGAAGTTCAAATACGACCATCTCTTTATGATATAGAGAATTCAATAACTCATTAAAAAATGGAATCATGATCCAGACTCCGGTCTGCGACTCGAACTTCACTAAAGCTTCCTTTATCGAAAATAGCTCGATATTCATTAAATGATTGCGCTGCTGATAATCAATGGTCGGCCAAATCTCAATCAACTTGTTACGGACCTGATCATACGCTTTCTCTAAAACTTGCTTGTTACTTAAAGATGTTTTGACGACTTGCATCTTAAAGAATTCATGAGAATTCTTACATGAAAAAAGCAAACCTTCTTTCTTAAAGGCATCTTTCATCCACTGAATCTCCACTTTGACTCCCTTTGTTTTCAACAACTGTTGTCGATGAAATTTTCGCAACCAACGGTCGATGGCCAAATGTTTAATCATGTCGTTCTCCTAAAGTATCAAGAATAATACACGCCGCAATCGCAGCAGTCTCCGCCCGTAAAATCCGCCTTCCCAAACTGACAGACGAAAATCCATGGATAGTCAGATAGTCGGCTTCTTCACTGGTAAAACCGCCTTCTGGACCAATCACAATGGTTATCGATGATATATCTCTACTTATGCTTGTTAAAAAACAGTCAAATTCTTTCTCGTAAGCCAAGAAATTACTTGATGATTTATGTTCAATCAGTTGCTTTAATGGAATCGCTTCAATGATTTCAGGTATGTTGTGCCTATAAGACTGCTCAGCAGCTTCCGTCATTATCTTACGATAGCGCTCAAGTTTACGAGCTGCCGCTTCCGGTTTCTCCTTGACAATGCAACGCGAGCTGGTAAATGGAACAATTTTAGTAACACCGCACTCTGTAGCTTTTTCTAAGAACCAATCCCAACGATCTCCTTTAATCAGTGCCATGGCCAAGGTAATTTTAACATCTGATTCGCGCTTTTCAAAAATCGGTTGTGTAACCTTGACTCTGACAATGTTCTTGTTTACTTGAATCGTTCCGTAAAAGACCAACGATTGTGAATCCACAAGTCGGATGATTCTGCCGTCTTTCATACGCAATACAGTAGAAATATGGCGTGATTGCTCAACTGTCATATCAAATTCCATATCAATCGCCAATTTCTGATGGACAAAGTACTGTTGCATATTAAATCAGGGTTCCCTCTTCACTTAGCTGGCGTAATTTTTTCACTTCAAAAGGTTTCAATATCCGATAATCACCTTGTCCCAATCCTTCAACTGAAAGAAAACCGATAGAAACGCGATGAAGTTTTCGTACTTGATATCCCAAAGCTTCCATCATACGTTTGATTTGGCGATTACGTCCTTCAACGATCGTTAATTCAAAATCCGTCATTTGCTTGTCAAAATCTTTGTTTGTAACCCAAACCTTAGCCGGTATTGTCACAGAACCATCATCAAGCTTAACGCCGGCTTCTAACGTTTTAATGTCTTTGGTAGCCAATATTCCTTTGATTTTTACTTCGTATTTCTTTGGAATATGATATCTCGGATGAATCAGACTGTTTGCAAAATCACCGTCATTAGTCAATATCAGACAGCCCGTCGTATCATAATCCAATCGTCCGACCGGAAATATTCGATAGGGCGTTTCAACCAGTGATACTACCGTTTGACGGTCTTTTTCATCATTTAAAGAGCAAATAACTTTTCGCGGTTTATTAATAACGTAATACACTTTGTTTTCTCTGATGATCGATTTTCCATCCACCATAATGATTGCGCCTTTGCGTACTTTAAAACCCTGTTCAGTAATAACAACACCGTCCACACTGACACGACCCTGACTTATGTATTCTTCCGCTTTCCGCCGTGAAGTCACACCGGCCTGAGCAATGACTTTTTGTAATCGATCCATGCTGCTACCTTCTTTCTATTCAAATAACTCTTGTGAGCTGCCACTTACGATTTGTTCGAGTTTTGGCAATTCATCCAAGGACATCAACTGAAATACATCCATAAACTCTCGAGTAACTTCATATAATATCGGCCGTCCCGGAGCATCTGAGCGGCCTTGTTCACGTATCAAATCCAGCGCTTGAAGCTTTCTTAACATAATATCGCAACCTACACCGCGAATCTCCTCGATTTCTACGCGTGTAATTGGTTGTTTATAAGCGATGATTGCCAGTGTTTCCAATGCGGATTGAGATAATTGTCGTGTCTTTTGAATAGACAACATCTGTTGAGCATATGGGTGAATAAACGGTGCCGTAAGCAACTTTACTTGGCCGCCATAATTGACACATTGGATTCCGCGATTGTATCCCTTATAGAAAACCGCTAGTTGATCGACCGCTTTATTTACTTCATCTTCACTGCATAAAAGGGTCTGTGCCAATTGTTCGATTGACAAACCCTGTTCACCGACAATGAAAAGCAAACCTTCAATAATTACCGTTAAATCCGTCATCGCTCGTGCTCCTTATCAAATAGATCTGTTCACCCTCAACGGTAAACAATAATTCTCCGATTCTTATCATATCCAAAACAGCTAAAAATGTGATTAAAACCAATTGAATATCAGAACAGTCAACAAAGCATTCTTCTAAAGCAAAAGAGGCGGGAAACCGGGTGATCATTCTTCTGAGCATATCGATTCGTTGATCAACCGATAATTCCCGTGCGGCAATTTTCGTTTCAAAAGGTTGTTGTAATGAGACTCGAATCATCACCTTTTTCATAGCACGGATCAAATCATAAGAACTGCCTTCCACCAACATATCAGGCATGACATCTTCTACTTCTTTTCGACTTAAGGGTTTCCCTATAAACTGTTGACGAATCTGATAGCGCTTTTCCAAGTCACCGGTGATGTCTTTGAATTGTTGATATTCCAACAATCGTCTTACCAGTGATTCCTTTGGATCTTCAGTATAATCAGCATCTAACAAAGATTTATCTCTTGGCAGAAGCTTCTTGCTTTTATACTCAATCAACCCGGCAAGCTCACTTAAATACTCGCTTGCGATTTCTAAATTCATGTTTTGCATGGATGTGATGTAATTTTGATACTGCGAAGTGAGTTCGGAGATATCTAAATTAAACAGATCCAGTTTTTTTTCTTTAATCAGAAACAGCATCAAGTCCAACGGTCCGCTAAACTGATCGATCGTTATCTCAAACATATCATCACCCCGATTATTATAACATGCAAACAATGTTCAATATAAACTAAAAAGATATTGGGGTCAATATCTTTGTTGATTACAGTATTTTGGCTATAAGTTCAACAGGTTGTCCCGGTTGATTTGCCATCGTAAAACTGCTGCTCAAATCTTGAATAAATTCGTCACTTAACTCACTGTCGTGGTGAATATCGACAAGAACATCATCAATATTAACGTAATCTCCGATTTTCTTGTATACAAGCAACCCTACAGCCGGATTGATGACATCATCTTTTGTTTGACGCCCTGCACCAAGTTTCATGGCACTGATACCTAATTGCGTAGCCTTTATCGAAGTAATATAACCCTCTTCACGATTGAGTAATGGCGTAACGTTTTTTGATTTCGGTAGTTTTTCCGGATGGTCAATACAATCAATGTCACCACCTTGAGCAGCCACAAACTCCTTAAACTTTTCAAAAGCCGCACCGCTGGCAATAGAATCCTCTAAGCGCTTCCGTGCATCCGCGCGATCCGTACAAACTTTTGCTTGCACCAACATGATGGTTCCGGCTTGATAACATAGCTCTGTAAAATCTTGTGGTCCATTTCCCTTTAAGGTAGCAATAGCTTCTTTAACTTCCAAAGCATTACCGATAGCAAATCCCAATGGCTGATTCATATCCGTAATCATGGCGCGTGTGTCACGCTGTGACAGTTCTCCAATCGCAATCATTGCTTTCGCCAACTTCTCGGCTTGAACCGGGGTTTGCATAAAAGCACCATCCCCATATTTCACATCGAGCAAAATCGTATTTGCTCCGGCTGCCAGTTTTTTTGACATAATTGAAGAAGCTATGAGCGGAATTGAAGGTACAGTGCCGGTTACATCGCGTAGTGCATAAAGGATCTTATCCGCTGGAACCAGGGTTCCTGTTTGACCTACGATGGACAGCGAGATTCGGTTGACCTGACTGATGAAGTCAGATTGACTCAGCGTGACCGAAAATCCGGGAATCGACTCTAGTTTATCAATGGTCCCACCGGTATGTCCTAAGCCTCTTCCTGACATTTTAGCCATTTTTGCGCCACAAGACGCAACCATTGGTCCCAGTGCAAGTGAAGTTTTATCCCCTACTCCACCGGTCGAATGTTTGTCTACTTTGATTCCTTCGATCGTGGATAAATCCATAACATCCCCACTGTGCATCATCGCCATGGTCAGATGAGTCGTTTCCATATCTGTCATTCCATTTAGTACAATAGCCATCAGTAATGAACTGCTTTGATAATCGGGAATTTCACCATTAGTCAACCCCGTGATCCAATACTGAATTTCTTCTTCGCTAAGCTCTATACCATCACGTTTATTTGCGATGATTTCAATGATTCTCATAAATTCACACTTTCTCTAACTCATTCAATATCCGCATGCGAACTTCGTCCGCCAACTGTTGAGTCGTCTGTCCTTGATATTCTTCGAAATGGATGGGTTGCAAGTAGCGTACCTTGATGACAACCTTTTTTGCTTTAGGGTCATCCAGTGCTTTATAAGAATCGATTAGCACTACAGGCACGATAGGAACTTTTGCATTTATACCAGCTTTCAATGCGCCTGCCTTAAATTCACCCATCGTATTCTTATAAGAGCGGGTCCCTTCAGGAAATATGACCATGTTATGTCCCATTTTTAATCTTTCAGTAAGTTTGTTCACCATAGCGATAGAATCTTTGACTGAATTGCGATCAAACATGATTACATCAAGGTTATTGTACCAAACATTCATAAACGGTATTTTCTTGCTCTCAATTTTACCAACGGCACTGATGGGAACCGGGGATGCTGCTAAAAGAACAAAACCGTCAAGAGAGCCTTGATGATTGACAACTAACAACATTCCGTCTTGTAATGGTACATTGTTTACACCTTCGACCACCAGTTTACTTTTGGACATTCTGATGAGCATGGCTGACCACGCTTTCGCTAATTCAAATCGAACGCTAAACGGCTGTTTTCGGCTTTGAATAGCTGATATAAAAACTGCGGGCAAGTAAAGACCCATTTTAATCCATAACCAGAACTTTTTCATAAAATCCCCTTCTTTTTTTCATAGGTTTTCACGGAAAAATCCGAATATTCAGTTGTTTCAACTAATTCGTACTTTGCACGATCCCATTTAGGGAAATACGTATCTCCATCGATTTCCGTGTCGATATGGCTGATAATCATTTTATCAGCAAACGGTAAGGCAGCATGATAAATCTGTGCACCTCCGGCTATAAATATTTCCTCATCACTATTTTGATTTACTTGCAAAAATACTTCCAAATCACCGATGACTTCAACCCCTTCGAAATGCCAACGCGGATCACGAGTGACAACGATGTTTCTGCGCTTAGGCAAAGGCCTGCCAATCGCCTCAAACGTCTTTCTACCCATAACGACCGTATGATTCAGCGTTTTCTGCTTGAAATGACGTAAGTCTTCCGGTAAGTTCCATGGCATCCAACCATCTTTACCAATTACATAATTATTGCCGATGGCAACAATGATCGTAATCATCAGACACTGACCTTTCCGGCAATGTGTGGATGAGGGTCATATCCGGTAAGCTCAAAATCTTGCCAAACATAGTCAAAAATCGATTCATGATGATTGACTATTCGCAAGGTTGGTAAATCTCTTGGTTCTCTTTGAAGCTGAAGATTTACCTGTTCTACATGATCTTTATAAATATGGACATCGCCAAAGGTATGAACAAATTCAAATGGCTGATACCCACACACATCCGCTACCATCACAAGTAAAAGAGCGTATGAAGCGATATTGAATGGTACCCCCAAGAAGACATCTGCGGATCGTTGATATAACTGTAAAGATAGTTTTTTTCCATCCCCACTAACATAAAACTGCATAAATGCATGACACGGCGGTAAAGCCATGCGATCGATTTCGGCTGGATTCCAAGCACTAACGATATGTCTGCGTGAGTATGGATTGTTTTTGAGGTTTTCAATTAAATCTTTGATCTGATCGACACCAAAAAAGTCTCGCCATTGTTTACCGTAGACCGGACCAAGATTACCAAATTTTTGTGCAAAGTTCTCATCCGTCTTTATTTTTTCAATAAATTCATTCAAAGATTCGCCTTGATAATCGGAGTGCTTAATATATTCGGCATATGGCCATTCATTCCAAATTCTTACCCCTTTTAGCACTAACGGGCGAATGTTGGTATTGCCGGTCAGAAACCAGAATAATTCCTCAGCAACAGATTTAAAATGTGTTTTTTTCGTTGTCAATAATGGAAAACCTTCTTCAAGGTTAAATCGCATTTGATAACCAAAAGTACCGATCGTTCCAGTTGAAGTTCGATCACTTCGGTAAGCACCGTTTTCTAAAACATGTCTGCATAGCGTTAAGTATTGTTTCATATCATCACCTGTGCTTTTATTATACACAAATGTCGCATTAAAAAAAACGGTCATGAACCGTTTTTGTCCAAATCAAGATTTGGGATTTAAGAAAGAAACCTTTTCAGCAATCACTTCACAAAAATAAAATGGTTTTTGCTCTTTTGTTTCAAAAGAATTGGCTTGAATCCGTCCTTTGATACCAACCAGACTTCCGACTTCACAAACACTGATGGTTGTTTCCGCAACTCCACGCCACAACGTTACGTTAAAGATGTCTTTTTCATACTCTCCATGACTGTTTCTGAAATTGCGGTCAACTTCCAAATGCAAAGTGGCAACTTTGGCTCCCGATGGAGTCTCCCTGATTTCCGGTAACTGAATGACACGGCCGACTAAAACGATTTGGTTCAACATGTTTTTCCTCCTTTGTTGCAATCAGAATTATCGCAAAAAAAGAAAAACGTTTCAAATCGCCTATTTTGTCATTTATGTGGAAAAATGACAAAATAGAGCCGTGTAACATGGTTAAAAATACAAGTTAGCTACTTTTTGATTTTTTTATCGAAACAATACATTTATTGTCTAAATCGATAAGATTACGAACATTCTCAATATCTTTTAATGAAATGTCTTCTACCCAAGTCAGACTTTCAAAGAAGTCTGCTTTAGCAAATGTTGCACGAATAAACGAAATCGCCATATCTTCTAAATCATTGAGACTACGAAAAGCCTGACCCAAATAACGTCGCTTCAATTGCTCAAGTGTTGCATCAGAAATCGTACTATTCGAGATTTCTTTTTCTAAGAATTCCTCAAATTTTGTACTGTCATCGGTTTCATTGTAAAACATAAGTAATCCATACCCCTCACCTAAGTCAACTTCAAAGCCGAAGAAATCACTGATAACACCTTCATCCATCCAATCTTGATAAGCCGGATTTAGTGGACTGAAAGTTGCTTCCATCAATAAACGTAGTGACCACTCAGCTTTTTTTCTTTCTCTTTCACTTTGAATCGAATGATTAAGTTTAAATGTAATGGTCGATTTGAGAGATTGAACATCCAATGTAAAATCGTGGTTTTTCCGGTAAACATGATTAGGTTCGTTTATTGGCAGCGATTGAACCAACGGTACATTATCAAAAGTTTTCGATGCATGATTTTTTTCGACCAGATCGAAAATCCGCTGAGGCTGTTCGCCGGTTGCTACTACCAGCAACATTCGTTGCGGATGATAATTAAGATGATAACATAGTTCTAAATGCGCTTTGGTAATCGAACTTACACTTTCTTCAGATCCGCCAATGTCATTTGAAAAGGGATGCTCGACAAAAAGTGAGCGATACGTTTCATTGACAAGACGAGAATCTGGCATTTGAGCGTACATGCGCAATTCCTGAATGATAATACCCTTCTCTTTCTCAACTGATTCTTCGCTGATACGTAAATCACCGACAAAATTCAAAAGCATATTCAGTGGCTCATCGATATCATTAGACGTTGAAAAATAGTAAACCGTTTCTTCATAGGAAGTGAAGGCATTAACGGAAGCTCCGACTTCAGTAAAGGCTGACATGATGTCCCCTTCTTCGCTTTCAAAAAGTTTGTGTTCTAAAAAGTGAGCACTTCCGGGAAGAATATCAAAGATATTTCCTTCATTGTCTTTTAACTTTGTGTGCATACCGCCAAAAGGAGTCGCTAGAAGCGCACTGGAGCCGATGTAACCGGGTTTATGGATTACGACGACCCTGAGTCCACTACTTAACATTTGCTCGTAGAGCGTCTCGTTAAATCTCTGATTCGATATCTTGTTCATGAGCACCCTCTCCTTTCAAAAGCAATTTTGTGATCTTCGTCATCTTAGCAAAAACTTCACTCATCTCTTTTGCGGTAACCTTATCAATATCCGCAATAATCTCTTCCTTATCACTGTATCGTCCAATCAAACTTATCTGATAGTAATAATTGATGATTGCACTTGAATCATCATCAATCTGTCGAATGGAGTTGATCATCATCTTTTTACTTGCTTCAATCAACGAATCGCTAAGTTGACCGTTTTTCACTGTTTCAAGCTGGATGTCTACCAGTTTTTCCACATTATCCGCCTGTTTGGCATCGATTCCGGTATAAACGAAACACACTCCATCAAAAGTGATCATTTGTGCACCGATGGTATAACACAGACTGCGCTTTTCCCGGATTTCACTAAAGCAAAGCGATGAGGGCAGCTGACCAAAAGCAGTCATTGCTACCCTAAGTGGCCAATAGTCTTGATCTGTAGGCAAGACTTGGGGATTATATATCAAAATAAGATTAGACTGATCCATCTTTCGGGATAACTCAACGGATTGAAAAGCATTTAAATCCATCCGATACATCGTCTCGACATTATCTCTTCTTCGAAACAGAAAACTATTCTTTATCATTTCAGTAACTTCATTTTCATCAACATCGCCAACGACAAATACGTCAAGGCGCATATTTTCGATCATGTCTTGAAGATAGGATTTACAGTCTTCAGTTGAAATTGTATCAAGTATATCCAAAGATCCTTGAATATTTACAGCAAGCGGAAACCCTTTTCCAGCTGTTTCAAAGGCTTTCTTCATTGCAAATTGCATCGGATTATCCATGGAACGCACCAAAATGCTGCGAATGATTTTCTTCGCTTCTTTCAGTGTTTCATCATTAATGAGCGAATAGCGGATCATATCCAACATCCACTCAAAAAAGCCCTCGAGAATCGATGACTGATGAACATACTGACCGTTTAAAACTTTCGTTTTAAATTCGGTACAAATCGCAGCGCCATATCCGGTATTACGTACATCGACATAACTACCGTACAATTGGTCGGATAAACGGGTCATATCCACTTTTGTCGGTGCTTTTTCGTTACGATCACTGGCCATTGTGGCAATCAGCGAACGAATCGTAGCGTCCTTCTCTGAAGTATTTGACAAAAAGCGAAATGAAAAGGAAATATCTTTGAATTTCCCGGTTTTTATTATTCTAAGATTTAGGTTTTCGTGTATTCTGATTCGTTTCATGTTGCCCTCCCAAAGTTGCGGGGTACTATACAAAGCAAATAAAAGGTCCTATAATAAAGTCGAATAGAGGTAGAAACATGAACGAAAAACTAAATGATTCTTCCTGTTTGATCATTATTGATATGGTCAACGGGTTTATGGTTGAAGGACCTATGGCGGATGCAAGTATCAAAAACATTATCGTTAATATCATTGAATTAATCAAGTGTTTTAAACAATCAGGCTCACCGATTCTTGCATTTTTGGATCATCATCCAGCAGATGCGAAGGAATTTTCAGCATATCCGGCTCACTGTATTGCCGGTACATCTGAAAGTGAATGGGTTGATGAATTGAAACCTTATTCAGATGATGTGCAGTTTATTGAGAAAAACAGTGTAAACGGTTTTCTATCGCCCATGTTCCAAGAGTGGTTGAAAGAAAACGGAAATTTCAGAGAGTATGTCATTACCGGATGCGTTACAGACATATGTGTATTGCAATTTGCATCAACGTTGCAAGCCTACATTCATCAACACAATCTAGACTCAATCGTTACGGTCGTTGCCAACGCCGTTGATACTTTTGATGCTCCAAATCATCCGAAAAAAGAGTTTCATGAATTTGCTTTGACACTGATGAAACAATATGGAATCAATGTTGTAGAGGAGTATGTATGCTAAAAATCAATGAACTTTCTATGCTGACTGATTTTTATGAATTTTCCATGGCTTATGCCTATTTTAAGGAAAATCGGCATGAACAAGTCGCTTATTTTGATATGTTTGTCCGACGCCTACCTGATCAGGGCGGATATCTGATATTCAACGGTTTACATAGATTAGTTGAGGTAATTGAGAATTTTGCTTTTGATGATGATCAAGTCGCATATCTAAGAAGCAAAAAAGTCTTCGATGAAGATTTCTTGAAATATTTAAGAAACATCAAATTAAGTGTTGATATCTGGTCTGTTCCTGATGGAACTGTCGTTTTCAATAATCAACCATTGGTTACGGTCAGAGGGAATGTCATTGAAGCACAGTTGATTGAGACGATTCTTCTGTTGTGTGTCAATTACCCTACCCTTGTAACTACCAAAGCCAGCCGGATCGTCAACGCCGCACAAGGTCGAGCTGTCATTGAATTTGGAGCAAGACGAGCTCAAGGATTTGATGCGTCTATCGAAGGTGCACGTTGTGCTGTAATCGCCGGAGCAGTCGGTACTTCCAACACATTAGCCGGTTATCAACATGGTTTGTCCGTATCAGGTACGATCGCTCACAGTTACATTCAAACTCATGACAGTGAATATGACGCTTTCTATAGTTACGCGAAGATCAATCCAGAGAATTGTATCCTTTTGGTTGATACCTATGATACATTAAAGTCTGGTGTCGTTAATGCAATCAAAGTTGCCCACGAATATCTGCTACCTAATGGTCATCGTTTAAAAGCTATTCGCTTAGACTCCGGTGATTTGTCATACCTATCAAAAAGAGCTCGTAAAATGTTGGATGATGCCGGATTACATGATTGTAAAATAATCGCATCTAACTCATTGGATGAATATCTGATAGATGACTTAATCAATCAACAAGCCGAAATTGATATATTCGGTGTAGGTGAGAATTTGATTACTTCAAAAAATACACCGGTCTTAGGAGGAGTATATAAGCTGGTAGCACAAGAAATCGATGAAGAGATCGTACCCAGAATCAAAATAAGTGATAATCTCGAGAAGATAACAAATCCCGGATTTAAAAAAATCGTGCGCTTTATTGATAAAGAAACACAAAAAGCACTTGGTGATTGTGTCATGCTTGCGGATGAAGTCGTACCAACCGAGGAATTTACGTTGTTTGATCCTATTGCTCCTTGGAAACGCAAAACAATCACCGACTATGAATATCAGATTTTACAAGTCCCGATATTTGTAAACGGTCATCTTGTCTATCGTGTACCTTCTGTCTTTGAAACCACTGATTATTGTAAGCAGCAGATGGAAACCATGTGGGATGAAGTAAAGCGACTGGCGTTTCCACATAAATACTACGTTGACTTATCACAAAAACTTTGGGATTTAAAGAATGATATGATTCAAAACTATCGAAAGTAACAGCTTGGCTGTTACTTTTTTTAAATAAAAAGGAAAGCTTTCGCTTTCCTGATCAACGTTTACCGGCATCGTAAGGTTCGCCGGCAGCTCTAGGAGCGGCAGACTTCTTCGATGTGAATGTTAAGATGATGATGGTTGCCAGATAAGGTATCATCTTAAACATGTACGATGGAATGCCTAAGGCAAGCAGAATCGGAATACCCGTGTAAGCTGCCGATATGGTTTTCATTAAGCCAAAGAAGAAAGCAGCGAACAGAATTCGACCCGGGCGCCATTGACCGAAAATCAGCACAGCTAATGCTAAGAATCCGTAACCACCGACTTGTCCGTCAAATGCAGTAGTAACCGGTACCATTAGTACTAAACCGCCAAGCCCTGCCAGTGCACCAGAAATCAAGACACCGATATAGCGCATTTTTTTGACATTGACACCAGCTGCATCAGCCGCCTGAGGATGCTCTCCACAAGCACGAAGCCGTAATCCAAAACGCGTTTTATAAAGAACAAAGGTTGCGATGATAAGTATTCCAAATCCAACGAAAGTTGTGATGTATGTGTTTTTGAAAAACAGATCACCAAGAACAGGAATATCCGATAAATAAGGTACCAGCGGAATCCTGTAGGTATTCATAAAGGTCACCTGTTGGACCCCTATCAGCATACGTGCTGTAAAAATCGCAAAAGCTGGAGCGAATAAGTTCAATGCTGTTCCACTGATGACTTGATTGGCTTTCATGTTGATGGAAGCGTACGCATGGAATAAAGACAACAGCATTCCGGTAGCCGCGGCGATCAACATTGATAACACCAATAACAATTGACCAGACATCGTGGATTGCATCTGATTCATAAAGTACAAACTGACAAATGCACCGATAACCATCGTACCTTCAAGTGCGATATTAACAACACCGCTACGCTCGGAGTACATGCCACCCAGAGCAACGATTAACAATGGTATCGAATAAAACATGGTTTGTTGAACCAAGAAATAGAACGTACTTAATGTCATTTGGTTCTACCTCCCAACTTTTTTGAAAGATTCTCAATGAAGGACTTAAACGCCAAGGATAGCGCACTGAAATAGATGATTATGGAAATCATCATATTAATGACTTCAGGCACAAACCGCAATCTCTGTATATAAAATCCGCCCATATTCATATGACCGACGAATAATCCTGAAAAAATGATCCCGATTGGATTAGAAAGACCCAAAAGTGCAACAGGAATACCGTTGAACCCTTCAGCCGCTAAAATATCAACGACTTCTATATGCTTGCCAATATCCGACAAATAAAGCAGTCCGCCACCTAACCCTGCCAATGCACCGGCAATCATCATTGAAAAGATGATACTTTTCTTTTCATTGATTCCTGCATAACGACTGGCCTCACGATTATATCCGACAGCTTTCAGTTCAAATCCGAATGTTGTTTTCTCCAAAATGATATACATAATTACTGCAATGACGATAGCAATGATGATACCGATATTTGCAGAAGATAAAGGAAAGAGTACATCCAGTCCCCCTCTAGGCAAATAAGCGTTCAGTGGTGACAAGGACTGATTCCTAGTCAAATCAAATACCGTGCTTACGACCAAAAAGTTGACAAGATACATTCCGACATAATTCAACATGATCGAAGTAATAACTTCGTTTACATTCCTAAACGCCTTCAATACCCCGACGATTGCACCCCAAATGCCTCCGGCAATCATCGCCCCGATAAGTGCAACGATCCACAAGTAGCCAACAGGAATAAATGTCCATTTTACACCGATATATATTGCTGCAAAGGCCCCTAAGATAAACTGCCCGGAAGCACCAATGTTAAATAATCCGGTTTTGAATGCAAACCCAACCGAAAGACCAGTCAAAATAATCGGCATGGCATTGTGAAGGGTATTGCCAACTCCGCGCAACCCTCCATTGAAACCCCCATTTAAAATGATGATAAATCCACGGGTTGCCTGGGCGGGATTACTGATAAGCAAGATGATATAGCCAATAAGCAAGCCAAACAAAATGGCAATGATAGAAGCGGACACACTTTTGAAAGAACGATTATTTAGCAATTTCTTTACGTTCATAGCCTGCTCCTCTCTTAGAACCTGACATATACAACCCCAACTCTTGTTGAGTCACTTCTTTTGGATTGACTTCACCGACAATTTCACCCTCATACATGACGATTACTCGATCGCTAATTCCCAAAACTTCGCTTAATTCAAGAGATATAAGCAATATTGCTCGTCCCATATCTCTTTGTTTGATTAATTGTGTATGAATATATTCGATTGCACCGACATCGAGTCCGCGCGTCGGTTGAACGGCTATGATTAGATCCGGATTTTTCTCAACTTCACGGGCGACAATCGCTTTTTGCTGATTCCCTCCCGACATGCTGCGCGCAAGTGTAATCGGACCCTCTCCGCTGCGAATATCATACTGTTCGATCATGGCTTTCGCGTTTTTTAAGCGTGACTTAAACTTGATAAATCCTTTGCTTTGAAAATCATCCATAAAGTAGGTTTGCAAAACAAGGTTTTCACTCAGTGTATAATCCAAGACCAAACCGTGTTTATGACGGTCCTCAGGTATATGGGAGATACCATGACTGTTTCTGTATCGAATCGATTTGTTCGTAATGTCTTCGCCTTTATAATAAATGTCACCACCGTCAACCGGCAAAAGACCGGTCAAAGCGTAGATTAGTTCGGTCTGACCGTTACCTTCAATCCCAGCCACACACATAATTTCACCCTTTCGCAAATCAAAGGAAACATTGTTTACGGCTGACTTTCCGTGAACTTTTGAATTAATTGATAAGTTTCGAACAGTTAAAACATTTTCACCAATTTTCGCTTCACCCTTAGTAATTTCAAATATGACTTTACGACCGACCATCATTTCTGACATTTCTTCTTTTGAGGTATTCGCAACATCGACTGTACCAATGTATTTGCCTTTTCTCAAAACAGACACACGATCAGCTACCGCTTTGATTTCATTAAGTTTATGCGTAATAAAGATAATCGACTTTCCTTCTTCAATCAAACGTTTCATGATTTTCATCAGTTCATCGATTTCCTGAGGAGTTAAAACAGCGGTTGGTTCATCAAAAATCAAAATGTCATTTTCACGATACAACATTTTAAGTATTTCGACACGTTGTTGCATTCCAACCGAAATATCTTCGATAATAGAATCCGGTTCTATCCGCAGATTGTACTGCTTACTAAGATTTACAATTTTCGCCCGGGCATCTTCCATCCGCAATATTCCACCTTGCACCGTTTCAACGCCTAATACGATATTTTCCAAAACTGTAAAATTGTGAACAAGTTTAAAATGTTGGTGAACCATTCCAATACCCAACTCGTTGGCATCGTTTGGATTGTGAATCTTAACTTCTTTGCCTCGAACTTTAATCGTTCCTTTTTCAGGAATATAAAGTCCAAATAAAACACTCATCAGTGTTGACTTGCCTGCTCCGTTTTCACCAAGCAAAGCATGAATTTCCCCTTTTCGCACCTGCAAAGTAATATCATCATTAGCAATGATACCGGGAAACTCCTTTGTGATGTTTAGCATCTCAATTACATATTCCATGTTCTCACCCCTGTACTGCCTTGATTATACACGAATTTTTAGTACTTGAAAACGTTTGCACCTTATAAAAGCACCAAATTAAACGATTTATCAGGCACATAAAAAAAGACCGCCGAAGCGGTCCTGTTCAACTAACCAATAACTTCAACTGTTACGTTGGTTACTGGGATTTCAGATGCCGATGTTACATCAGTATCCTTTTTGATGTTAGTGCGGATATTATCCGTATTGGCTACCAATTTAGCAAAGATTGCATCATAAGCAGCTTTATTAAATGTTGTAAAACGTGAGAAATCGCTTGGCAAACTTACACCATCAACTTCAACACCCAAGGATACAGATTCGCCACCCTTGAAACTGCCTGCATAGTAATCAGCCAAAGCATCATAAACAGAAATGCCTAAACCTTTTAATGCGGAAGTGATAACTGTCGTAGATTGTTCTTTTTGATCGATATCAACGCCGATGACCTTACCATTATTAGCTTCAGCAGCAGCCATGACAGAGTTACCTGCACCACCTGCAGCTGCAAAGATAACTTCAACGCCGCCTTGGAACCAAGTAGCAGCTTCGGTTTGATAATCCGGTGAAGGACCAAAACCACCAAGGTATTTATACTTCAAAGTAACATTGACACCCATTTCAGCGGCAGCAAAGTTTACACCTTGTACAAATCCATATCCAAAACGAACAACTGCCGGAACTGCCATACCGCCCATAAAGCCAAGATTTGTAAATCCTTCTTTAACAGCAGCGTAGCCAGCTAAGAAACCAACTTGTTCTTCAGCATAGAAGATTGAATAAACATTGTCTTCGATTCTGAATTCAGTATACGTACCATCTTGCGGAAATCCATCCAACAATACGAATTTAACATCCGGATACATGTCTTGAGCCTTAAAAATAGCTGGTTCAAACAAGAAACCCGGAGTTACGATCAATTTAGCCCCGTTTTCAACAGCCAATCCGATGGCTGCTACGTATGCATCTGTGGTTTTATCGGTTGGTTGGTAATATTTGTAGTCGATGTTTTTTTCTTCGGCATACTTTTTCAAACCTTCCCAAGCTCCTTGGTTAAAGGATTTGTCGTCAATCGTTCCTAGGTCAGTAATCAAGGCTAACTCAAAAGTTTCCTCTTCATCTACTGCCGGAGCACATGCTGCCAATCCTAACGCAAGGAGAACAACAAGTAAAACTAATAATTTTTTCATATTTCCTCCATTGTAGCAGTTATCCTGCTTTCTCTATTGTATAACCTATCATTTTCAAAGTCAATCAAAGTAAAAAACGAATATTAAAGAAAAATCATAAAAAAAATGAAACAAAATGTGTGACTTTCAGGTTAAAGTGTGTTACAATTCCACGGTGTTTGAATAAAACTACCTAGCGACCCAAAAGGTCGCTTTGAAAGCGAGATATCAATGAAATTTACTGAATTTAACCTACCCCAAAACCTGTTAAGAGCAATTGAAAGTTGCAACTACACGGACGCAACTGCGATACAAGAACAAACGATTCCGGCCTTGATGAATGGTCAGGACATTATCGGACAAAGTCAAACCGGCACCGGCAAAACGGCTGCCTTTGCATTACCGATTTTAGCACAATGTGTCCCAACCGATCATAAACGCCCACAAGCACTGATCCTCTCACCGACCCGTGAGCTGGCTTTGCAAATCGTTGAACACTTCAGACAGTTTACGAAGTTCTCCGATGGAATCCGTACCGTAGCTATCTATGGCGGTCAGCCGATCGACGTTCAAATTCGCGAATTAAAAAAAGGCGGAGACATCATTGTCGGTACACCGGGCCGTATTCAAGATCATATCCGTCGCAAGACATTGCGTTTTGAAAATTTAAGCTACCTTGTCCTGGATGAAGCTGATGAAATGCTTCAAATGGGTTTCAAGGAAGAAATCGAAGAAATCTTGAAATCGATTCCTGAAGCACGTACGACTGCACTATTCTCAGCTACGATGCCAAAAGCAATTTTGGACATCACCGAAAACTACATGAAGAGTCCCCAACATATTTCAATTTCACCGAAAATGAAAACGTTGGATGCCATCGAACAAATGGTATACGAAGTTCCTCAACCGTATAAAGTTGATTTACTTCTGCAGTTGATTGCATTGTATCAGCCTTCACAAGCCATGATTTTCTGTAACACGAAGAAAATGGTCGATGAGTTGGCAGAAACACTTCAGAAAAATCACTTGGACGCAGCTGCGATCCATGGTGATATGAAACAAGAAATGCGTACCGTTGTCATGAATAAGTTTAAGAAACAAACAATTCGCTTCTTGATTGCTACCGATGTGGCTGCTCGGGGTATCGATGTTGACTCCATGGAAATGGTTATTAACTATGACTTACCTCAAGATGACGAATATTATATTCACCGTATCGGACGTACAGGACGTGCAGGATCTAAAGGACAAGCGATTACTATCGTGTCCAACAATCAACGCCGCGCTTGGGATAATCTGGTTCGCTTCAACAAACTGACCGCAAAAGTGATGGAATTGCCGACTCAGGAAGAATTGGATCACATCCAACTCAACCAAATCAAGAAAGTTCTTGAACAACAATCGGACAAAATGATTCCGGATACGATCGAGCAAATCTTTAAAATGATTACCGAAAGCGGAATGGACAAAGATCATTTGCTGAAAGTGCTATTGATGCAACAAGTATCGAAAAACAGTTTCTCTGAAATCAAGACCATCAAAAAACCTACCTCTCGTCAATATCGCAGTTACTCTCTAAACATGGGTGAGCGTCAAGGCGTCAGTGCTGCTAAGATTTTACGTAATACTGAAATGTATTGCGGAATAGATCCGGCATTAGTCGGTAAGATCAAAGTAAGTCGCAATTCGACGTTAGTCGAAGTCGCTTCCCATATTGATCCAAAAGTATTCCAACGTTTAAAGAAAATGGGCGGCAATCAAAAAGTCGTCATCGAAACTCTCGAATCCAGAGACAGAAGATAAAGCAAAGGCCGACAGCAATTGTCGGCCTTTTTTTAGTCTTCTTTTTTAACGTAAACATCTCGAGGTCGGCTTCCTTGAGAAGGACCGATGACCCCCTGCTCTTCTAATGCATCGATCATGCGTGCTGCCCGGTTATATCCCAAGGCAAATCTGCGTTGTAACGATGAAGTTGATGCCTTCTGTGTTGAGATTACGTAT
The DNA here is from genome assembly GCA_927435855.1 of uncultured Erysipelotrichaceae bacterium. Lineage (GTDB taxonomy): Bacteria > Bacillota_I > Bacilli_A > Erysipelotrichales > Erysipelotrichaceae > UBA2227. The sequence goes on from CAKMJZ010000008.1 coordinate 47,089, forward strand.
TCCTTTACCTCTTCAAAAAGCGGATCATCGCTAGCATTAACGAAACCTTCATTTCTATCCAATCCTTCCAGACGGATAAAGGCATCATCATAGCGAGGTTTACCTTGTGCACTAGCTGCCTCAGCCACTCTTTTAACTTCATCATCCGAAACAAAGACACCTTGAATCCGAATGGAAGCCGGTTCACCAATCGGCACATATAACATATCACCATACCCTAATAAGCGTTCAGCTCCGATATGATCAAGAATCGTGCGCGAGTCAACACCACTGGAAACCGCAAATGCGATCCGAGATGGAATATTAGACTTAATAATACCGGTAATGACATCCACTGATGGACGTTGGGTAGCTACGATCAGATGAATGCCTGCAGCGCGAGCTAACTGTGTGATTCGCTGAATGCTTGCTTCAACATCTTTTCCGGCAACAATCATCAAATCCGCTAATTCATCGATTATGACAACCACCCAAGGCATGACAGCCAAATGTTCATTTGGCTTAGCTAGGACCATCTCATTATAAGCAGTGATGTTTCGCACCCCGACCTTAGAAAAGACTTCATAACGGTTTTCCATCATCATGACGATGACTTTTAACGAGCGCGATGCTTCGGCAGCATCCGAGATGACCGGACCGATCAAATGCGGTATCTGAGTGAAGTTGGTAAACTCCACTTTCTTAGGATCGATAAGCAATAACTTAACTTCATCGGGTGTTGTTCTCATCAGTAATGTTGTAATGATAGAATTGATACACACACTTTTACCACTACCCGTGGCACCGGCAACCAGTAAGTGAGGCATTTTATCCAACTCACCATAAACCGGACGACCCATCAAGTCCTTACCCAGAATAAAAAGTAATTTTTTATTGATTTTATCCGAAGGTATCGAATTTAATAGTTCAATCAGTCGAACAGGTGTCATTTCTACATTCGGAACTTCAACACCAACCGCATTTCTACCAGGAATTGGCGCTTCGATACGAATATCCTTAGCTTGCAACTCCATTTTTATATTATCCTGGATGGCAGCGATTTTGCTTATTTTAACATTAGACTCCGGACGGACTTCAAACTTTGTGACCGCCGGTCCGATATGAGTACCCACCAATGTCGCGTTGATACCAAACTGACCTAAAATCTCGATCAAGCGTTTCCCCTTGATCACACTTGCGGTCGTATTGGCACTTGAGCCCTTCTTAATGGTTACTTCATCCAACAAAGACATTTTAGGTAAAGAATAGTTTGTTATGCCTACAACCGTTGCAGCTGAACTTGTTTTAACTTCCTCAATGACTTTATGTTCCGATTTTTGAGCGATTTTTGGCGGTACCACCACTTCGTCACTATTAATAAATATCGTCTTTTTCGGCTTTTGGTCGGCAACCGCATCACTCATCGTACGCGAAGAAGGCATTGGCATTTCCTCAGGCTTACTTACTGGAATCTTGACACCGATTTTGTTTTTGATAGAAACAAGCACTGCCGGTTCAATTAACAGATACGCACTGATAAGCGACAATGTGATCATAACGACCAATGTGCCGCTGCGTGATACCATCGACGATATCAAACTAAACAAAAATGCTCCAATCAAACCACCATTAGCAACGACTTCCATATTAAAAACTTCAGAAAGCATTTTTAAGAAATCCGTGAAAACGATGAAACCGGTAATGGTCACATCTTCAGGAATAGCCAAATATAGTAAAACAGTCAATAACCCAAGTGACATGCCAATAAGTGTTTTTAAACTGAACCAAGGCAGTTTTCTTTTGAATATCAGATAAACAGATACTAATACGACAAGTATGTACACTATAAAAGGATATTGTCCGAAAAATACGATGACGAGACCGTTTATAATACGTCCGACAATACCCAATTGATACCACGAGATAATGACCAGCATGATCAAAATCATCGCATAAATTACGATCAATACTTCATTTCTGATTTTCTCCGCTGACTTTTTTCTTCTCGCCATACATCCCCCTTAATTATTCCTGAATATTCAACTCAACGATTGCCGGCAAAATCATCGGACGTTTACCGGTCTCTTTAAGTATATAGCGGGTAATTTTATCTTTTGCTTCCATTCTGGCAGCCATATTTTCATAACGCCCGTCCTTGACCATATCAACGATGGTACGCTCTAAAATATTGCCGACTTCTTTTACGATGTAATCGGCATCTTTCAAGTAAATAACACCGCGCGATTGGACATCCGGTCCGCCAATAACTTCTTTCGTTTTAAAGTTTACTACAACACCGACAACCAAAGCTCCATCTGTTGCAAGCGTTTCACGGTCTTTTAACACCATTCCCGAAGAATCCAAGTGAGTGTTTCCATCGATCATGACTTCCTCAAGTTTAAGCAAAGTCGAAGTCTGTTTTAAAATGCCATCATCAAACTGAGCGACCTGACCATTATCCAAAACAACGATTTTACCTGCATTGTAACCCATGTTCAAAGCAATGTTAGCATTGTTTACCAAGTGACGATACTGACCTTTAATGGGAATATAGTACTTCGGCTTAAATAGGTTGATAAGCATTTTTATATCTTCGATCGATCCATGCATTGACAATACTTTACGATGGTCAAGGGAAAGAACCTTACAGCCTTCCTTATATATTTCATTTTCCATCGTCGATGCTTCCCTTTCGGTACCCGGAACGACCGGTGATGCGATGATCACGGTATCCTCTGGATTAAGTTCGATCATACTGTCTTCATTCATAGCAATTTTGTGCATCGTACGGAATACATTAGGACCACTGGCCGAAACGATTACCAACACATTGTCCATTTTATTGTTATATTTTTCTTTAACGACTTCCAAACCGACGGGAATTTTATAGTAACCCATCTTCTCAACATGTTTAAGATACTGACGCTGAGAATCGTTATAAAAAACGATTTTCCGATCATATTTGTTCGCAAGTTCAATGACTTCAATCAAACGGTAAAGATTCTGTTCATAAAGCATGACAATGATCCGACCGCCCTCTTTTTCAAAGGTCGACTCGATTTCATTGGTTATGCGATGACGAGGCGATGTAAACCCTTCGCGGTCCGCCGACACCGATTCAGTCATCAATGCCAAAACACCTTTTTTACCCATATCGGCAAACTCAGTGATATCACAAGTAAACGATTCCGTTTTAATGTCAAAATCAATGATGAACTCCGAAGTATAAACAATGTAACCTTCCGGCGTTTCAATGGCAATACCGTAACCATCCGCAATCGAATGGGTCATTCCAAATGTTTTGACTTTAATTCCGTTTAGTATGGTTTGACCAAAACGTTTGATACGGTGTACTTTGATTCCGGTGATGTTTTGAGCTTTCAACTGATCTTCAATCATTAAAGCCGTTAACGGTGTCGTATATACCGGGATTTGCGTATTTTTCAATAAATACGGCAAAGCAGACATGACATCATCATGTCCATGCGTAATAAAAATACCCGCAATGCGGTCTTTATTTTCTATTAAGTATGTAAAATCGGGAATGATGGATTCAATCCCTAATTGGTCGATATCCGGATACTTTAATCCAGCTTCAATAACGATAATTTGTTGGTTGATCTCAATGACCATGCAATTCTTTCCATCTTCATCTAATCCGCCCAACGCTAAAATTTTAACTTGATTCATTATATTTCCTCCTAAACCAAACTTCGGTTTTATTATAGCTTATTTAAACAGCATTTACAATTCTACACCAAATCACTCCAAAAGAAAAGCGGAGCACAATCCGCTAAATTTTCTCGCCGATTAGAAACCATGTCTTACAATCTGTAATTTTAACATTAACCAAATCTCCGGATAATACACCATCCGCTTTGAAGTTTACAAGCTTCTGTGTTTCGGTATATCCACTAAAAATCTCTACATTCTTTTTGGATGGACCATCCACCAATACTTTAACGGTTCTGCCAATGTAAGCTTTGTTGTTTTTAAGAGCATATTGACCCACTTTGGCATTGAGTGCTGCCAAGCGCTTCTTTTTTACATCCTTACTGACATTATCCGCCATATTTGCGGCCGGTGTCCCTTCACGAGGTGAATAAATAAAGGTATACGCATTATCAAACTGACAAAAGTCAACAATATCCAGTGTTTGTTGGAATTGCTCATCCGTTTCATTAGGAAAACCGACAATGATATCCGTAGAAAATGCACAGTCAGTAATTCGTTCTTTAAGTTTTACAAACAGTGACTTATACTCTTCAATCGTATATCTGCGACCCATAATTCTTAACATATCTGAATTTCCGGATTGAACCGGTAAGTGGATAAAGGGCATAATATTATCATGATTGGCAATGACTTCAATCATTTCATCCGAGAAATCCCAGGGGTGACTGGTGGTGAAACGAATGCGCGGGATTTCGGTTAGTACAACCTTCTTCAATAGCATCGCAAAATTCACCGGATTCTTTAAATCTTTGCCATAAGCATTGACATTTTGACCCAACAAGGTGATTTCCTTGAATCCTCGCGATTTCAACTCTTCTATTTCGACAAGAATATCTTCCATCAGTCTTGAACGCTCTTTCCCTCGTGTATAAGGAACGATGCAGTAAGTACAAAACTTATCGCAACCATACATGATATTGACCCAGGCTTTGTGCGATCCAAATCGCGAAACGGGTAAATTCTCGATGACTTCCCCTTCTTTAGAAAAAACTTCGATTGTCCGCTCTTTACTCATGGACACCTGATATAAAAGTTGAGGTAACCGATGGATGTTATGAGTGCCAAAAACCAAATCAACGTGCGGATACGTTTTCAGTATTGTGTCAACGACTTCTTCTTCTTGAGGCATGCACCCGCATACACCCAAAATCAAGTCCGGATTTGTCAATTTCAAATGTTTTAAATTCCCAATTTCACCAAACACCTTATCCTCCGCATTTTTTCGCACAGCACATGTATTTAGTAAGATAAAATCTGCATCATCCGTTGATGTAGTCATTGTATATCCCATAGCTTGCAAGATACCGGCAATCGTTTCTCCATCTCGCTCGTTAGCTTGACAGCCATAAGTTCTAAGGTAATATTTCCTTTGCTTACCCATATCACGTACGACATCGGGCAAGTCAAAAACCAATCGTTCGATTGGTATATCATTCTTTGTTCTTTTTTGCGCTGATTTTAAATCAGGCAAAATCCATTCTTTCTTGTTTTCTTTCATGTACATTCCTTCACAATATATCGAGAAAAGAAAACCAAGCATTGCTTGGCTCTTTTATACTTGGAAAATCGCTTGAGTTGGGCAAACTGAAATGCAAGCACCACAGTCAATACAAATTGATTCGTCGCAGAAAGCTTTCCCATCATCTTCCATTGACAAAGCACTGACCGGGCAAACACCTATACATGCACCGCAACCGATACACAAATCCTTATCTACTCTTACTGGCATAAACGATTACCTCCTTACACTTTGACATTATAGCAGAAAGAAACGTTCACAACAAGAGTGAAAGTTATGGTCTAAGTTGGATACGTTCGACTATTTTCGCCCGGTTTAAATCGTCGAATTCAACATAAATAGCACAGAAAACAGATTCTGATTCTGCAATCGTATATTTCGTCGCGGTTTTTTGAATGATCCTTGTTAAAACCTCTGCGATATCTCTTCCGATGATGCTTTCATAAGGACCCGTCATTCCGACATCACTAATAAAAGCACATCCATCAATAATGCGCTCATCAGCCGTTTGAACGTGGGTATGAGTACCGAATACACCGCCTAAAACATTTTTGTAATGATAAGCAAATGCGATTTTTTCACTGGTCGCCTCACCATGCAAGTCGACGATATGAATGTCCGCTTCTATACTTTCAAGGATTGTTTCCATACTTTCAAATGGACTCTGAGAAACATTTTCCATAAACACTTGTGTCATCAGATTGGTAACGGCCACTGTCTTGTCCTTGACACGAAAGACCTTTGTCAATGGAAGATGATGGGAAAGCTTTCTGCGACGAATCAATTTGTATTGACTGTGGTGCTTGCATTTCAGTTTGCCCAACTCAAGCGATTTTCC
>CAKMJZ010000009.1 GCA_927435855.1 uncultured Erysipelotrichaceae bacterium
CGAAGAAGAAATCAAACGTCTCGATATGCCACGCAATTTACCCATCACCTTGGTCATGGGAGATGTTAACGGACTAAAAGTCATCAATGATGGTTTTGGTCATCCGGTAGGGGACCGACTCTTACAAAGTGCGGCACTGGCCATAAAGAACAGCTGTCGAAACGACGAAATCATCGCCCGAATGGGGGGAGATGAGTTTGCGATATTGCTACCGGGAGTAGGTGAAGAAGAAGCACAGAAAGTCATTTTGCGTATGAGAAAAAATGCCGCCGCTTCAATCATCATGGGATTACCTGTATCCATAGCTTTTGGCTTTGCCACCAAAAATGAACCTCATGAGGCCATTTTGAAAGTATTACAAGCCGCAGAAGACAGAATGTACCAAAATAAAATCGCAGAAAGCTCGACCAATCGTAATCAAACGATCAAAGTTATGCTCCAATCCTTATTCAACCGCAGTCCTCGAGAAGAAGCCCATATCCTAAACGTCAGTCATATCTGTGAGTTATTTGCGAATGCCTTAGGATTTGACAGAGATCAAATCGTGGAACTTAAACTTGCCGCACAATTGCATGACATCGGAAAGATCGCGATCGAACAGCGCATTCTCGAAAAACCGGAAGTACTAGACGATAACGAGCGCGTTCAAATGCAACGCCATACGGAGACCGGCTATCGAATTTTATCAACCACCGCCGAATATCTCAATGTTGCTCAAATCGTCTATGATCATCATGAAAAAGTTGATGGTAGCGGTTATCCGCGAGGGCTTAAAGGTGATCAAATTCCTATCGGAGCCCGGATGCTATCCATCGCTGAAGCTGTCGATGCTATGAGCAACGATCAACCCCATCGAAGTGCCATGAATAAAGATCAAATCAAAGCTGAACTGATTCGTTGTTCGAACACTCAATTTGACGGACATTTGGTAGATATTTTCATTCCAACCGTTCTTGATCAACTATTCGAATCAAAATAGACCTCAATTCTTTTCAGATGGCGTGATTTGTGATACCCTAATAGTACACTTATCCCTAGTTTAAGAAGGAGGCAAGCCCATGATTACATGCACGATTTTTAAAATCAATGAAGAAATCAATCATAGCGGATTGGGAAGGGCAGCCCTAATCAGACTACTGAAAAAGATGGGAATCGAAGAAAAACTCGCATTAACCTCTTCAGGGAAACCGTATCTGCCATCCAATGTCCAATATGTCTCATCCTCGCACAGTGGAAAGTATTTGATTTGTGCCATTGGCGATCAACCGGTGGGCATCGATATCGAAAAAATCCGGGAGTTGCACCCAGGCATCATCGCCCGATTGAAGTTGAGTGAAAATCCTTTTGAACAATGGACTTTACGGGAAGCCATGATCAAACTGACCGGTGACCCTCAAGCCATGTTTGAAGAGGTCATTTTTGATAAAACCTGCATGCAAAAGATCGATCTCGATCCTGGATATGTTTGTGTTATCATAAGCGACAGAAATATAGAAGACTTAAAAGTTGAAAAAGGGGGACTTTTATGAATAAGCGACGCCAGCGGTGGGCGCTGGTTTTTCTATGGATGATAGGCATCTTTTTTCTTTCAGCTCAAAGCGGCAATGATTCAGGAATGTTAAGTGCATCCCTGTTTAAACCATTGTTTGATTTACTTGTGCCCTTAGGTCTACCTGCTGAAATCTTGTCATTGATCATCCGAAAAACCGCACACTTCACGATTTATCTGATATTAGGCATACTTGTATTCTATGCGATAGATACTTATGAAATCCAATTATCACAAAAGGTATATTTATCGGTATTATTGTGCGTAGGCTATGCCATCAGTGATGAAATCCATCAAATCTTCGTACCTGGTAGAGCCGGCACGTTACTTGACGTTTTCATTGATAGCATGGGAAGTGCTACAAGCATCACATTTTACTATATAAAAAGAAAAAATGAGGTCAAAATATGAATTTTGTTGTCGTAGGGACCAGTTGGATCACAGATCAATTCATATCGGCAGCACTACAAACCCGCCAGGTACGATTTTTAGGAACGGTTTCGCGGAGCCGCGAGAAAGCCGAAGCACTTAATTCAAGATTTGCCGGTGAAAGAACGTATCTGACCATAGAGGAAGCATGTTTGGATAACGATGTTGATATCATCTATATCGCATCCCCCAATGCCTTACATTATCCTCAAACTAAAAAGGCTCTTCTAGCTGGAAAACATGTCATTTCGGAAAAGCCAATGGTAAGTAATACCAAGGAAATAGACGATTTGATCGAAATAACCAAAACTTCTAATGGCATGCTTTTTGAAGCAATCGTGCCCTTACATTTACCTGGGTTGGAAATCATTCGACAACACCTTTCCATGCTTGGAGATATTAAGACCATCTCAACAGAATTTAGCCACTATTCACACCAATTTTCCCAATACCTACAAGGAGAAGATCCCAATATATTATCAACACAATTTTCCGGGGGTGCTTTGTATGATTTAGGCATCTATAACGTATACTTCACTGTATCACTATTCGACATGCCAACCGATATTCGCTATATAGCTAATCTTGGACACAACGGCATCGACCATTCCGGAATACTGATCATGCAATATCCTGATAAATTTGCCTCAGGAATCAACGGAATGGACAGTCACGGAGAAAACCGCACCTTGATTCAAGGAGAAAAGGGTTATATCAAAGCAACCGGACCCGTCAACATCCTAAAAGCTATTGAAATTGTTGTTGACGGTGAAAAATTCGAATTTTCAGTACCCAATTATCCCAACTCAATGCGCCATGAAGCCGAAGCGTTTTTCTCTTGCATTGCTAGAGATGACCGTGAATCAATGAAAGAGTGGCTGTTGCTGGCAAAAGATGTCGCAACTATCATGGAAGCTGCCCGAAAGGACGCCGGAATTGTGTTTGCGGCGGATAATCCTCATGATTAAAGCTGTTATTTTTGATATGGACGGCACGCTGATCGACAGTGAGAAAAACTATATTGTCGCTTGGCAAAAAGCTGTCAAACAACATCAATTCCATCTGACTTACCAAGATTTACTGGGCATTTGCGGAATCAGCAGCAAAGAAGAACTCGACTATTTATACAAACGCTTAAAATCCATGGATCTAGTATACTTAGCCATCGAATCAAGCAAGCAGATATTTCTAGCCATGGCTCAAGAAGGTATGGTCAAATTTAAACCAGGGATAAAAGAATTACTCGAATTCTGTAAGCAAAAGGGAATATCTGTAGCCTTAGCTACCTCAACCTATCAGCCACTAGCCAGAAAATACATTGACTACATCGCTGAATACAGCGATTCATATTTTGACGTACTGATTTTTGGTGATATGGCCTCCAATGGCAAACCGGATCCCGAAATTTTCAACCTTGCCCAACAAGCATTGAATGTCAGCAAGGAAGAGTGTCTGATACTGGAAGATTCACATTATGGAATCATGGCAGCTAATCGTGCCGGCATCAAGGTAGCCTGGATCAAGGATATGGTAGACTTAGCAAATCATCCCGAAATTCACATCGATTTAACCTTTGATACAGCTTTAGAAGTAAAGGAGTGGCTGATTGAAAATGAATAAAAACATTGAAATATTTATATCCTTTGCACGTATCGGATCAATGACTTTTGGTGGTGGCTATGCCATGATCCCAATATTGCGCAAAGAAGTTATTGATATCAAAGGCTGGATCACGGAAGAGCAAATGATGGACGCATACGCCATTGCTCAAGTTTCGCCAGGTATTATTGCTGTAAACACATCTGCATTGATCGGCTTTCAACTCTATGGAAAAAAAGGAGCACTTAGCGCAGCTTTAGGGCAAGTATTTCCTTCAATTTTAATCATCACGCTCATCGCAGCTTTTCTTCAACAGGCTTTTTTGATTCCGATAGTTGCACAAATATTTGCGGCTATCCGAATTGCGGTGGCAGCACTGATCATCAATACTGCCACAACCTTATTTAAAAAAGGGATCATCGATATGTTCTCAGGTATTATCTTTACCTTAGCTTTTGTGGCTATTGTCATATTCGCCGTTTCACCTGTTTATATCGTGATTATATCAGCGATTTTCGGAATCCTAATTAAATCACTGAAAGGACGATGGGCATGATCTACTGGACCCTCTTCTGGGAATTTTTAAAAATCGGATTTGTTGCAATCGGTGGCGGATTAGCTACCTTACCGTTTTTATACAATCTGACTGTCAAAACCAATTGGTTTACCGCCCCAATGCTCGTCGATATGATCGCAATATCCGAATCGACTCCTGGACCGATTGGCATCAATATGGCAACCTATGCCGGATTTACAGCTGGATCGTATGCCGGTGGTATAATTGCTTCGTTAGCCTTAATTTTACCGGGTGTGATATTAATGATGATTATTGGCGGTGCTATCCAGAAATTTAAAAATTCGCCATTGCTTTTAAAAGTATTCTATGGCATCCGTCCGGCAGTAGCCGCATTGATCGCTTATGCCGCATGGGAAATCATCAAAGTTACAATGATCACAAATTCAACTGATTTATGGCAGGCACAACTGAAATATCCAGCCATTGGCTTCTTTCTGGTTCTATTTGTAATTTTAAAACGATTTAAGATTCATCCGGTACTCATTATCGTTATGGCCGCACTCACCGGCATATTCATTCAATTTTAAAAGGGCTTTCGCCCTTTTTTACGGTTGAGGATTCAGGATATGTCCCATAAAGAGAATCAAACCGGTCTCTTTATCTTTAATAATAACCGTAAACGGTCGGTTAACGATGAAAGAATAATCTCCTTGAGGGGAAGATTTGATTTGCATTTCCACCTTCGTCACAGCGGCAGCCTCGGTTCCTTCTTCATCCAACATCCAAAAGGTCTTATGAAGTACTGAAAAAATATGAAGTCCATCCGCTTTTGCATCCATCGCCATAGTAGAGAAATCAGCGATGTCATCTAAAAATGCACTAGGCATTCCCATTTTCCCTAAAGTTTCTTTCAATTCAGCTTCCGCATTAATCATGACTTTAGGTAGCTGCACTAAAACCGAAGATTGAATCATAGGTTTAACCATGTACTCACTAATGTCAGCACTAGTCAGACTGACGTTGGGTCGGGGTAGGATGAACAACACTTCCTGCTTTAGATCTTTGGTCAGAAATGAAGCCATTTGAACACGATCATCCTCAAGATATGGCAATATCCGACTGCCAAAGACATATTGAATCTTATCTTCAAGATTGGCAAAGGCATCATTTTTCGTCAACTTCTTATCAAAGGGAACATCCCACTTAGCCTGAAAGGTAAGAGTGTTAATCAAAAACATGACCGTTAACGGGTCGATTGGCGGCTTAACGATTTCTTTAATGCGCTGATTAGTGTTTTCCTTGACCCATTGATTAATCGTGTCCGAAGCACTGTTTTGACTGAAATCTAACGTGGCGACCATAGCCCCAAAATGATTTACGACAACATCCAAAAACGGTTGTTTGACTTTTTCACGATAAGCATCTTTGATCCATATGGAATTATTAATAGAAAAAAAATCTCCCTGATTTAGTAAGTAGGATTGTGTCAGTCGACTAAACTCATTCATCGATTCAACATCCGCATATCTCAATACATCAAGCATCTCTTTGAGTGTTGAGTTGGCAGCTCCATTAGCAGTCATAGATAAGGCCAGTTGGATGCTGAGTGGGGAGAAGAAAACATTCTTTTCATTATTCAGTAATTGTTGATACAAAGCCAAAGCAAACTGACGATTAGCTAAAAGGGCTTCTTCATCCAAATCACTGACTTGATCAGGATTTGATAAGTAACCTTTGGTATCAACCAATGCAAAATCCTTCTGCGATTGAGTACATGCGGCTAAAGCAAACACCGCAAACATGATGAGCAATTTCTTTAACATAGACATCCCTCCAACTATAGTTTACATCCAAACGATTAATGATGAATAATCTTTGATTTATCTTGCAGAAATTCCTTGTTAAGTTGCATGTTTGTGATACAATACTGCCAAATGCGGAGGCGAATATGGAGTTAAGAAAAACCGAAAAGAGTGAAATCACGGATGTGATGGACATCATCAACGACTCGATTGCCGGATTAAAATCTGCCGGAATCGATCAGTGGCAAAAGGGTTATCCTAATGCCAAAAGCATTGAATACGATATAGAACAAGGTTGGTCGTATGTCTTGGTGGATGGAAATGAAATTCTGGCAACGTTAGCCTTGTGCTTTCAACCCGATCCCAACTATGAAAAAATATATGAGGGCGAGTGGATCAATCTTGATCCGTATGCCGTCATTCACCGCATTGCCGTTAAAATGTCACGCAAAGGCGAGGGGCTTGCCTTGATTGCCATGAAACAATGTGATGAAATCTGTATAAAGAATAACGTATTCAGTATTAAAGTCGATACTCATCGCAAAAACAAATCGATGCAACAAATGCTTCAAAAGGCAGGCTATGTGTATTGCGGTATCATTTATCTGATCGATGGAGCCGAACGATTTGGACTACAGAAAGTCTTGAGGTAATAAAGATGATATATATTTATAATGCCGGTCCGCTGTTTAGTGAAGCGGATCAAAAACAGAGAATGATTGAAGGAATCTTATTAAGAGAGGTTGGCTTAGGCTTGGTTGATTACTTCGTAGCCAATCCCATCGATTTACCTTTGGATCAAAGCAAACCTTTAAGCAGTCAAACTATTTTTGAAATGGATAACAGCCACATTCAAAATGCCAATGTTTTCTTCTTTGAACTAGCTACTGGTGATACAGGGACAATGGTCGAACTAGGCATGGCCATTCAACGCTTGATTAACGGTGAGAAGATCGAAATCTACCCCATATTCTCGGATTTACGCTTAGTTCGCAACAGTGCTTCAGGTATCGAGTGTCCGGTTGGTTTCAACAGTTTTGTGACCGGCAGTCTTACGTTTCATCAAATTCCAACTTATCCGGATTTCAACTCTGCTTTGCAAGTATTTAAAAGAAGCCTTGCGGCTTCGATTAAACATTAGTTACGGTTGCGGATCGAGAACATTACCCATAAAGATTACCGCACCGGTAGCATCGGCAAGGATGACGGTGAACGGTCGATTTACGATCATAGAAGCATCAATCATCGGCATTGAAGTCACGCCCATTTCCACGGAAGTAACAGCGGCAGCTTCAGTGCCTTTTTCATCGACTTTCAATACGGCTTTATGCAATACATTGGCAATATGCAACTGATCTTGCAAGGCCGTAGTACTCATCATCGAAAAATCGGCTTTGCTTGAATCGAAAGCATCCGTGATTCCTAATTCCTTAAGCGTTTCGACCAGTTTTATTTCAGTTGAAAGTTCCATTTTTGGTAAGGATAAGCGAATCAGCTTACCTTTGAAGGCACTTAATATTTGTTGGTTCATATTACTGAAGATTTCTTTGTAAAGGTCAGCGGTCAACGTGATGTCTTTGCCATCTTTCGGTAAGAAGACGATCATCGAAGATTCGAATTCTTTATATGGAAGCATAACAGCTTGATAATCATCTGTTTCCACATAAGGGAAGACAGCATCCTGATTCATAAACTTCACTTGCTTCGGAGTTTTTGCATAAAAAGTATCATTCTGAGACAAATTCTTGTCAAACGTTTCCATCCAATCCGCTTTGAAGTAAACGGTATTAATCAAAAACATGACGGTCATCGGATTGATTTGCTCTTCAACGATTTTATCAATAAGTCCGTTGGTATTGTCTTTTACCCAATTATTGATAGTTTTTGATGAAGCAGGATCATTGAAATCCAAAGCAGCAATAAAGGCTCCGTAATATTCCTTGTTGATACTCAGAAAATCATCCCGAACAAACTCATCATATCCTTCTCTCATCCAAATCGAATTGCCCAAGTTAAGGGTATTGTATTTGTAGGTAAGTAAGCGCAGCTGAAACTGTTTCATCTGTTGTGCAAACTCGACTTGATTTAAATTTTCCATATTGAAAGCTTTCAACATTTGATCAAATGTTTCTTGATTCGCACCTTGAGCCGTCATACCCAAGGCCAATAAAATACTGGCAGGCGAGAAAAAAGTACTCTCTTTTTCATCAATTAGCTGCAGGTGTAAGTCAAAGGCGAACTCATTATAATTCTTCAGCCATTGCTCATCTAAACGATAGACTTCTTCGTCTGATTTTAAATGACCATCAGAACTGCTTAATACATTCATCGCTGCGGCCGGGGTGCATGCACCCAGAGCAACAGCCAAACATGCAATCATGATTTTTTTCATAATACCTCCTGTTAAGGCTGTGGGTTTTGAATGTAACCCATAAACGAAATCAAGGAATGTTGGGTATCAAGGATAACAATTGTAAATGGACGATCAACGATCATCTCTACATCGAACATTGGTGCGGACTCATCACGCATTTCAACTTTGGTCATCGCAGCGGCTTCCGTACCTTTTTCACCGATGGCTAAGAAAGTCTTCTGAGTCACATCGGCGATATGCAGTCCGGTTAACAGTGCATCCTTTGCCATTTCACTAAAATCGGCGATATACGGTTCAAAAGCATCGATCATTCCTAATTGTTGAAGGAGTTTTTTACCGTCAACTTTGGTCTCGATTTGTACTTTCGGTAAATTCAGAAAAACACTTTTTTGATTATCTCGTGCTTGTTGAGCCAATTCTATCAATTGATCCGACGTATAAGTGCCATCACTATCATCCAAGATGACCATCATCGTCAAATCAGGATCTTTGTATGGCAATAAGACCACTTGTTTGCCCTCAACATTACTGTAACCTAAGGTTAACACTGCTGACATCATATCTACTTCTTTATTGGCTTTTCCATAAAACATCCGTTTGAAAGTATCCGCTTTATCAAACTCGGTAGCCCAATCGGCTTTGAAGTAGAGCGTATTAATTAAAAACATGACGGTATTAGGATCGATGGGTTCGTCAATCGCTGTTGGAATGCGTTTGTTGGTCGCATCTGCCACCCATGTATTTACATCCTTAATCAGTTGCGAATCATTGAAATCACCAACTGCTACCATCGCTCCATAATATTGTTTGTTACGTTGGATAAACGAAGGGAGCACACGCTCTTCAAAACTATCGCGAATCCAGATGGAGTTGGTCATATTCAATGTCGAATCTTGGCGGTTAAGCAAGACTAACTGGACAGCCCGCAAAGCATCATTGAATTCTTCCAATGAAACACCTGCCATATGCAGAGTTTCAAGCATTTCAACCAGTGTGTTATCCGACGCTCCATTTAACGTCATACCTAAAGCAATCATCATACTGGAAGGGGAAATGAAGACATTATCTTCAGTCTTCTTGAGAATATCGATCATATCGATGGCCAGCTGATTATTCGAATTAGCAACATCCGCACTGAGCTGTGTGACTTTGTCTTTATCCAATAAATAACCCGGCGAATCGTAGAGTGGGGTAAATACGGCTTTAGTCGAACAACCGGCTATCATGATCAAAGCAAAAAAGGTGAGGAACATTTTTTTCATATAGAACCTCCTTATAGAAGGATTATAACACCAAGCTTGGATTCCTCTAACATTGCATGATAACATGCATAAAAACTGGGACAACATGCACAATGAAAATCATTACTAATTTATTCATTTTATGCATAAAGTATGCGTGGTTCATGTATAATAGTTGCGAGGAGTGATATTATGCTACAATCCAAAATAAGTTCGATGATTCAACGTTGCTCTAAATCCGAGTTAAAAATCATCGAATACATTCGTAACAATCCCATCGATCCGAAAATTATGACGTCCAGTCTGTTGGGGAAGCAGTTGGACATTTCACAATCGACGATCATCCGATTCACACAAAAACTAGGTTACAGCAGTTTTCGTGCATTTCTTGCGGATATCAGCGTTTCAAGTCAATCTCCATCGGAAATTGATGTGGATATCCAGCCCAATGAAGACACCGAAATTACCATGCAACGTTTGTTCAGCCAGTATACCGATGTCATGAAAATGACGATGACAGAACAACTGTCATATCAAGTGGATGAAGCTGTGAAGCTTCTTAAAGAAGCAAAGCGGATCGTTTTTTTTGCGGTTGGCGGCTCTTCTAATATGTGTGAATATTTCGCTACTCATCTGATTCGCTACAATATGATGGTCAATCACAGTTATGATATCCATACAGCCCTGTACCAGATTACCCAATGCACCGAAAAGGATGTGGTCGTCATTATTTCTGAGTCCGGAGAAACTGATGAGATCAAAATGGCTGTCAATGCCTGTAGGCAGTTAAATATACCCATACTGGGAATTACCGATCGTCGGAAAAATTCATTAAGCGAAGCATCCGCATTGGTTTTGCACACTGTGATTTACAGTACCAATGAGAAATTAAACGTTTTAAGACTGAGAATATCACAAATGTTTGTGATTGATTTGGTCATACTGTCTTTGTTTAAAAGCAATCTTGAAGTCTATACAAAACATATCAATGTATCTGACTTTAATTTACTAAGACAATACAATCGTTCACGCGGCTGGCATGATCGTACCGGTCAATAAGTGTCAAATAGTTCAAGTTATCTGATTTATCATGTATAATAAAAACAGGATGACTGGCATCATTGAATTTACTCGAGACAACTTTATATCCATAGTATCCTCGTTTAAATGTGCAACCTTGACGCCGTGAGTCCAACCCATCCTAGCGATGGGTTTTTTTGTGACGCAAATCACAATAATAAAAAATCTTTACAATGTAAACGCTGTCAAAAATCAAATCCGTAACAGTTGTGTGTGATATCTGATACACTAAAATTGCTCAGGAGGTATGAAAATGAAAGCATGGCAAAAATTCAATGACGGCATCTGGAAAGATGTGATCGATGTCGAAAATTTCATAGAATCAAACGTTACATCTTATACAGGTGATGAAAGTTTCTTAGCCCCAATCAGCGAAAAAACTCAGCGCTTATGGGATAAATCCGTAGACCTTTTATCACAAGAAGTAAAGTTAGGCGTTTTAGATATTGATATGGAAAATATTTCCGGTGTTAATAATTTTAAACCCGGATACATAATTCAAGACGACGAAGTGATCGTCGGATTACAAAGTGATGCACCGCTTAAACGGGTGATCAACCCTTATGGAGGCATCCGTCTTGTTGAGTCAATTTTACAAACATATGGAAGAGAAATGCCACCGATATTAAATCTGGCCTTTGAAACATGGCATAAGACACATAATCAAGGTGTTTTTGATGCCTACACAAAAGATATGCGAAATGCCCGTTCGACCGGACTGTTGACCGGATTGCCCGATGCTTATGGGCGAGGACGGATCATCGGCGATTACCGCCGCGTGGCTTTATATGGAATTGATCGATTGATTCAAGCTAAAAAGTCAGATCTGAATGCTATCGAGCTCGATGATTTGAGTAATATCCAACTTAGAGAAGAAGTCAGCGAACAAATCCGTGCGCTGGATGACATTAAAGCGATGGCACTAGGTTACGGATTTGATATTTCCCAATCAGCCACCAACGCTAAAGAAGCTGTTCAATGGTTGTATTTTGCTTATTTGGCAGCAGTAAAAGAAAACAATGGTGCAGCCATGTCTTTGGGACGCACGTCAACTTTCCTTGATATTTATATTGAGAAAGATTTAAATGACGGATTAATCGATGAAGGTGACGCGCAGGAAATGATTGATCAGTTCATCATGAAATTGCGCTTAGTACGTCATTTACGCACTCCGGAATATGACGAGCTTTTTGCCGGTGATCCGACGTGGGTCACAGAGTCCATCGGTGGAATGAGTGGAAAAGGGAAGTCCCTTGTCACAAAAAACTCCTTTCGCTATCTGCATACTTTGACCAATTTGGGCTCAGCACCTGAACCGAATATGACCATCCTGTGGTCAGGGCATCTGCCAGAATCGTTTAAACGATATTGTGCACAAATGTCGATTGAGACCGGTGCGATTCAATATGAAAATGATGACATCATGCGTCCGTTGTTTAGTCAGGACTATGGGATCGCATGTTGTGTCTCGGCGATGGGCATTGGCAAGCAAATGCAATATTTCGGTGCACGCACGAATTTAGGTAAGGCTTTGCTATTATCAATCAATGGCGGGATTGATGAAATCAACGGAAAACGCATGTTTGACGATGTTAATATCATGAATGATGAAGTGTTGGATTTTGATAAGGTCATGGCATCCTTCGACTCAATCATGCAACGTACCGCAAAACTGTATGTCGATACGATGAACGTGATTCATTATATGCACGATAAATATGCTTATGAAAAGAGTCTGATGGCTCTGCATGATACGGTGGTTCAACGCTTAATGGCCTTTGGGGTTGCGGGATTGTCGGTTGTCGCTGATTCGCTCAGCGCCATCAAATATGCAAAGGTCAAACCGATACGTGATGAACAGGGTATAGCTCACGATTTTGAAATTGAAGGAGACTTCCCATGCTTTGGCAATGATGATGATCGTGTCGATGCCTTGGCTGTAGACATCCTCAATCGTTTCAGCACCTATCTCAAGCGTCATCAGCTGATTCGCAACGCTTCGCACACACTATCTGTATTAACCATTACTTCCAACGTTGTTTACGGCAAAAAGACTGGATCGACTCCGGATGGACGATTAAAAGGAGAAGCTTTTGCACCAGGAGCAAATCCGATGCACGGCCGTGATGTTTCAGGAGCCTTGGCATCGTTAAACTCCGTTGCCAAACTTCCGTATGATGACTGTATGGACGGCATTTCCAATACCTTCTCCATTATTCCGGCCGCATTAGGTAAAGAGCGTCAAGAACAAGTCGTCAACACGGTCAGTGTTTTAGATGGGTATTTCGGACAGAACGCTCATCATCTGAATGTTAACGTACTTGATCGTGCTAAACTGATCGACGCGATGGAACATCCGGACAAATATCCACATTTAACGATTCGTGTATCGGGATACGCGGTTCACTTTGCCCGCCTGACGGAAGCGCAAAAGCGTGAAGTCATTGCCCGAACCTTCCATGAGTCAATTTAAAGGCTATATTTCAAAAATTGAATCATTCGCAACGGCGGATGGTCCCGGCATCCGTACAGTCGTCTTTTTATCCGGATGTACGTTGCGGTGTCTGTACTGTCATAATCCAGATATGTGGGAGCCGACTAATGGAGCATCAACGACGCCAAAGGAACTTTTCGATAAATTACGACGCTTTAAACCATATTATAAGGATAATGGTGGCGTAACTTTCTGTGGCGGCGAACCGTTATTTCAATCCGCGTTTCTGCTTGAAGTTATGAAGATGTGCAAAGCCGACGGTATTCATGTGACACTTGATACAGCCGGTGTAGGCAATCCGAAGTACTTCGATGAAATTCTTGATCACACCGATCTGATCTTACTGGATTTTAAAGGTGTCGATGAACAGTCATTTGAACGCATGACGAAAATCAGAGAATCATCTTCACCGCTGTTTCTTGAAATCGCACAGAAAAAAGGGGTCAAACTGTGGATCCGCTATGTCATTGTCCCAGGTGAGAATGATACATTGGAGCACATGGACAAATTAGCTTTGAAAGTAAAGGGACTGAATTTTGTCGAAAAAGTGGAACTATTGCCATACCATACCTTAGGCAATGTCAAATATGAGAAACTGGGCATCGAAAATCCGCTTAAAGATGTCGATGGTATGGATAAAGATTATTGTAAATATCTTCAAGATTATTTGAATCAACAACTAGGATGGCAATAACCATCCTTTTTTGTGATAAAATAGGACTATAAGCAGGGAGGATTCTTATGTTTAAAATACTTGTCACAAATCTAGGTTCGACATCATCAAAAGCGGCTATCTTTGAAGGTGAAGTCATGGTCGCATCGACGACCATCCGTCATAACTCATCGGAAATCGCACAATTTCATAAAATTCTAGATCAGCAAGATTTCCGACGTGAAGCCATAGAAAAATGGATGAGAGATGAAAACATCACTTTTGAATCTCTTGATTGTATTTGTGTTCGGGGTGGAGTTGTCAAGCCGCTACCTGGGGGCACTTATTGGGTATCTAAGGAAGTCATTGATGATATCTTAGCGGAAAAATATGGGACTCATGTGACTAATGTGGGAAACTGTATTGGTTATTACTGGGGTGAAAAATACAATAAGCCGGTCGTATTTGTCGATGCGCCGGTAACCGATGATCTATGTGTTTTAGCGAGGTATTCCGGCATGAAGACCATTCATCGTCGCAGCGTATTTCATGCTCTCAATCAAAAGCAAATCGCCAGACAATATGCCAAGGAAATCGGTGAGGATGTATCGAAACTGAATTTGATCGTCGCTCATATGGGCGGGGGGATTTCGATTGGAGCTCACCGTAAAGGACAGGTCATCGATGTCAATAATGCTCTAGATGGAGAAGGACCTTTCTCGCCAGAGCGCAGCGGCGGCTTAAGTTGTTTCGCTGTATTGGATTTAGTTGAAGAATTCCGTGGTGATACCCGCCAAGTTCGAAAACTTTTGGTTGGCGGTGGCGGACTTGTTTCCTATCTTGGTTCCAACAATGTCCAGCAAATCATGCAACAGGCTCAAGAAGATGATGAGGCCAAGCGGGTGATTGATGCCATGATCTATCAGATGGCCAAAGAAATCGGAGCAATGGCTACAGTTTTGGAAGGTAAGGTCGATCAGATCTTGCTTACCGGTGGCTTGGCATATAATGAATATATATGCAAAACTCTAAGTGATCGTACCGATTGGATTGCCGGGGTGAAAGTATATCCGGGAGAAGATGAACTTGCAGCTTTAGCCATGGGGGCGTTGCGTTTTTTGAATAAAGAAGAAGAAGTTCAATCGTATAATTAAACAAAAAAGACTTGAGATAAACTCGAGTCTTTTTTGGTTCTAGAACATGAACAATCGAATTCACATCTATGTCTACTTTGACCTAAATGATCTTTAATAACCAAAGTATCAACAAAATAACTAAAATTGTTCCTACTATACCTAGTCCTCCACGCATAATAACATCTCCTTTCTGTGAAATCCCAAAAAGATGTTGATCATATGCTTGAAATAATTTCAAGATATTCGACATACCAAGAGCCCTTGGCATTGGTCTACATGTAATCATTGATAAAACCAACAGCCATATACGAAACACCATCTTGTTAATCTAAAATTCCATCGCAGTATCTGGTTGATGATTAAGCTTCTTTAAATCGCAAATCGATTATTATAATGACTTACTTCTTATCAAAAGCCTTATTTACTTCACGTTTGACCTTATCTTTGATTTGTTCAGTTTTTATATTGACATCAGCTTTGGTGGATTGAATTTTACCCTTTAACTCCAATTCCGGATTATTCGTTGCTTTTCCAACCGCTTCCTTTACTTCGCCAACGACTTTATCTTTTGCATTCTTAATCTTTTTCATAATAAAATACTCCATTTCTACAAACCTCTGTTGGGTTTGTACTTGTCAGCCAATGATAGTCTTAACTCAAGATGGCTATGTGATATGGTTTTTGATGGGGTTTTATCTAATCAAAGTATACTCCTAATTATGCACACATACAATAAGACAACCATTAGTCACATTTATCAACCTATTTAACGAATATTATCATGAAAATGATGATAAATCGAATGACATATCATCATAAGTTAATCTAGCGAATCATGAATGCAATTTATGTGTTGCATTAATATTTTTCTATTTTATAATATGAGTAGAGATACTTCTATTTACGCTATTTAAAAAGAAAAATGACTGTTAACAAATCAGCGAAAGCTTTTTTTGTTAGTTTGAATGTGGAGGATGAAAATGGAGAAGTTTGAGTACAAAGGGAAGCGTTATATCAAAATCAAACAGGACTGGTACAGTGAAATCGGTGAAAAACAACCGTTGAAACTGGCTGTCGAGTTGGATTCAGAATTTTCAAAATCACTGTTGGAAAAAGAGGAGTCGATCAAAAATCTGTTGGATCAATCGGCTTATTTTATAAATACAGGAATCATGCAAAAGGCATTTGATTTTGCTCAAGAAGCCTTAAGAATGGCGATTTTGCAAAAAGATATAAATGCATTACCTAATGTTATTGTTAGAAACGTTGATATCTTCCGTGAACTGAAACGCTATCAGGAAGGGGTCAATCTCATTTTAGAAATGCGAAGCAAATATACTGAACTTCTTATCAATCCTTACGTTGAAACTGCTTTAGCAGCTCTTTACTGCGATTTGAAACAAGGGGAGTCTGCACTTGAAAGTGCTGAATTAGCAACCGAGTACTTTAAAAATGCGAAAAAGAAGCTTTCAGATGAATGTCTGATCGTCTGGAATCGCATTAAAAGCGACTATGCTCCGCTGTACCAACAATATCGTTTATCAAAAACCAAAAGTGCGAGTGAATAGTGAATTATAAATTGGAAGAACATAAACTGAATCTTGCATTTTCCGGCCGTGAAGCGGCCGTCTTTGTTTATCGTCCAGAGAGTTTAAGTAGTGTGTTGCCATGTCTGATCATGCATGACGGTCAGAATTTATTCGATGATGACCGATCTTCCTTTGGGGTTAGTTGGAAATTGCGGGAAGCCATTGAAACTTATAATCTACAATTGATCGTCGTGGGTGTCAGTTGTGGTGATGGTCTTAGTCGATTGGATGAGTACAGCCCTTTTCACAACAAAGATGTTGTCGGTTTAAGAGAATGGCTGACGCGACCGGCCGGTGGATTGGGAAATGAATACATCGATTGGATTGTCACTGATTTGCTTGCTTGGATCAAAGAGCGATATGCTGTTGAAGAAAGGGTTTTGATGGCCGGTTCAAGCATGGGCGGCTTGATATCCATGGTGGCGATGTGCCGCTATCCCCAAATTTTTAGTAGAATCGCTTGTTTGTCCAATGCTCTGTGGTTTGCTCCAAACGAAATGGCACAACTCATTGAGTCATCAACGGTAATGGGTAATGTCGTTTACATGGATGTCGGACTAAAGGAATCGGGTGATTCGCATGAAAGTAATGCATATATTGAAACAAATCGAATGATCGCCTCCATTTGGGCACACTAAGGGTTGATGAGTTTGAAATACCAAGAAATACCGGAAGCTATTCATAGTGAAAGTGCCTGGTCAGTGCGTATAGGTAAGATATTATCTGATTTGCTTGTTGAAAATCGCTGAAAATAATGCGATTTTTTTATTGAATTTATTGCATTTATTTAGTAATACTGTATAATATGTTTTGTTTTATTAAACAGGAGGGCTTACGATGAACAATAGCAAAATTGCTTTGTACGGTTTCAATAACCTTACTAAAACCTTGAGTTTCAACATCTATGATGTTAACTTCGCCAAAAGCGAAAAGGAACGTAAGAACTATTTAGCGTACATTGACGAACAATACAATGCCGAACGTCTTACCAAAATCTTATGTGATGTCACTGATATCATCGGTGCACATGTTTTGAACATAGCAAAGCAAGATTATGACCCTCAAGGAGCTAGTGTAACTGTACTGATTTCCGAAGATCCCATCGAAGAAAATTTCGTCGATCCAACATGCAATTTAGGGATGGGCGTTTTTAATGAAAGTCAAACGCTTGTCGCTCATTTAGATAAAAGCCATGTGACCGTGCACTCCTATCCGGAATACCATCCGGACCATGCAATCTCAACATTTCGGGTAGATATTGATGTTTCGACCTGTGGAACGATTTCACCGCTAAACGCCCTGGATTATCTGATCAGCTGCTTTGATTCGGATATCATTACCATTGACTACCGTGTGCGTGGGTTTACCCGTGATATCGATCGAAAAAAACACTTCATCGATCACAAGATTACTTCTATCCAACAATATATCAATAAAGATACACTGAAAAACTATGATGCCGTGGATATCAATGTTTACCAGTCTAACATTTTTCATACCAAAATGATGGTCAACAATATTGAACTTCAAAACTACTTGTACAATGTAGACAAAGATGAATTGAAACCGGTTGTACGCCGTGAAATCACCAACGCTCTATATAAAGAAATGATTGAAATATTCAGCGGATCAAATATCTATGAGGATTCCGTTAATGACTAAACGCGATCAAAATCGCACGCTGATCGTCGAAGCACTGAGTGAACAAGTCAATCAGCGCATCGTGTCTTTTGATGTACCCGGACACAAGCAAGGCAAAGGCAACCCGTTGCTTCGCGACTTTTTAGGCGATAAAGCTATACAATATGATCTGAACTCACGCAAGCCGCTGGACTATTTATGTTCACCGACCGGCGTGATCCTTCAAGCCGAAGAAATCGCTGCCGAAGCTTTTGGGGCCGGGCACGCGTTTTTTATTGTCGGTGGAACCACCGCAGCTGTACAGACGATGGTCATGTCCGCCTGTAAACAAGGCGATAAAATCATCTTACCGCGCAATGTTCACCGCTCAGCAATCAATGCGCTTATCTTAACCGGAGCGATTCCGGTGTATATCAATCCGGGCATTCACGAAAAACTGGGTATCGGATTAGGAATGTCTAAAATTGATATCGAAAATGCTATTTTGGAAAATCCGGATGTCAAAGCTGTTTTCATCAATAATCCGACGTACTATGGCATTTGTGGTGACTTAAAGGGAATCGTTGAAATTGCGCATCGCTACGGCGTAAAGGTTTTGGTCGATGAAGCCCACGGCACTCATTTCTACTTTGGGGATGATTTGCCGATCAGTGCCATGGCAGCCGGAGCCGATATGGCAGCGGTAAGCATGCACAAAACCGGCGGTTCTCTGACGCAAAGTTCATTCTTACTCATTAAAGACCCTGTTCAAACCAGTTATGTGCGCTCAATGCTCAATCTGACCCATACAACCAGCGGTTCATATCTGTTATTAGCATCGTTAGACATTGCCAGAAAACATCTGGCATTGGAAGGGAAGGTCGTCTTTAAAAAAGTATCCGACTTGACCCGTTATGCCCGTGAAGAAATCCGTAAGGTCAAAGGATACATTCCCTTTGACGAAGAATTGATTAATGGTGATACGATTTTCAATGTCGATCCAACCAAACTGTCCATCTTCACCCGGGACATCGGCTTGACCGGTATCGAAATTGCCGATATATTAAGAGATGAGTATGATATTCAAATCGAATTTGGTGATTTAGGAAATATTCTTGCGATTATTTCTGTAGGTGATACCGCCTTGAAAGTTGAGCGACTGCTCGGTGCACTGACCGATATCAAGCGTAAGTACGCCAAAGATCCGGCCGGTATGTTAACCCAGGAGTATATTCAACCCCAAGTCGTCAAATCTCCGCGAGACGCTTTTTATACGCCTAGTGTGAATGTTTCACTGGATAATGCCATTGGCAGAGTCAGCGGCGAATCAATTATGGCTTATCCCCCGGGTATCCCCATTTGTGCACCGGGTGAATTAATAACGAAAGAAATCGTCGAAATGATCCATTATGCGAAATCTAAGGGCAGCTTTATTACCGGCCCTAAGGATACCAGCATTGAGACAATCGATGTATTGGAGGACTAAATCATGGAACTATGGTATACCGAACAACATACGGACAACGTCCGCTTCTCAATCTTAGTCGATCAGCAACTGTATCAGGGTCAAAGCGATTTTCAACGCATCGACGTATTCCATTCTAAGGAGTTCGGCAAGTTTTTCACCCTTGACGGA
>CAKMJZ010000010.1 GCA_927435855.1 uncultured Erysipelotrichaceae bacterium
CTGCGATTGCGATTGCGGTTGCTTATAAGCTGAAGGCGCCGCTTTTTGGTAATGGTTGCCTCTATGGTTGCCGGTCAGTTGGGTGCAGTGTATGGCGGTCCGGCTGGTGCATATCTTTCGGTCGTATTAGCCATTGAAGCTGGATCACTTGTATCAAAGAAAACTCCGTTGGATATCATCATAACTCCGACGGTAACTATGATTGCCGGTTTTCTTGTGGCGATCTCGGCAGGTCAGTTAATTGGTGTGCTAATGTCCGGATTGGGGATTGTTATCGTAGAAGCTACAAAAGCCCAACCTTTTGTGATGGGTATTGTTGTTTCGGTGTTAATGGGTATGATTTTAACAGCACCGATTTCCAGTGCTGCGTTAGCGCTTATGTTACAAATTTCAGGACTTGCGGCTGGAGCTGCGACAGCGGGCTGTTGTGCTCAGATGGTTGGGTTTGCGCTAATGAGTCGAAAGGATAATAAGTCGGGTGAAGTCATTGCTCAGGGATTGGGGACATCGATGTTGCAGGTGAGTAATATCATTCGCAATCCATGGATTTGGGTTCCACCGACCTTAGCAGCCGCGATTACCGGTCCGTTGGCAACGTTGGTGTTTAAAATGGAAAATGTTGCGGCTGGTGCCGGGATGGGGACCAGTGGTTTAGTCGGTGTTTTACTTACTTTTCAGACCATGGGGTTCACTGTGGATGTACTTATTAAAATATTAGTGTTGTATATTGTGTTACCTGGTGTATTGAGTATTCTGTTTTATGAGATTTTGGTTAAGATGAATAAAATTAAAGTTGGAGATTGTTCAATAAAAGTTGACTGATGCACAAGAGTGCATCTTTTTTTTGGTTTTGAGGTTATAATATATTTGAATTCGGAGGGATGCTTATGAGTATGCTCGCTGCCTTTGCACTCCCCCATCCACCGATAGCTATTGAGAGAATCGGTCGGGGAGAAGAAAGAAACATCCAATCCACCATCGACGCTTACCATCAGATATCCAAGATCATTGCGGATATCAAACCGGACACCATTATCATCAGTTCTCCACACGCACCTTATTTGAGGGATGGTTTTTTTGTGGGTTCTTCCGAAAAGGCGAATGGTGATTTTTCGCGTTTTAATCATCCGGAAATCAGCTATTCGTTCGATATTGACAAAGATTTTGCGATTTCACTTCGCGGAGTGAATGATCATGTCCGATTGTATGATAGTGGTGATTTAGGTGTTGATCATGGGGTTTTGGTTCCAATGGAATTTATACATCAACAAGGGTCTTATCACTGGGTCATTATGGGTATTTCGACATTATCAAAAGAAGCTCATAAGCAGGTTGGTCGAGATATACTGAGTGTCAGTGAAAAATCGGGCAAGAAGATAGTTTTTATTGCCAGCGGTGATTTGTCTCATCGGTTAAAGCATGATGGTCCTTATGGTTATATTAAAGAAGGCGCAATTTTTGATAAGAAAATTACCGATATTCTGTCATCTGGGAACTTTGATAGTTTAGATTCGTTGGATGAAGAATTGTGTGAGAAGGCTGGGGAATGCGGATTGTTGGGATTGCATGTGTTAGCCGGTGTGCTAAACAAGCAAGCTTATACTTCTCAACTACTTTCGTATGAAGGTCCTTTTGGTGTCGGTTATGCGGTAGCATCATTTATATTAAAACAGAAAGATCCTTATGTGGACTTGGCACGTAGAACCATTGAGCATTACGTTAAGAAAAGAGAAATGTTGAAGATAGAGGATAATGACTATAATGGTTTACCTTTGAAACAATCTTCCGGTGTATTTGTATCCATTCATCGTCAAGGCCGCCTACGTGGTTGTATCGGTACGATAGAACCTATTCGTAAGAATCTGGCATTGGAAATCATGTTTAATGCGGTTTCGGCTTGCGCAAGAGATCCGCGATTCTATCCGGTATCCGTTTCTGAACTGAAGGATTTAGATATTTCGGTTGACATTTTGACCGAACCTCAGAAAATATCAAACAAGAGTGAGTTAAATGTCAAACGCTTTGGGGTCATCGTGGTTGCGGGGTCAAGACGCGGACTTTTACTGCCGGATTTGGAAGGTATTGATTCCATCGATCAACAAGTACTCATCGCAAAGCGTAAAGGTGGAATCGAAACGGATGAGCACGTTGAGATGTATCGCTTTGAGGTTGTCAGGCATCATGACTGAGTGTAAACTTTGTTTTCATCGATGTAAACTTGAGGACGGGCAAATAGGATTTTGTCGTGGGAGGAAAAATGCCAATGGAAAAATTAGTCCCTTGAACTATGGCAGAGTCACATCGATTGCATTAGATCCGATTGAGAAAAAGCCATTAAAATACTTCCATCCAGGAAGTATGATATTATCTTTGGGTGGATTTGGCTGTAATTTGCGTTGTCCTTTTTGTCAAAACTTTTCAATTTCAATGTCCGATGAGAAAATCTTTACGCGTGAATTGTCGGTTAGTGATGCGGTTGAGTTATCCAAATCTCTTAAGAAAGATGGAAACATCGGCATTGCATTTACATACAATGAACCTTTAATAAACTATGAATATATTCTAGATTGCTCGGTTGAGAGTAAGAATGCCGGAATGGTCAATGTGTTAGTAACCAATGGGACAATTGAGGAAGAACCATTGCGCAAACTGTTACCGCTGATCGATGCCTATAACATCGATCTGAAAGGATTCAGCCAAAGGTTCTATGATAAAATAAGTGGTGATTTTGAATCAGTGAAACGCACGATCATGATAGTATCGAAGGTTGCGCATGTAGAAATCACGTTTCTGGCAATCGAAGGCGAGAATGATTCGGATGAAGAGATGGAACAAATGGCGATGTGGTTAGCAGATATTGATCCTGACATTCCGTTGCACATAAACCGCTTCTTTCCGAATTATATGTGGAAAGATAAGAAAGTGACATCGAAAGAAATCTTGATTCGATTGAAATCAATCGCTTCAAAGTATCTCAATCGAGTCTCTTTGGGAAATATCGGATGAAAAGTTTGTGTTGATATGATATTGTTGTACATGTCGGAAGTGAGTGATGGCTATGAATACGGAAATCGTTGAATTGAACGAACAAAATATCGATATTGAGAAATTAATGAGGGCGGCTAAGATTATTCAAAACTTAGGGACCGTCGTTTTACCTACGGAAACCGTGTATGGTTTGGGTGCAAATGCCCTATCCTCAACGGCAGTGAATAAGATATTTTTTGCGAAAGGCCGTCCATCGGACAATCCGTTGATCGTTCACGTGTGTTCCATTGAGATGATGGAGGATTTATTAAAAGAACCATTAGACTTACGAGCAAAAAGGTTGATCAAGGCTTTTTGGCCCGGTCCTCTTACCCTCGTCTTCAAACGTTCCGACAAAGTCCCCTTAGAAGTCTGTGCTCATTTAGATACGGTGGCGATTCGCATGCCGGATCATCCTATCGCATTGAAACTAATAGAATTGGCGAATGTACCCATCGCAGCCCCGAGTGCGAATGTATCGGGAAAACCGAGTCCGACGATGGCCGAGCATGTAATACAAGATATGAATGGTCGAGTCGATATGATTATCAGCGCTGATCGCAGTCGAATCGGAGTGGAGTCAACGGTATTGGATATATCTTCACCGGTAGCGGTAGTTTTGCGTCCGGGTGGAGTTACTTTAGAGCAATTACAAGAAGTGCTTGGGAAAGACGGTGTCATATTGGACAAGATGATGGATGATGTAGTTGATAAACCCCGTTCACCCGGTATGAAATATACTCATTATGCTCCCAATGCACCTTTACTGATCGTACGTGGCGAAAGGGAGAAAATCATTGATTATGTTAAAGGAAAAATTGAGAAAAGTGTTTCATCGGGTTTAATCGGTGTATTGTGCAGCGATGAAACCAAGTCAGAATATCAGGGAGCGCACGTAATTTCGATTGGCAGTGTTCATCGTTTGGATCAAGGAGCATCGAATTTATTTGCGGTACTGCGCGAGTTTGATCGAATCGGTGTAGATGTTATATTTGCGGAAGCGTTTGCGGAAGATGAGATGGGTTTGGCTCTGATGAATCGCCTGAAGAAGGCGGCAGGATTTAATATCGTTGATGTGTAATGTTGCTTATTGCAATCTCATTAGGCTTGTGATAAACTACTAATGCACTTACTTTGAATGACGATCATTCAAGGCGGAAGGGGAGATGAACTATGAAACAAGGCATTCATCCAGTATATAACAAAGTGATGGTTACTTGCACATCCTGCGGTAATCAATTCGAGAGCGGTTCGATCAGAAAAGAAATTCGTGTCGACACTTGCTCCAATTGCCATCCTTTTTATACAGGTAAACAACGTTTTGCGCAAGCAGCCGGACGCGTTGAAAAGTTTAATAAAAAATACGGAATTAAATAAGGGTTGCAACCCTTATTTTTTTGCTTAAAATCGGTTAAAATGGTAACGAGGTGAAAGCGCATGATGTATCATCAATATCGCCCGGGCTATCTGGAAGTCATTGCCGGATGTATGTTTGCGGGGAAAACAGAAGAACTGATCCGTCGGATCAAAGTATTGGAATTTGCGAAAAAACGAGTGTTGGTTTTTAAACCAGCCATCGACAATCGCTTTAGCAACACAAAAATCGTATCTCATGCCGGAGCATCGGTAGATGCATTGGTCGTTGAGAGTGCTAAAGATATTTTGGACTTCATCACCAACGATGTTGATGTGGTCGCTATTGATGAAGTACAGTTTTTCGATCGTGACATTATTGCGGTATGCAATAAACTGGCTAAAGCCGGTAAACGCGTCATGGCTGCCGGACTGGACACCGATTTTCGCGCTGAACCTTTCGGAGTCATGCCTGAATTGGTAACGACGGCCGAATTTGTCACAAAACTGACCGCGGTTTGTACGGTATGCGGAGCACCTGCGACTCGTACCCAACGTTTGGTCAATCATAAGCCTGCATCCTATCATGATCCGATCATTATGGTCGGTGCTGCTGAGAGTTATGAAGCTCGTTGCCGCCACTGTCATGAAGTGAAAGATAAGCCGGAACTATAACATGTTGAAACTTCCGATGACTTTGCGTAAGTACGTCGGACCGAAAGAATTTATAAGTAAAGTAATGTGGATTGCGGTTCCCTTGGCCTTGCAACAACTGCTCAACAGTGCAATGGGCGTTGTTGACAGCATCATGGTCGCCCGCATCAACCAAGTGACTGCCGTAGGTACGGCAGCTCAAATCGAAATACTGATGATGACCATCGGCTATGGCGCTGCTGCCGGAGCCGGTATATATATGGCGCAGTTTTACGGTGCCAAAGACCACGCTAACCAAAGAAGATCTTTTGGCTTTGGTGTGATGCTCATCTCATTGATTTCTATTGCTTGGATGCTGGCTGCATATTTCTTCGGATCCGCCCTTATGCGATTTTATATTAAAGATACAGCTGTCATTACGGCAAGTGTCTCCTATTTAAGTATTGTTCTGTTTTCATATCTGCCCGGAGCACTGACCATGATGTTCAGTTTTGCATATCGATCCATTCAAAAAACGATTGTTCCGATGGTCATTGGTATTATTGCCATGACAATCAATGTGATATTGAATTACGGACTGATATTCGGAAATTTCGGATTGCCTCAACTTGGACTTCAAGGTGCGGCCATCGCTACTTTGATTGCCAGTTTGACTGGATTTACGATTCATCTGATTTACGCATATGCCAGTAAACAGTCATTTGTCGGAACATTTAAAGAAATGTTCTACATAAAGAAAGTCATGTTTAATAAGATGTTTCGTCGTACCTACCCCCTGATCATCAACGAGTTTTTCTTTGGGATTGGTGGAACCTTATACATTCGCGCTTTTGGATCCCTTGGAACCAAAGCGATGGACAGTTATTATGTAGGCACTCAGATTGCCAATGTATTTATGTTTGTGATTATGGGAATTAACAATGCTAATAGTTCCATGCTTGGAGCGGAGCTAGGTAAAGGTGATTTACCGGAAGCTCGTAAAAAAGGGAATTACTTTATCGGTTTGGGATTTGTAATGTCAATCATTACTTCGGTCACTATCCTCAGTTCTGCCCGCTTTCTGGTCGGATTGTTTGGACTTAGTGATCCCGAAGTTATTCGTGGAGCAATCCTAATCGTACAGGTATTCAGTCTGCGATTGTCACTTAGGATGTTCAATGTCATCATCTTCTCATCGCTTCGTGCAGGCGGAGATTCACGCTTTCTGGCCTTCCTTGATGCCGGAATTCTGTGGATGGTCGGTTTGCCGTTGGCTTTTATACTCGTTGGAGTATTTAATATTCAAAACATTGCCTTGGTATTCTTGTTGGTTCAAAGTGAGCAACTTGTTCGTGTAGTCATCGGTATGAAACGCTATAGTCAAGGTACATGGTTGAAAAATTTAACGCAAGAAATTGCGCTGGAGGGTTAGAATGGAAGCATTATTTACACGTTGCCAGAAGATTCTGAATCGGTTCAATGAGTTAGACGAACTTTTAATGAGTCCGGCTATTTTATCAAACCCTAAAGAAATGGGAAAACTGGCTAAAGAACAATCTCAGTTACGCCAAGTCGTAGAATCTTTTGACAAGCTTGTTCAGGCAACCGAGCATTTAAAACAAGCAAAGCAAATGCTTGATCATGATGAAGACGATGATATGGTCGCCATGGCGGAGATGGAAATCGAAGAACTTGAACCGCAAATCGCTGATTTAGTTTCTAAACTAGAGGTCATGTTGATTCCAAGAGATCCACATGATGATAAAAATGCGATCTTTGAAATTCGTGGCGCTGCCGGAGGCGATGAAGGCAACATCTTTGCGGGAGATTTGTTTCGTATGTACTCAAGATATGCAGAATCGCGTGGATGGAAAGTCGAAATCTATGAAGCTACTGAAGCTGGATCTGGGGGATACACGTTAATATCATTCATTGTCAAAGGTGACGAAGTCTATCGGTTTATGAAATTTGAATCCGGTGCTCATCGAGTTCAACGCGTTCCGAAGACTGAAACTCAGGGTCGAATTCACACCTCTACCGCTACTGTATTGGTACTTCCGGAAACTGAAGTTGAAGAAGTTGATATCAATCCGGCAGATTTGACCTTCGAAACGCATCGCGCATCTGGAGCTGGTGGCCAACATGTTAATAAAACGGATTCAGCCGTACGTATTACTCACGTTCCGACCGGAATATCTGTTAACTGTCAGGATGGCCGTTCACAACATGACAACCGTGATCGTGCACTTAAAATGGTCTATGCCCGGGTATTCGATGAATATCAGCGCAGAGCAGATGAGGAAAAAGGAATCGAACGCCGTTCGAAAATCGGGAAGGGCGATCGCTCTGAAAAAATCCGTACATACAACTATCCTCAAAACCGGGTGACTGATCATCGCATCGGCTTAACCTTACAGAAGCTGGATTGGATCGTTGAAGGGCGTATGGAAGAAATCGTCGATGCTCTTATCGCCGAAGAACAACGTTCTAAACTTGCTGGGGAATAATATGGCGACTTATCGTCAGACACTTAAGAATGCTATTGTTGTGTGTCAACAGGCGGGAGTTAACGAAATGCTAGCCCGCCGTTTAATGCTGGAACTTACCGAACAACATCAATTGAATCTGTATCTTGTTGACGATGAAGAGATTGATGAGATTATTTTATCTGAATTTTTGATTGGCATCGAGCGACTTTGCCGACACGAGCCCTTGGCTCATATATTGGGATATGAATGGTTCTTTGGTCGTAAATTCTCTATTAGCAAGGATGTTTTGGTTCCACGGGAAGAAACGGAAGAGCTGATCGGTCATATATTATCGGACATTGATGAATTGTTTGGACAGGGAGAACTTGACTGTGCCGATATTGGGACGGGAAGTGGAGCGTTGGCGATTACGTTGAAAGCCGAAGAACCTCGTTGCCGTGTGTGGGCAAGTGATATCAGTGAAGAAGCGTTAAGTATTGCAAGAAAGAATGCGATAGACTTAAGTACAGAAGTTCACTTTGTTCTGGGTGATATGGCACAACCGCTGATTGACCGTCAGGTCAAACTGGATATTTGCATCAGTAATCCGCCTTATATCAAAAAAGAGGAGATCGTTGAACGTTCGGTCGTCGATTTTGAGCCGCATGTTGCTTTGTTTGGAGGTACTGACGGCTTGGACTTGTATCGTAAGCTATTGGATCAAGCTCCATTATTAATGAAAGAGCGCTCGATGATGGCTTTTGAAATGGGTTTTGATCAACAAGAAACATTGCATTGTGAAATTGCGTTGAGGTTTCCTTTCTCTCGAATCGAATTTAGAAAGGACATCAACGGTAAAGACCGGATGTGCTTTGTTTATTTTAATTGCTAAGCAGGACGTACTCCTGTTTTTTCTTCGAGAATCAACGATAGAAAAGGTTATGTATAATTGGCACATGGAGTATTCTATAAGAAATTCGAATAGGTGTTTAGGGCTATTGGTTTTTTCATGAAAATACACAGCGAAAATATGTTAAAATAAATTGATGAAAATGGTGAATCACATGAAAACATTGATATTGAAAAAAGAAGATGTTACAGAAATTGTCTCCATCCTCAATCAAGGGGGAATCGTGGCCTTACCTACAGATACTGTCTATGGGTTGGCGATGAAAGCTGGAAACCTTGAAGCCATTGCGAAACTGGCGAAAGTTAAAAATCGACCGGAGAACAAACCGTTTATCCTTATGGTCAGTGCAAAGAATCAGATAAGTGAGTATGCCAGTCTGAAACGTCGTGATCATAAGCTGATAAAACGTTGGATGCCCGGGGCAATGACTTTTATTTTTAACAAGAAAAATGCTGTTTTGGGCGACGGGAATGCCACCGTCGCTATTCGTATGCCAGATGACCCTTGGTTGATAAATGTCATCCGAAAAACTGGTCCATTATATGTGACCGGCGCAAATCTAAGTGGAGAAAAAGTTGCATTGACAACTGATGAAGTTCTAAGTGTGTTTGAAGGTAAAATCGATGCTATTGTATATGGTGTCGGCGGAGAAACTAAATCTACAATCATTGATGCGACCGCAGGAAAGCTTGTGTTAGTTCGAGAAGGGCCGATTGGGCTTAAGGAAGTTGAAACATCTGCTTCCGAAGGAGGCAAAATGAAAATAGCATTAGCGGCAGATCATGGTGGAGTCGCACATAAAGAATTGCTTAAACAAAAACTTTTAGAATGGGGATATGAGATTGAAGACTTTGGCACTCAAGGAGAAGACAGTGTAGACTACTCGGACTTTATTTATCCGGCGGCCAAAGCTGTTAGTGAAGGACGTGCCGATAAAGGAATCATCTTTTGTGGGACAGGGATTGGGGCTTCAATAACTGCCAATAAAGTTAATGGTATTCGGTGTGCATTGGTAAATGATGTCACCGTTGCGGAAGTTACACGACTGCACAATGATAGCAATGTACTGGCTATGGGTGGTCGAGTCATCAGTGAAGATATGATGCTCAAAATTGCCAGTGTATGGCTCAATACCCCGTTTAGTGAAGATGCGCGACATCAACGTCGCATACATAAAATTGCTGAAATTGAAAAAGCGGAGGACAAATGAAAGATCTTGTAATACAACAGGCGATTGCGCATGAATTGGGTCGTCAACGTCACAACATTGAACTAATTGCATCAGAAAATTATGTTTCTGTGGATGTATTGGAGGCAATGGGCAGCGTACTGACAAATAAATACGCTGAAGGGTATCCTCATAAACGATATTATGGTGGATGTGAGTATGTCGATATTGTTGAAGATTTGGCTAGAGAACGATTGATTGAAATTTTCGGTTGTGAACATGCCAATGTCCAACCGCACTCCGGTTCGCAAGCGAATATGGCCGTATATATGACGGTATGTAAGCCTAATGATACGATTTTGGGAATGGATTTAAGTTCCGGAGGTCACTTGACTCACGGACATCCGATGAACTTTTCCGGGAAACTATACAACTTCGTTAGTTATGGTGTTAAAAAGGATGACGAGACTATTGATTATGAGGATGTACGTGAAAAAGCACTTGCAGTACGACCGAAGTTAATCGTCGCTGGTGCCAGCGCGTATTCTCGCATCATTGATTTCAAACGGTTCCGTGAAATCGCTGATGAAGTCGGTGCGTATCTGATGGTTGATATGGCGCATATTGCCGGTCTGGTAGCTTCCGGTCATCACCCATCACCGGTTCCCTACGCTCATTTCGTTACATCGACAACTCATAAAACACTTCGCGGGCCACGTGGCGGAATCGTTTTGTGCAAAAAGGAGTTTGCTTCAGAGTTAGATAAGAATGTTTTTCCAGGAATTCAAGGCGGACCGTTGATGCATATCATCGCGGCTAAGGCCGTTAGTTTCTATGAAATTCTTCAATCTGATTTTAAGGGATATCAGTCGCAAGTCATTACCAATGCGAAGGCTTTAGCGGATGAATTGAACAAACAGGGATTTCGAATCGTTTCTGGTGGAACTGACAATCACCTAGTGCTAGTCGATGTTAAAACGAATTTCTCATTGACTGGAAAAGAAGTAGAGAATCGTCTGGATATGGTGGGTATCACGTGTAATAAAAACACGATTCCATACGATACTGAGAAACCATTTATTACCAGTGGCATACGTTTGGGTGCTCCGGCTATGACTACCCGCGGATTGAAAGAAGAGCAATTCCGTCAAATAGCTCGTTGGATTGCAATTGTGGTCAAAGAAGGCGATAAGCAAGAAGTATTGGATGAAGTTTTAGTTCAAGTCAAACAACTCACGGATCAATATCCGTTGTACCAATAGGAGGAAAAAATATG
>CAKMJZ010000011.1 GCA_927435855.1 uncultured Erysipelotrichaceae bacterium
ACGTATTCCAGTCTACGGAGTGCGGCAAGTTTTTCACCCTGGACGGACTGATGATGGTCACAGAAAAAGATGAATTTATTTATCACGATATGATCGTACATGTGCCGATGGCAACAAATCCGGATATCAAACGCGTATTGGTTATCGGAGCAGGGGATGGCGGAACGGTTCGTGAACTTTGCCGTTATCCGGATGTCGAACATATTGATATGGTCGAAATCGATAAGTTGGTCGTAGATGTATGTCTGGAACACTTCCCGACGACCACGGTCAGTCTCAATGATCCGCGCGTAAATATCTTCTATGAAGACGGCTTGAAATTCGTGCGTTCCCGCGTCAATGAATACGATTTGATCATTGTCGACTCCACCGATCCCTTCGGACCGGGAGAGGGTCTCTTCACCCGTGAATTCTATGGTAATTGTTACCACGCCTTAAAAGAGAATGGAATTTTGGTCAATCAACACGAAAATCCGTATTATGATACGTATCAACATTCGATGAAACGTGCTCATATGCGTATTAAGGAATTATTCCCAATTACCCGTGTATATCAGGCGCACATCCCAACTTATCCTTCGGGTCACTGGCTCTTTGGCTATGCTTCAAAGACGATTGATCCGATCAAGGATTTAAAAGGGGAAGCGTGGACGTCATTAAATCTTGAAACCAAGTATTATAACCTGGACTTGCATGTCGGCTGTTTTGCACTTCCAAATTATGTCAAGGAGCTGTTGGATCATGCAACTGAATAAAAACGTTTCGACCTTCATCGGTTGTGAAGCGGATTTTGATGACGCACAAATCGTATTGATCGGTGCTCCGTTTGACTCAACGACTTCCTATCGTCCGGGCACAAGATTTGCTTCAGCTGTTATCCGAAAAGAATCCTTTGGACTTGAAGTTTATTCACCTTATCAAGACAAAGAATTAGATACGTTGACCGTTTGTGATGCCGGAGACTTGGAATTACCTTTTGGCAATGCGGCTAGAGCTTTGGATGTCATCGAAGAGGCAAGTGATGAGATTTTATCTGCCGGGAAACTTCCGTTTCTGATCGGTGGCGAACACTTAGTCACCTTAGGGAATTTCCGTGCTGTGTTTAAAAAACATCCGGATGTGCACATCGTACATTTTGATGCTCATGCCGATTTGCGTCAAGACTATATGGGCGAAGTTCTATCACATGCGACCGTGATTCGCCGCTGTCATGATTTGATTGGCGATGAAAAGATTTTTCAGTTCGGTATCCGTTCGGGCGAAAAAGCTGAGTTTGAGTTTGCCAAGAAACATGTCTTTCAAGAAAAGTTCACGGTGGACACGGTGGATCATGTTGTTGCTGCGCTTAAGGGCAAGCCGGTATATCTGACCGTTGATCTGGATGTGCTTGATCCATCTCAAATGCCCGGGACCGGAACACCGGAAGCCGGTGGATTGACTTTTGATACTTTGCGGAGTGCATTGATGAAAGTCACACAGTTGAATATCGTTGGATTGGATGTCAATGAGCTTAATCCGATGTTAGATCCCACCGGGGCTTCAACTGCCTTAGCTTCTAAGCTGATTCGTGAATTGTTGATTGCCTTACAGAAATAGCCTCTAACCTCGAAAGAGGTTTTTCTTTTCGCTTGATTCATTGTAGAATAGAAGGAAAGACAAGGAGGTTTTTATGAAAGTAAAAAGTGTAGCCTTTTGGTGCAAGGATATCGATGTCACACGCGATTTTTATATCAGTTATTTCAATGCGACTTCCACAGCCCGAACTATTAACCCGAACACAGGATTTCAGTCGTATTATCTCATCTTTGATAATGATGTCAGGGTGGAGTTGATGAGCAAATCAACGGTCATGCCAAGATTGGGCAGACTGACGGACGATCATTTCGGAATCGCCCATTTGTCCTTTTGGATCGATGGCCAACAAGCTCTAGACTCTCTTACAGAGCAGTTACGGGGAGATGGCTATTATATATTGTCTCATCCAAGATTATCATCTGATGGCTACTATGAAAGCGTTATCATCGATCCCGATGGCAATCACATTAAAATTGTAGCGTAAAGCAGAATTTCATATCGATTTGTGTGCAGTTAATCACCAGAGATGGTGATTTTTTTATGTGAAAACTGCATAACAACTATACATTATCGGTGCATTTGGTTATAATAGTGGTACAAAGTGTCATACAGTGGGAGAAAGTGGGGTGATTGCTATGTTCATGGGCGAATTTAATCATAACATCGACGCAAAGGGACGTATCATCATTCCGGCCAAATATCGGGATCAGTTGAATGTGTCCGTTATTGTCACCCGCGGTCTTGACGGCTGTTTAACCGTTTATACCAATGAGCAATGGCAGATCCGCTACGAAGAACTGCTTAAGCTTCCGCAAACTAAAAAAGAGACGCGCATGTATGTGGCGATGGTATTAGCCAAAGCTGCTGAGTGCGAAATCGATACACAGGGAAGAATTAATCTTCCTGCCCGTTTGATCGCTGAGGTCGGCATCGAAAAAGAATGTGTTGTTACCGGTTTAGGCAATCATTTCCAAATCTGGGCGAAGAACCGTTGGAATGAGTACATGACTTTGGCTGAAACTTCTTTTGAAGAAAATGCCGAAAGCATGACCGGATTTCTGGTATGAGTCATGTAAGTGTGTTGCTTAAGGAAACCATCGACTATCTCAACGTGAGGGAAGATGGCATCTATCTCGATGCAACCTGCGGACGTGGCGGTCATACTGAAGCCATCGTCGAACAACTGACCACTGGCAAAGTCATCGTCTTCGATTTGGATATCGTTGCAATCGATGAAGCCAAAAAGCGACTGACACCTTATCTGGATAAACTAATCTTCATTAATGACAATTATGCGACGCTTAAAAAGCATTGCGAAAACAACGATATTACCCAATTAGACGGATTTGTCTTCGACTTAGGGGTATCCTCTCCGCAGTTTGACGATCCGACCCGCGGCTTTTCTTATCGCTACGATTCCAATTTGGATATGCGTATGGATCAAAGCCAATCTTTTAGTGCCTACCACTTGGTCAATGAATACCCATTGAACCAATTAACCAAAATATTACGGGACTATGGGGAAGAACCTTTCGCTTATCCTATAGCCAAAAAGATTATCGCCGCCCGGCTGTTGGCTCCCATTACAACCACCGGTCAACTGGTCGATATCATCAAGTCTGCTCTACCCTCCAGAATTCTTCACCAAAAGGGCCATCCCGCCAAACAAACGTTTCAGGCGATCCGCATTGAGGTCAATCAGGAATTGGCCAGTGTGGAAAAAGCGGTCAGTGCCGCTTGCGCTTTATTGAAAGTTGAAGGCAGAGGATGTGTCATCACGTTCCACTCATTGGAAGACCGAATTGTAAAAGAAATATTTAAGCAGCTCAGCACGCCGCCGAAAACCAATCGGCGGCTCCCTCAACAGATCATTGATATTCAATATCAATTAATTATAAAGAAACCGCTGACGCCAAGTGAAGAAGAGCTGAACGAGAATCCTCGCAGTCACTCGGCAAAACTGAGAGTAATCGAACGTAAAAGGGGATAATCATGGCAACTATCAAGAAAGTCAAGAAAATCAAACGCATCAACTATTTCAATTGCTCGTTGGTCGTTTTTCTGTTTTCGATATCCTTATTTGTTGCATCAAACTTGTTTCTGCGTTCGTACCAGACAACTTTATCTTTTAAGACTCAAAATACAATAGCTCTGGTCAATCGTTTAGGCGCGGAGAATGAAGCATTGGAAGTAGAAATTGCCCGATTGAGCAATTATGATCGAATCATCGCATTGGCTAAAGAAGAAGGACTGACCTTGGTACAAGGCAATGTCGTCAGTATCAAAGATGGTGAATAGAACCGCACGCAGCAACCGAATGCTTTTAGTGCTGTCCGTTTTCTTCGTCGTCGTCTTTTTGATCATATCAACCAATGTTTTTGTCGTCTCAATTGTCGGATATCATGTGCATTCATCCAAAGACATTAAAGCGCAATCCGCAAATATTCATTTAGCGACCAAATCGCTTTTGGCTAAGCGTGGTGACATCCTCGATATTAACGGTAACGTCATTGTTCATGACGTTATTTCGTATACGCTCATTGCATATCTGGATCCTGAAAGAATGGTAGGGAAAAGTCCTCGTCATGTTGTGGACAAAGAAGCTACCGCTCAAGGATTATCCTCGATACTTAATATTTCGGCATCAGCCATTTTAACCCATTTGAATCGAGATGCCAAACAAACGGAATTTGGTACAAAGGGACGTAATCTGACCTTAGCCCAAAAAACAGCCATTGAAGCATTGGATTTGCCAGGATTTGAGTTTATTCGTACCGTAACCCGTAATTATCCAATGAAAGTATTTGCATCGCATTTAATCGGCTTTGCCCAATTTGATGCAACTAAGGACGGTCTGGTGGGCAAAATGGGAGTAGAGGAGATATTTAATAATCTTTTGTCTGGTGAAAACGGTTATGAGAAGTTTCGAGTCGATAAAAACGGCTATCGGATGCTTGATGGCAATTTAGACGAAGCAGCTACCGTTGATGGTGCGACCATCGTTTTGACATTGGATAAAGGTATTCAGGAATCACTGGAAATGGCCTTTGATATGACGATTAACACCCATAAGGCTGAGTTGGTTTGGGGTTCTGTCATGGAGATTGCGACCGGTCGCATTTTGGCTTGGGGACATGCCCCGAGTTTTGATCCCAATAATATTGACATTGAAAATTATAGCAATGTCGGTATGCAATACGCTTACGAACCTGGGTCTACAATGAAAACATTTACCTATGCTGCAGCGATGGACATTGGTAAGTATGTCGGAACAGATACTTTCGACTCCAATTTCTTCCGTATGGGCATTGATAAAGGATTACCGGTTCGCACGGATTTGTCTGGTAAGACTTATGCGATCATTAATAATTACATGAAGCGCGACTATGGTAGGGTTGATTTTGACTTTGCTTATTTGCTTTCACTCAATACCGGCATCGCAACCTTACTTACAACGGTGTTACCACCCAGTACTTATGAAGAATACTTAGAGAAATTCGGTTTCTTTAAACCTGTGAATACCGATGTTTACCCCGAGGTTAACGGCGTGAAAAACTTCCGCTATCCGCTGGAAATGTTAACGACCGGTTTTGGCCAAGGATCTTCGGTTACGATGTTACAAATGCTTCAGGCGTATTCAGCCATTTTCTCTGATGGTACGATGGTCAAGCCCTACTTTATAGAAAAAATATTCGATGAAAACACTTCTGAAATCATCTATCAGGCACAGCCAACCATCGTCGGTCAGCCAATTAAAGAATCAACGGCTCGTCAGATGCAGGCTTTGATGGATAGAACCATTAATGATGGCGGGACCTCCCGTAATTATCAAATCCCCGAAGTGCGTACGATGGGGAAGACAGGAACCTCACAAGTTGCTGTTGATGGAGAGTATTCCAAAGATAAAAATATTTACTCAGCGATGACAGCCCTACCGGCTGAAAATCCGAAATATATGGTCTATTACGCATTTCTTGCGCCGACAACGACCAAAGCACATCAGGACACCTCAGCTGTTCAACATATCTACCGACGCTTGTCATTGACTTATGGGGTTTACTCGGCCGACAATGGACCAAGTGAAACAACACCGGTCATTGAGATGCAAATCCCGAGTTTCATCAATCGCACGACACTCTCATTTATGACATGGAATGCTCAATTGGATGTTCCTGTGACAATTATCGGAAATGGTGAGCGCATTATCAATCAATACCCAAATGCCAACAGCACGATTTTAAATACTCAACGACTGTTTATTTTGACCGACGGAAACGAAGTAACCATGCCGGATATGACAGGTTGGAGTCGAAAAGACGTAACAACTTTCTGGTTGCTTAGCAATCGAGCCGTAGTTATCGAGGGTAGCGGATTGGTCAGTTCACAAAACATAGAAGCCGGAACCATTTTAACGGATGAAAGCGAATTATCTGTTTTTCTTACCTTAAAGCCGTAAGGCTTTTTTTAAATGTTAATGCAGCCCTTGACTGATTTTGATATAATAGGGCAGAAAAGGGGATGTTTTTATGGACTTACGTTTGATTTTAATTTTCTTTACTTCGCTGATCGTTACTTGGCTGACCATTCCCTGGCTGATCGTTTTTTTGAAAAAACTTAAGTACGGACAAAGTATCAGTGAGTATTCTTTGGATGAGCACAAAGCAAAAACCGGCACTCCGACCATGGGTGGAGTTGCCTTTGTCGTGATTCCGGTAATTCTTTTTTTAATCTTCTTTCTTAATGATATGGATACCAATGGCTGGCTATTGGTGTTTTCTTATGTCGGTTATGCACTGATTGGATTTTGGGATGATGTAAAAATCATCATAGAAAAGAAAAACGATGGATTACCGGCATGGTTTAAATTTCTGTTGCAAGGGATACTAGCTTTCATTTTTTACTTTTTCTATAAGGATATCGCATCAAGTTCGGTCGTAATACCCCTTGTTAACTGGACGTTAAATTTAGGCTGGTTGTTTGCAGTATTAGTATTCTTTATGTTGGTTGGAGCAAGCAATGCGGTCAATTTGACCGATGGAATGGATGGATTGGCTGCTGGAACTTCGTTTCTAGCATTGATACCGTTTATTTATTTTGCTATAACTCAGTCTTCAACATCTGTTGCCGGTTTTGCACTTGCGGTATTAGGATCACTGTTGGCCTATCTTCGCTTTAATGTTTATCCGGCGAAAATCTTTATGGGAGATACCGGTTCGTTGCCGTTAGGTGCACTGTTAGCAACGATGGCTATTTTATTGAAGCAGGAAGTATTACTTGTTTTGATCGGTGGAGTTTTCGTTTATGAAACGCTGTGTGTCATCATTCAGATCGGTTCAGTTAAAATACGGAAGAAAAGAGTATTTAAATATACACCGATTCATTATTCATTTGTGCTATCAGGATGGAAAGAAGTCCGCGTTGTTCACTTTTTCTGGATACTCGGATTCATATTCGCTTTATTAGGCGTATTTTTAGGTAGTTTATGAGTAAAGTACTGATCATCGGTGCCGCTCGCAGCGGCTTGGCGATTGCTCGATTATGTCGCAAAATGGGATTTGAGGTTTTATTGACCGATCTGAAACCTATGGAATCAAATTTGAAATGTTCTTTGCTTGATATGGGAATTGAAGTCATTGATGGCGGACATCCGGATTACTTAGTCGATATCGACTTTTTGTGGGTCATTAAAAATCCG
The DNA here is from genome assembly GCA_927435855.1 of uncultured Erysipelotrichaceae bacterium. Lineage (GTDB taxonomy): Bacteria > Bacillota_I > Bacilli_A > Erysipelotrichales > Erysipelotrichaceae > UBA2227. The sequence goes on from CAKMJZ010000011.1 coordinate 7,271, forward strand.
GGAATTTCGCATAAATCACCTTTTATAGAAAAATTAAGTAGAAAACACTTTATATACAATGAAATAGAAATCGCTTTGCGCTTTGCGCCAAGCTATCAGGTAGGAGCGATCACGGGAACCAACGGTAAAACGACGGTCACGACACTATTGGGAGAAATCTTAGCACAAGGAGAAAAGATTTCATTTACCGGTGGAAACATCGGTTTGCCGATCAGTGAGATCGTCGAGAAAAACGGGGATAAAGATGCCTTGATCGCTTGTGAGATTGCCGCATTTCAATTGATTGGCACAGATAGCTTTAAACCGAAGTGTTCTGTCATTATGAATCTGAGTCCGGATCATTTGGATGTTTTCTCTGATTTGGATGAATACTACGAAGCGAAAACCCGCATATTTAAAAATATGAATGAACATGACGTGTTTCTTCGTAATCTGGATGACCATGAAGTAGTGAAGAGAACAGAGAACTTGAAGTGCAAGACTCTTTCGTTTTCATATCATCAAGTGTGTGACTGTTATGTAACTGATGAAAAAGTCATGTTGTATGGTGAACCATTGTTTGCATTGAGTGACTTACAAATCTTAGGCAGACACAATGTGATCAATGCAATGGTTGCCGGGGCTATGGCTTATGTCATGGGAATCAACCGTGAAACGATTCGAAAAGGTATAAGTGATTTCGAAGGTGTGGAACATCGCATCGAGTTTGTCAAAGAAGTGAACGGAGTTAAGTATTATAACGACTCCAAAGGAACCAACACAGATGCGACCATCATCGCACTGAAATCGTTTGAAAAGCCGGTTATACTGCTTGCCGGTGGATATGATAAGCATACGGGATTTGAGGATTTACGACCTTTTTTAACAAAAGTGTCAAAAATGTTTGTGTATGGTGCGACTAAATATCAATTAAAGGAGCTGTATCCGGAGGCAATTGTTGTTGAAACGTTGGGTGAAGCTGTTGCTTTGGCTGCTAAGTTGAGTCAATTTGAAGACATCGTCCTATTCTCTCCGGCATGCGCATCGTATGATCAGTTTGACAATTATGAGCAAAGAGGTAAAATTTTTAAAGATATGGTAAATAACCTGGAGTAAAAAGCATACACATTTATCACTGTTTGCTTTATAATAGGTAAAGGCGACAAGGAAGGGGAGTTTTTATGATTGATCAGAGCAACCGCCAGCTTCAATTGGCGATGGTGCTGAAGCTGCAAATGCTGCAACGCGATGGTTTAGCTCAGCTGAGTTATCAGCAGCTTGAACATGTGATGTTTGGGTGGATGTGGCGCAAGGGAATTCCCGAAAGCCTGCATGAATCTATCGAAGACCTGTTTCAGTTAACCGCTGATGAGGTCGTCGTGGTATTATCGAAACAAGCCATAATGGATGGCAGTAAGAAAAAATTAAGTGACTTTGATGATTTGATTGAAGGAGTAAGCAAATGAAAGCAAGACCACGTTTAGTTATCTTCGCATTGACGGTTATCGCTATATTCACGATGATCGCCTTTTTTGCGAATGACGTACAAAAGAATATGACCCTTGGATTGGATTTACAAGGGGGATTTGAAATTGTTTATGAAGTAAGTCCGTTGGAAGTCGATGGTGAGTTACCTTCGATGGCTGCGGTTGCAAGATCTGTATCCAAAAGGATAGACGTTTTAGGTGTCAGCGAACCAGAAATAGTTATCGAAGGTAACAATCGGATTCGTGTACAGTTAGCCGGAGTCTCCGATCAGGAACAGGCTCGCCGTATCATATCCGCAACCGCGAATTTAACATTTCGTGATGTTGACGATAATTTATTGGCAGATGCCTCGATTCTGACTGAGGGTGGAGCATCTTTAGGTTTTGAAAACGGCATACCGGTGGTTTCATTAAAGATTGCCGATCAAGACAAATTTTTTGAACTGACCGAAAAGGTTTCTAAGTTAGGTAGCGGTAAAAATTTAATCGTAACCTGGTTGGATTTTGAAGAAGGTGATTCATATGAGGCTGAACGTCTTAAAGAAGCAACCGGACAGAATAAATACATTTCGGCTGCTACGGTTTCTGCGGGTATCCGTGGGGATGCCATTATCAAAGGTAGTTTCAGTGATGCACAAGCACGCGAACTTGCTGATTTGATTAACTCCGGTTCATTGCCAGTCAAAATGGCAGAGTTATATTCCAATGTTGTAAGTGCCGAGTTCGGTATTGCCGCATTTAATCAAACGCTGTTTGCGGGTATCATCGGTATTTTCCTAGTCATGGCAGCCATGATTCTTGTCTATAAACTACCGGGCATCGTTTCAGCGATCATGTTATTCTTGTACGTGTTTGTTGTTTTGTTTTTATACAACAGTATGGGAGGTGTCTTTACCTTACCGGGTATTGCAGCCTTAGTATTAGGTGTCGGTATGACCGTTGATGCCAACATCATCACATTTGAAAGAATCAAGGATGAGTTGTACTTGGGCAGAACGTTAGAGAAAGCATATGTCGAAGGTCATGAGTTGGCTTTTTGGACGATATTTGATTCACAGTTCACCACCTTTATTGCTGCATTGATCATGTACATATTGGGAACCGGAGCAGTCAAAGGATTTGCGACCATGTTGATGGTTACCGTATTTGTGACCGTCGTACTTAACGTGTTCTTTACAAAGTTCTTGTTGGGCTTATTGGTGCGTTCCAAGTACTTTAACAATAAAAAAGGATTGTTTGGTGTCAAACCATCGAATATTCCGGATGTAACAAAAGGCGAAAATCAAAAATATTTTGGTCCCTTTACGAAGATTGATTTTGTAAAACAGTCGAGAAAATTCTTAATCGGCAGCGCAACAATTTTGATTTTAGGATTGTCCCTATTTACGATTAACAGTTTCCGTTCCATTGGCGGTATGAATCTTGGCATTGATTTTTCCAGTGGTACAAAAATTACGATGCAGTCAGATATCCCATTGACTTTGGAAGAGATTCGTGTGGATTTTGCTCAGTTTGGGTATGATAGTATTGCTGTTCAGTTTGCCGGTGATGATATTGCCTATGTGACGACAAGTGAGACGGAAACAACAGAAAATCTTCGTGCATTAAAAGTGTTTATCGAAGAAAAGTATGGCTATGAAGCTAATGATGTTGTCGTAACTCCTGTAGTGGGACGTGAGTTGGTCCTTAACGCATTGGTTCTTTCAATGCTAGCGTGGATAATGATGATGATATACATAACCTTGCGATTTGAATGGGACTATGCTTTTGGCACGATCGTTTCACTATTGCACGATATATTAATTGTCTTTGCCGTATTTGTTATCTTCCGAGTTGAAATTAATACAGAATTTATCGCGGTTATCTTAGCCATCATCGGTTACTCGGTGGATGACTCGATCGTTGTTTTTGACCGCATTCGTGATAATGTCAAGCATTGGCCAAAACCGAGCATCTCCAAAGCGGATTATCGCCAAATCGTTAACTCATCGCTTCAAGTTACTTTGTGGCGATCATTACTCAACACATTTACGACGATATTGCCGATATTTGCTTTGATTAGTTTCGGGTCACCGGAAATCTTTGAATTTAATCTGGCGATGTTGGTCGGCTTAGTTGCAGGTGCTTATTCCTCAATCTTCGTTGCCGCTCAACTTTGGTATTATATTCGTATAAATAAGAAGCCGCATTCGCAAAAGTCCAGAAAAGCTCGTAAAAAAGAAGCATTGGATGAAGTAACGATTATCGGTATCAATGACTAAAGGGCTTTGCCCTTTTTTCGCTTAAGGAGGGTCAATATGTTTACTATAAAGAATGTACAATCGTTGGATAATCGACTGAATGAACATTTTAGTTTTGAGTATGCACGCCGAATGTTATCGTCGATGAACTTAGCGGATGAGCAAATCAGTCAATTGGTTTTTGGAATCCCTTCTGTTGAGGATAGTGAAGTCATAAATGATGCGGCCAATCTTTTCAATGTGGCAAAACGTGAAAATCGTAAAGTAATGATTTGTGGAGATTACGATGCCGATGGGATATGCTCAACATCGATGATGGTCGACCTTTGTCAGCGTATGGGATTCGCTACCGGATTTTATATTCCTGATCGATTAAAAGAAGGCTATGGCACAAAAGAGTCAACGATTCTATCAGCTCTTGAGAAAGGGTATGATTTCTTTATACTTGTCGATAACGGTGTTTCGACTCACGAAGTAAACAAGAAAATTCTTGATTCAGGATCGTTGCTTTTGATCATTGATCATCACGTCATCGTTGAACCTGTACAAGCAGATGTTCTTTTACATCCGGATGTTCTACCCGAAGTTTATCAGGGGATGTGTACTTCCGGTTTGGTTTATCTTATTTGCATTGCCTTGGGCATGGAAAATGACAAAATGATTCAGTTGGCCGGTGTTGCGACCATTGGGGATATGATGCCCTTATGGAATTACAACAGACAGTTGGTCATCGATGCATTAAAATCACTTAATCATTCGCCATTGTTACAATTCTCGGCACTACTTGATAAAAGTATTGAAGCTTACGATGAAAGCTTGATCGCTTTTCAAGTTGTCCCAAAACTCAATGTTGTCGGTCGTTTGGCCGATCGGGCTAATGTTAATCAAATCGTCCGTTATATATTAAGCGAACAAAAAGAGGAAATTCTCAGTGTTTCTGTGAGCATTAAAGAACTGAATCAAGTACGCCGTCAATTAAGTTCACAGATGTACGACTTGTCGAAAGAGCAAATTACGGATGAGAAACTTTTGATCATCACCCATCCAGATTTCCATGAAGGTTTGGTTGGTATCACAGCTGGTCAGATTAGTAAAGAAACCGGCAAACCAACAATTGTGTTGGCGCAAAAGGAAGACAGTTTTAAAGGCAGTGGTCGCAGTTCGTCTATCAATCTTCATAAACTGCTAAGCGAAGGGCAAGAACACTTACTTCATTTTGGCGGACACGCCCAAGCAGCTGGATTGGAAGTGGGGAATCAACAGTTTGCTGATTTTAGTAAGTTTATGATTGCCGGTGTCAATGAGTTGATGGAGCATTTAGAGGATGATGTGGTTGAAGTGTTACGCATAGATTCTTCTATACTTAAGTTGAGCTCTGTAGAAGAGTTTGAACAATGTGCGCCATTTGGTCAAAGCTTTGAAAGACCGCTGATATTATTAGAAAACTTAAAGGTTGTCAGACCGATGCACAACAAGAATCGCAATTTCAGTAAATGGTTGGTATCCTTGGGAAATGAAGATGCGGAAGTCGTGCTTTTCAGTGATATTGATGATTCAATTAGAATTGCTAATGGGTTGGATGTAATTGCTACCGTGACTATTTCAAAATTTTTGGGTAGACGCAAGATTTCTCTGATGGCTCAAAAGGTAGTGAAAAGTCATGGAAATTAATTAGAATTTTGCTATAATGTACATGTTAAGGGAGGCATATTCATGAATTTAAAAGATTACGTAGCTGAAATACCAGATTTTCCGATCCCGGGCATACTATTTCGGGATATAACACCGCTGATGGGTGATGGTGAAGCATTTTTTGAAGCATCACAGCGCATCATTGATTTTGCTAATTCAGTCGGTACTGAAGTTGTGGTCGGACCAGAATCCCGTGGATTCATCTTTGGCTGTCCGGTAGCCTATGCTATGAAGATCGGCTTTGTTCCGGTACGCAAACCCGGAAAACTGCCGCGTGAAACAGTTAGTTATAAATACGAATTAGAGTATGGAAGCAATGAATTGCATGTTCACAGCGATGCTATTAAACCCGGTCAAAAAGTCTTGATCGTTGATGACTTGTTGGCTACCGGTGGTACTGTTGAAGCAACCATCGAACTGATCCGTCGTTTGGGCGGTGATGTCGTCGGTTGTGCATTTTTAATTGAACTGACCTCACTTGAAGGTCGTAAAAAACTCAAGGATGTCGAAATATTTACATTGATGTCGTATGAATAAACAATCGAAGAGAATTCTCTTCGATTTTTAAAAAAAACAGGCAAGAAAGGAGGAGGACTATGGCAACTCAAGGCAAACAAATAACCGTTGATATTTTGATGGAAACTGTCAAAGAATACATCAGTCACGAGCAAAATTTGGCAATGATTGAAAAAGCTATCGCATATGCAACCGAAAAACATGGCGGACAAATGCGCAAAAGCGGTGAACCTTATATCAATCACTTGATCAACGTCGCTCATATTTTAGCTACGCTGCGCGTGGGTCCTTCAACGATCGCGGCTGGTTTATTGCATGATGTTTTGGAAGATTGCGGAATTTCCAAAGAAGAACTTACCAAGGCTTTTGATAGTGAAATCGCGACCATCGTTGAAAGTGTCACAAAAATCGGTAATATTAAGTTCATTGATGAAAAAGAATACATGGCCGTCAATCATCGTAAGATTTTTATTGCGATGGCTAAGGATATCCGGGTCATTTTAGTGAAACTGGTCGACCGACTTCATAACATGCGCACACTTCAATACCAACCGGAAGATAAACAGCGCAAAATATCAGCTGAGACATTGGACGTCTACGCTCCTATTGCTCACCGTTTGGGTATCAGTGAAATAAAAAATGAACTGGAAGATTTGAGTTTTTACTATCTTCACAGAGATCAATACTACGATGTTGCACGACTAGTCGAAGTTCGTAAGGCCGAACGTGACAAGCAAGTAAATATGATGATTCAGGACATTTCGGAAATGTTAAGTGAGCACAATATCTTACATCGAATTTTCGGACGTTCGAAACATCTTTATTCGATTTATAAGAAAATGACGACCAAACAAAAACGCTTCGATGAAATCTTGGATTTACTTGCAATTCGCATCGTTTGCGAAGAAGAAGTAAACTGTTATGAAATTTTAGGATATATCCATGCCAAGTACCGACCGATTCCGGGTCGTTTAAAAGATTACATTGCCATGCCTAAAATGAACATGTATCAATCATTACATACGACCATCGTAGCGGACGAGGGTAATATTTTTGAAGTGCAGATTCGTACGGAAAAAATGGACTCCATCGCCGAGCGCGGGATTGCTGCTCATTGGCATTACAAAGAGGGCGGCAAGTACTCTCAAGAAAAAGAACAACGTGAGATTGAAAGTAAACTTTCTTGGTTTAAAGATTTCAGTACACTGACCGATGATGTTAATGATGATGCGCAAGAATACATGGAAGTTCTTCAAAAGGATATTTTTGAGGCTAATGTTTATGTCATGTCGCCTAAAGGAAGAGTTATCGATCTTCCCAACGGCTCAACACCCATCGACTTTGCTTATCGAATTCATACTGAAGTCGGACATGCGACCATTGGCGCTATCGTTAACGGCGTCTTGGTACCTATCAATACAAAACTTAAAACTGGGGATGTCGTGCATATACGTACAACCAAACAGCCAACCGGACCTTCGGAAGACTGGTTAAAATTTGTTAAAACTTCGCATGCCCGCAACAAAATTAAGGGGTTCTTGCAGAAAAAAGAAATGGAAGACCGTCAGGACTATATCAAAAAAGGTCAGCAAATGTTTGTTGAAGAGTTAAAAAAGCGCAATCTTGATGATAAAGAAATCGTTGGTTCCAAACGTTTAGAATCGGTTTATAAAGAATTTAATGTTAAAAACGATGACGACTTCTATTATGCAATCGCGGTAAAGTCTCTGACACTTCATGCGGTCATGGAAAAACTCACTGACACACGCAAGTCAATATTGGATACGATCAATCTTTCGAAACTGTTCAATAAGCCTCCGCAAAAAAAGACGATCAGTAAATCAGGCATTCGCATTGCCGGAGTCGAGACAATGATGGTTTCTTTGGCTGGTTGTTGTACACCGGTGTACGGTGATGATATCATCGGTTATATTACCAAAGGACAAGGGGTCAAAGTCCATCGTAAAGACTGTCCAAACATCGTAAATGAAACTAAACGACTGATTCACGTAGAGTGGGATTCTGAATTTGAAACCGGCAAGTATGAAGTATCCTTGTTTATTATGGCCAATGACCGCAACTTTTTATTGACTGATTTGGTTACAATCGTTTCTCAGTGTAAAGCAGGGTTGAATGCTGTTAACTCAACGGTCAATGAAGATAAAGTTACTGCAACCACCACGATTAAGATTGTCGTGGAAGATGCGGATCATTTAAAACTGGTAATCGCAAACTTGCGTAAGGTCAACGGTGTCATCGATGTCGATCGTGTAACCCTTTAATTTGAAATGGTGCTTTAAAAGTAATCGAAAAGTGTTAAAATATAGATAGGATTATTTACATCATAAAACATAGAATTTAAGTGCGCATTATTAAATAAAATCACTTAAGTATTGATAACATCAAATTGAGGTGAGTTTACGGAAAAATTCATGAAAATCGCCATAATAGAAGCTGAAAAAGGTATCCAAAATAGAGATGGTGGTCCTTTTGGTGCTGTCATCGTCAAGGATGGCGTAGTCATTGCTAGAGGGCATAACCGTGTTGTTTCCACGCATGATCCGACTGCTCATGCAGAAATTGTGGTTATACGTGAGGCCTCTGCACTGCTTAAGCGTTTTGACTTATCGGACTGTGATCTGTATACCACCTGTGAGCCTTGTCCTATGTGCTATAGTGCCGTTCATTGGGCTAAAATTAAGAATCTTTACTATGGTGCAACCCGACAGGATGCAGCGGCTATTGGTTTTGACGATCAGTATCTCTATGAAGTTTTAGCCAACGAGCGAATCGATGAACAATTGGCTTTAAAGCAGCTTGACAGGGACAGTTGTCTGGAAGTTTTCAAGACATATGAAAATGATGTTAAGAGAACAGCGTATTGATGAAGCGGTGGTAACTATTCTTTTACTCATAAGAAGCTTAAGGCAACGGCTTTTATTTTTACCAACAAGTCTACTGTTTTACGCAAAGTGCGGTAACTGGATTGTTGAAGTTCGATTTACTTTATGATAAAATACCGCTATATCCGATGAACAAGAATTCGTCAGGGAATTGTTATAGAGAGGAAAGCGTTGGTGGAAGCTTTTCATAAGAACCTGATGACTGACACTTGCTAGGAGAATTTCTGAAATGAGTAGGAAATTCCGTTTTCCGCGTTAAGGATTCAAGTGTCTTGTCTATCGGCAAGAAATTAAGGTGGTACCACGTTAAGCGTCCTTAAACAGGCGCTTTTTTTGTTCCAAAGGAGGAAATTATGGCAAATTATCAAGGCCCTCGCGGCACCCAGGATGTGTTTGGCAGCGAAATAACCAAATGGCACGCCATTGAAGAACTTATTCGTAAATTTACACATCTTTATCACGTTGAAGAAATCCGCACACCGGTTTTTGAACATACCGAAGTGTTCAAACGTGAATCTGACAGTTCGGATATGGTTAACAAAGAGATGTATACATTCAATGACTTTGGCGGTCGTTCACTGACCCTGCGCCCGGAAGGCACCGCAGGTCTTATCCGCAGTTACGTTGAGCACAAAATGTATGCTAATCCCGATACGCCACAGAAGTTTTACTACATCGGTCCTAACATGCGCTATGAACGTCCTCAAAAAGGCCGCTTACGCATCCACCACCAGTTTGGGGTTGAGTTTGTCGGAGCCAAAAGTCCGCTGGTCGATGCGGAAGTCATTCATTTAGGATTCGCTTTTGTTTCGGCGATTGGTTTGAAGGATTTGAAAGTATTGGTCAATACGTTGGGTGATGATGAATCACGGGCTGCGTATCGTCTTGCACTAAAAGAGCACTTTGCATCTCATCTTGAGAGTTTATGTCCGGATTGCAATCGCCGTTACCAACAAAATCCATTACGGATTTTGGATTGTAAGGTTGATGCTCAACATGAATCATTGTTAACTGCTCCGAAAATCAACGACTATCTCAATGAAGAGTCCAAGACCTATTTCAGTGATGTCGTAAGTTATCTTGAGGGCTTAGGTATGACCGTGGAAGTCAGTGATCGATTGGTTCGTGGCTTGGATTACTACACCCATACCGTATTTGAAATCGTCAGTGCCAATGAGAAAATGGGATCACAATCCACGATTTTCGGTGGCGGACGTTATGACGGTCTGGTTGAGTACTACGGCGGTCCATCGATTTCCGGTATCGGATTTGGCTTAGGTATCGAACGATTATTAGTCGCTTGTGATGCTGAAGGCATTGATTTGGCCCAACCGAAGACGTTGGATGTCTACATCATGCCACTTTCGAAAGAAGTATTGACAACAGCAATGCAATTAACTGCTTTTTGTAGGGGATACGGTTTCAGTAGTGAACTTGATGTTTTACAACGTTCGATGAAAGCCCAATTCAAATCGGCTGAGCGGTTGGACGCTTCAGTGTTAATCTTTGTAGGAGATGATGAAGTTGCCAAGCAAGTCGTTAAAATGAAGAACGTAAAAACTCAAGAGCAATTGGAAGTTGCTTATAGTGATATCATTCATCAGTTGGATCATTGGTTGGATGAAAATCATGTTTGCGATCATGATCACGGCCATGATCATGATGAACATGAGCATGAGCATGTTGAAGGCGAAAGCCAACAGTAGGAGGATTTTATGAACAGAACACATACCAACGGCGAGTTTCGCCTAAATCACATCGGAAAAACTGTGACTGTACTGGGTTGGGTCGCTAAGCGTCGCAACTTTGGTTCTATTGTTTTTATGGACCTGCGCGACCGCACCGGCATCGTTCAGTGTGTCTTCAATGAAGAGTTGACTGACAAAGTCAAAGACGTGCGCAGTGAGTACATTTTGGAAGTCGTCGGAACGGTTGTTGAACGCAAAGATAAAAATCCAAAACTTTTAACTGGTGATATAGAAATCACTGTCAGTGATGTGACCATTATCAATACCTCTGCCGCAACCCCCATTATCGTAGCGGATGAAACTGATGCTCTTGAAGATACGCGCTTACGCTATCGCTATTTGGATTTGCGTCGCCCGTTAATGCAAAAGAAGCTCATGCAACGCCATGCAATTACCAAAGCCATGCGGAATTTCTTGGATGATGAAGGTTTTATCGAAGTGGAAACACCGATGCTGACCAAATCAACACCTGAAGGATCGCGTGAATATCTGGTTCCATCCAGAGTTCATACCGGAGAATTCTATGCTCTGGCCCAAAGCCCGCAGATTTTTAAGCAATTACTCATGATTGCCGGGTTTGAGCGCTATTATCAAGTCGCCCGTTGCTTTAGAGATGAAGATTTACGTGCAGATAGACAACTTGACTTTACACAAGTTGATATTGAAGCTTCTTTCTTGAGTGAGGAGGAGTTTCAGACTATTTTAGAAACCATGATGGTCAAAGTCTTTAAGGAGGTCATGCATCGTGATTTACCTGTTCCTTTCCGTCGGATTCCTTTTGATGAAGCGATGAATCGTTACGGAGTCGATAAGCCGGACATTCGATTTGGACTTGAGTTGAACGATGTGACAACATTGTTTAAAGAAAGTGAGTTTAAAGTATTTTCTACGGTTATCGAAGAAAAGGGAAGCATTAAGGCACTTGTCATAAACCAATATGCTTCGATTACTCGCAAAGAAATTGATGCTCTGACTGAATTAGCAAAGAAGTATGGTGCTAAAGGATTGGTTGTGGTCAAGCTGGTCAACGGTTTGATCGAAGGTCCGGCAGCGAAGTTTCTTTCGGAATCCGAGAAAACTGACTTGATTGCTTTTCTTGAGTTAAAAGAAAACGATTTGGTATTAATGATTGCGGATGCTTGGGAGAAGGCTTGTGTTGCTGCCGGAGCTCTTCGTTCCTATTTCCGCGATGCCTTGAAACTTGTCAGTGAAGATCAATTTGAATTTGCCTGGGTCGTGGATTTTCCATTGTTTGAATATGACAGTGAAGAGGATCGTCTGATTGCTCGTCACCATCCCTTTACCCGTCCCAAAGCTGAAGATGCTCATTTATTAGAAAGCAATCCATTAGCAGTTAAGGCTTGTGCATATGACTTGGTTCTCAATGGATTTGAAGTTGCCGGTGGATCTTTGCGGATTTACGATCAGCAAATGCAGTCAAAACTGTTCAGTCTGATCGGATTTAGCGATGAGCAAATTGAAAAGCGCTTTGGATTCTTCGTGGATGCCTTTAATTACGGTACACCACCTCATGGTGGGATTGCTTTTGGCTTAGATAGATTGGCTATGATTATGACACATTCTGATTCTTTGCGTGATGTCATCGCCTTTCCGAAGAATGCTTCAGCACGCTGTCCGCTCACTGATGCACCGACAACAGTTGAGGAAAAACAACTGGAAGAACTACACTTAACAATTGTAAAATAGTCAATATATTTTACGGAATTTCACAGGAATGTCAAGATGTATCTTTTTAAAATGATTATGTTATAATGTAATTGCCCAGAAGGACCAATTTATTTCCAACATTTCGATATAAGGGAGCCTGGAGTTGCGTACTGGTGTGAATGCCTGATTTTATTAGGAATCCTAATGTAAGCACAGGGTGCCCACCTGCACAAACAGGGAATATATATCGCCTACTGGGCCATCAAAATACCTGGTCATCAGGTATTTTTTTTTGGTGAATATATGAAAGAAGGATTTTATGGATCAAAAGATTATCAATATTGCCGTCATTGCACATGTCGATGCCGGTAAAAGCACGCTGGTCGACGCATTTCTGTCTTACAGTGGAGCATTAGCAAAAAACCAACTCAACATCGAACAAGTTATGGACTCCAACGATTTAGAACGAGAACGCGGGATCACGATCTATTCAAAAAACTGTTCAATCCAATATGGGGACATTAAAATCAACATCGTCGATACCCCGGGTCATGCGGATTTTTCCAGTGAAGTCGAACGTATTATTGCAACAGTCGATACCGTTATTTTACTCGTTGATTCATCAGAGGGACCAATGCCTCAAACCCGTTTCGTCTTACAAAAATCGTTGCAACGTGGCTTAAAGCCAATTCTTTTGATCAATAAAATAGATAAGAAAGACCAACGCGCCATCGAAGTCGTCGACTTGGTCTATGAATTATTTTTACAATTAGAAGCTACCGAAGAACAATTGGACTTTCCAATTCTTTATGGTGTTGCCAGAGAAGGAATCGTCAAAAGGCATTTTGATGATGAATCCGAATCCATTCAGCCGCTGATTGATACGATCGTCAGCCATGCCGGGTTATATCCGGACAAAACCAATGAACCTTTACAAATGCAAGTGAGCTCACTAGCTTACGATGAATATGTCGGCCGGATCGGTATCGGTCGTTTGATGCAAGGAATCATGAAGATCGGTATGCCGGTTCTTATCGCTGATGTCCACGGATTTTTACGTCGCCAGGTCATCAGTCAAGTGTTTATCTATCAAGGAACGAAACGGATATCCGTACGCGAAGCCGTGGCCGGTGATATTGTTTTAATTGGTGGGATCAGTGATATTTCTATCGGTGAAACCGTTTGTGATATTGCTAATCCGATGCCACTGCCCAATATTCCCATCGAACCACCGACGTTGGCCATCAATTTTCTGGTCAATACCTCGCCATATGCGGGTAGAAGCGGTAAATATGTTACTTCGCGGAACATTCGTGAGCGCTTGGCAAAAGAGTTGGAAGTCAATGTCGGTTTAAAAGTGGAAGACACCGACAGTGCCGATAAATTTAAGGTTTCCGGTCGCGGTGAATTACACATTACGATTCTGATTGAAAATATGCGTCGGGAAGGCTATGAGTTAGCTGTTTCTAAAGCTGAAGTCATTACTAAAATGGTCAATGGCGAAAAGATGGAACCAATGGAACAAGTGGTCATCACCGTTCCCAATGAATATGTAGGGACCGTTATCAATAAAATGAGCATCCGCAAAGCCAACTTAGTTAAAATGGATGAACATTTGGGTATTACGGTTATGTACTGGCGGGCAGCCATGCGAACATTGATCGGTTATCGTGGTGATTTCATTAATGATACTCGCGGTGAAGGCGTTATGGTGCGTAAGTTTGATGGTTATGGTGAGTTTGTCGGGGAAATTCAAACCCGTACCAACGGCGTTATGATTTCGACTGAAACCGGTGTAGCAACGACTTATGCGATTTTCAATTTGCAAGAACGAGGTCAGTTCTTTATCGGTGCTCAAACACCGGTGTACGAAGGAATGATTGTCGGTATTGCGGCTCGTGACTTGGATATGGAAGTCAATCCGACGAAAAATAAGAAGCTGACAGCGATACGTTCTACCGGTCACGATGAAGCCATGCGTTTAACACCGCCGATTCAACTGACATTGGAAAAAGCGTTGGAATTTATTGCGGATGACGAACTTGCTGAGGTCACTCCGGAGGCTATTCGTTTGCGTAAGAAGTATCTGACTCCTTATTTACGGAAGATTGCTTCAAGAAGCAGTGAGAATGATCAATAATTGGAAGGCGTGCCTTCCTTTTTTGTTGTAAAATATGGATGAGGGCATACGTATGAAAAAAGTACTGTTAATCATATTACTGACTCTTTTCTCACTTTTCATAAACACATCAAATGTACGTGCGAACGCTGCTGAACCGCCTATGGTTTGGATTTTAGTGCCTGGCACTTTTGAACATGTTGATGGAATATTAATTGTTGATACTATGGTCATACCCGGTACTGTCAGTGAGAATAAAATTGAGACTTACATTCGCTTTTACTATAGTTCTTTTCCCCAATTTGACTATGAAAAAGAAATCGATGGATCAGATGCGATATTCATTATCACTCTTGACCATCAACAATATTCAATCAAAGCGGATATTCGAGGACATGGATACAATGATTTATTTACGTTGAACGTAAATACTCTTACTCTGGAAGAAGGAACAAGATTTGAGCGAAATGCTTCTTTAATATCTATTCGATTGTTTTCGACCTTGGTTCTGGAAGCGCTTGTGTTCTTTTTGATGGGTTATCGAAAGCGTCGCACGTGGATCTTATTTCTTATTGTCAACCTTGTGACCCAAGGATTTTTAAATCTTCTGATTAATGCCGGACGACCGGAAAGTATGTACATGCTTTTTGCTTTAATCGTTTATGAAGCAGTGATTATCTTTGTTGAAGAAGTCGTACTTTTGGTTGGTGTCAAAGAAGGAAAGAAACTAAAATTATTCTTTACGATCCTCTTAGCCAATGTGCTGAGTCTGTTTTTAGGAGGGTGGTTCATACTCAATCTGCCCTTATAACTTTTGCTTGTAAATCACAAACAAAAACTGTAAAATGACAAGGTAAGGGAAGGTGAACGATATATGGAAATTTTCTGGACAAGTTTATTAAGTCTGGTTGTCGGGCTGTTGGTCGGCGGTGGATTGGGTTACTTCTTCACACGCAAGATTTTTATGAAACAATTGAAAGATAATCCACCAATAAACGAAAAAATGATTCGCGCGATGTTTATGCAAATGGGGCGCAAACCCTCTGAAGCACAAATCCGCCAAATCATGAAGTCAATGGAACAAAGTAAGTAAGCACAGGCAACTGTGTTTTCTTTTTCGCTTTTTGGTATAATGATAATGG
>CAKMJZ010000012.1 GCA_927435855.1 uncultured Erysipelotrichaceae bacterium
CATCATTGAGCATAGCATTGATTTCATTGTATGCCTTCTTAATGCGATGTTGATCCGCAAATATGTTCGCCTTAAGTTGGTCGCGATTAAAAACGGCCGTAGATTCGATGCCGTTGATTTGTTTTGTTGCTTGTACAAATAGTTCACTAATATTGCCGGTTCCCAGCAGTCCTACTTTTATCATATGTTCACCTTCACATCTCTTTCTTAACTTTAACACAAATCACATGATTTTAATCATTATTTGGGATATTATGGGAATAATTGTCATTTTTTGTAACTAATTCCTAACTTAATTGTAGAACTAGGGCGTTTGTTATCATCAAAAAAGGGCAAGGCCCTTAGTTAGATTTGGATCGTTGACCCGCTTTGCGGGCATGGTTGTATGACTGCTCTTTTTTAGCCGTATAGCTCTTACCGACAAACGGTTTCTTTGTGGCAGCCGGTCGTTGAGGACGCGGTGTACGCACATATTTCTCTTCTTTGACTTCTTCTGAGAAATTAACTAACGGATAGTTGTGTCCCTTAACTTCCGAAATTGATTTGCCAATTAGCTTTTCAATCGATTTGAAGTAAGATTTTTCTTCATGACTACAAAATGAAATCGCAGTTCCACCCGATCCGGCACGTCCGGTACGGCCAATGCGATGAACATAGGTTTCCGCAACTTCCGGTAAATCGACGTTGAATACATGGGACAGTTGATCGATATCGATGCCACGAGCAGCGATGTCGGTGGCGACCAAGATGCGTGTCTTGCGTTCTTTAAAGTTACTTAATGCAAACTGACGGGCGTTTTGTGACTTATTGCCATGAATGGCTTGAGCACTCAGTCCGGCGCGTTCGAGTGATTTAACGATTTTATCGCATCCGTGTTTGGTTCTTGAAAAGACCAAAGCTGATTCGATGTCGGTGTTTTTAAGTAGGTCAATCAATAAGTTGACTTTATTTACCTTATCAACGAAGTAGATGGACTGATTGACAATGTCAATGGTCTTACCAGCCGGAGCTACATCGATGCGTGTCGGATTATTTAAAATCGTATCCGCTAACTTAGCAATTTCGGTTGGCATCGTCGCTGAGAACATCATGTTCTGTCTGATCGGTGGTAAGTAGTTAATGATTCTGCGAACATCTTGAATCATGCCCATATCTAACATCATATCGGCTTCATCCAATACGAAATATTTTACTTGATTCAAATTAACAAGTTTTTGGTTGATTAAGTCCAAAAGACGTCCTGGGGTTGCGACAAGAATATCGACACCACTAGACAAGTCTTTGGCTTGGGGATGTTGAGATACACCGCCATAAATGACCAGCGATTTTAATCCAAGGTATTTTCCGTACGCACGAAAACTCTCGCTGATTTGGATGGCGAGTTCACGGGTTGGCGCGATGGCCAGGGCTTTGATCGGGCGTTTGCCTTGGGGTTTAGGTAATTGGGATAGCCCGGTTAAAATAGGTATCGCAAAGGCAGCGGTCTTGCCGGTGCCGGTTTGGGCACAGCCCATAAGGTCGACCCCTTTTAATAATTCCGGTATGGCTTTGACCTGGATCGGTGTAGCCTGTGAATATCCTTCAAATGTTAAAGCCCTCCGGATGGGCTCAATGAGGTTTAGTTGTTCAAATAACAAAATGTGTTCTCCTTGTGTCGTAAGTGTACATTATACGCTCATTCTTGTGAAATAGATAGTAAATATCATTTTCGGGAAACAATCAGCAATCTAAGAAAGTTCAATTGCTCAGTTCATCTCTTTGAGTTTCTTAAAAGAAGCGGTGATTAGCCGGTATAAATCATCGACATCTCACACAAGACTTCGAATGGAATATCACAATCAAGCATTAAGAAAGGATTTAAAAAACTAATACTGTCATTTATACTAATGCCTTTCACCAGGAATTCAAGGTTAAACTTGGGTTTTTGTCCAACTTTTAGGATGCGATTTTCCACTTGGAAAGATAATTCTAAATCGATTCCGAATACGCTTCGCTATCTACAATCAGAGTCAAATCGGGGTGCATATTCAACAATGAGATTGGGAATTGGGTCGTGATCTTTTTCTCTGACAAGAAACGGCGGATAACTTCTTTTTTTGATGGTCCCGTGGCTAGCAAGATGACTTTTTTGGCTTTCATGATATCTTCAAAGCCAAGGGTGATGGCTTGTAATGGCATTATTTCGTTCTCTTTAAAAAATCGGCGATTGGCTTGTAATGTCGTTGCCGAGATTTCGCTGATGTGCGTGCGAGGGATGAAGTGATCAGCGGGTTCGTTGAACGCGATATGCCCGTTTGTGCCGATACCATCGACGACCACGTCAAAGCGACTGATTTCATCGATTAGTGTGTCATAGCGCTTGCACTCATCCTGTGGGTCGTTGGCACCGTTGATTAATAACAACTGCTCATTTCGAATCGGTATGTGACTGTACAAATGCTGATTGAGAAAATAAGCGTAGCTCTGATGATGGGTCGGTTCAAGACCGGCATATTCATCGAGATTGAAGAATTTTACCTCAGCAAATGCCTTATCATCTTGCATCATCGAGACCAGTTTTTCGTATACCGGAATCGGTGTCGATCCGGTTGGAAGACAGACTGAAGCCTTGCTGTGGTGAATACTATTGTAAATGAGGTTGGCGGCTACCGTGCTGAATTCTTCGATGTTTTCGCATACCAATAGTTTCATATAGATACCTCCTAGAACCGGACAAAGGATATGATCAATCCGATTTCTTCGTTTTCACTTTCACCAAAAGGTCGAACGGTGTATTCGCTGATCGTTGCCGGAATACATACGGATTCGGCATAATGGATGACGAAGGGATGAAAGGATCCGTCGGTCGATTCGATCAGTGCTTCTCTTCCGGAAACCAGATGCAACGCATGGGTTTCATTCTGGGTTTTTCTAAGCACTTTGACAGTTGTCCAAAGCCGGCGGGTTTCGATGTATTCATGTTTATGTAGTCCGGTCTTTTCTTCAACATAGCCATCTCCGGATTCTATGACGATGGGATCAAACATGCACGTTTCTTTAATCCATTCGGTCTGTTTGTCCCATTGAATGACGTCCAAGCCTCTGTCAATATGGGTCGGTCGAGGTATGCCATCCAACCCCACTCTTCCCCAGTCCCATAATTTAAAGGTAAAGATGCAAGGTGCACTCGAAATTTCTAAGACCATCGTATTTTTTCCGGCGCAGTGAATGGTGCCGGCTGGGATATGGTAGTGGTCGTGTCTTTTTACCGGAACTTTATTCACATACTTTTCGGCTGGGAAACTGATTTCACCTTTTTCAGCGCGCTTTAAATCCCGGGCGACATCTTCTTTAGTTGCACCGGTTTTTAAGCCTATGTACATACATGCATCTTCTTCATTGACGTCCATAAAGTAATAGCTTTCATCTTGTGTGAAGTGAAGTCCGAAGTTAGTTTGGAAATATTGGGTATCCGGATGGACTTGTAAGGAGAGATTGCCTCCTTCCATCGTATCGAGAAAGTCGTAGCGAATGGGATATTCTGCACCGAAACGAGAGAATCCCTTTTCGCCGATCAGTTTTTTCGGGTATCGTAAACAGACGGTGTACCCCGGGATATTGACGCGGGTGTCATCAAAGGAAATATTGACTTCGTTTTCTTGAAAAAGCAGATTATATGACCATGCATAATTGATGCGCGACTTATCTTCGACATCGCACACTTCTTTCATCCATTGGCCGCCCCATAATCCTTCATCAAAAAATGGGATGGTTCGAAAAGGTTGTTTTAACAATGTGATCAATCCGTTTTCAAAAGCTTTCCGGGTAATCATGACCGGATTGACTTTGTTGACGGAATCAAGATAATAATCCATGGAAGGCATCAGTTCAGCTTTGAGACGGTTGGACAACCGCCAGTCAATAAAGTAACCACGCTTAAATTTCCGGATACCGTCTTCATTGTGATTGTTGACATTGAAGTTGGATATCTTATCATTGCGATAGCGCATCTGAATTTCCCATATCGTCATGTCCGCATATATCAAAACATCTCCTTTTGAAATGTAGGATGCTCCAACGCCAAAAATAATAGTCACCCCATTGAATACATGGAAATCTTCTTTTACTTTTGTCAGTTTCTTCTCATCAACAAAGTCATACCAATGACCGGTATATGCGATTGCAAAAACACGATCCTCTGTCACATAGCGCTTGACCATTTTGTCCATCTGATCGTTATCTACAAAAATATCGATGCTTCTGATCACATGGTCAGGACGGATTTCTTCGATGAGTTCAGTTAGCAAGCCTTCATCGACGCCGACATACGTTTCGACTACAATCGTTTTTGCTCCGTTACGAATTTTTTCTTTCAAAAGTTCTGTGATTGATTTTATCCCGCTGAAAACCTCTTCTTCATATCCAAGTACTTTCGTGGTTGGATATTTATCAAAATTCGCCGGATGATCAAGATATTTCATAATTACCTCTTTTCTATCTTATATATACAAGTTAATTATATGCGGTTTCTGGGAAATTTCAATACAATTCACAACTTTGACAAGATTTATTCAACCAAGATGGAGATTTTTCTGTCTGTCAAATGTAATATGATTTTCCGGTTAATTGGATAAGTAAAAAACTGCTTTTAAAGAAGCAGTGTGTTTCAATTGCGCATTGATTTGCATGATATCTGTTGAGCGAAAATTGTTTTGGGTGTTTATTCAGCGGCTACGACTTCGAAAAGCTGATTGCGAAACTTTGAAGCGGTCGGAGCGATAGTATGTGGTCGTGTATTCAAATGGTAATCCGTTTTTCAGATATGAGACCATCGAGATTTTCAGTAAAGGGACCCCTTCACTGACCTCAAGAAGCTCCGCTGTCATTTTATCAGCGACTACAGCTTCGATTTCTTGATTTGCAAACGAAATATTGATTCCCAATGCATTTTCCAGGTGGTGATAAATCGATCCTTTCAGAATTTGTTCGTCACAGTCTTTAAAAACAGATGAAAGATAAGCAGCGTCTTCATAGGCATAGGTTTGATTATCAACACATCTGACACGGCGAATGTACCATACTTTCGTGTTCATGTTTATTCCAAGCTTATTCCTTATAGCCGGTGTGGGCAGATCTAAGTAAAATTCGACGATGCGGTTTTCAACCGCCAATCCTTTGAGCGCTGCTTCTTCTGTGAAACATAAAAAACTCTGAAGATCTTTGAATCGAGGCAGATCTGAAACAAATGTTCCTCTGCCGTGTTCTCTGTACAGAAAACCCAACACGACAAGTTCATCGATGACTTTTCGTGATGTCATTCGCGAGACTTTGAATTTATCTGCCAGTTCATTTTCGGATTCAATCATATCAAAAGGCATCAGTTCTTTATTCTTGATGCGTTCAATCAAATATTCTTTGATAAGTTGGTGCTTATGAATGATTTCCATGATCGATTAATCCTCCACAATGTTATTCCGATGAAATCTTAACATATTCTCGTCTCAATTTCATCTGACAGAAGCTGACTCGGATTTCTGTATGATTTAAAGTTAATTCATCATATTCGGACATGAGATCAAGAAAGGTTGAGTGTATTTTTTTGATCTTTCTTTAGTGAAGCAACAATCAACCGATGTGAATCGTCGATCATCTCACATAGAACTTCAAAAGGTACATCGCAATCAGATAGTAAAACAGAATTCCAGTGCAATTTATTCATATAGTATCCCGGAAAAACACAACGATACTGTTTTCGTAAAAGTTCCCCAAAAGCAATGTCACATTTGACGGTGATGATATCATTGCCTTTGTTATCTTGGCCAAGCATGACAAACATTTTGTCAAACACCTTAAACAGAACGGCATCCCATTCAACTTTTTCTACACGTACACTCCCCTTTTTGGATAGTATGTAGTTTTCAATTTCTAAGTATTTCATAATATCACTCCTTTTTCTAAGTTACCTTAACAGCTTCGGTCAAGCATCTATTGCTTTGTTTCTTAAGCTTTTTACTTCCAACCATAAGACAATACTGAAAATCGTCTCAATAACAATCATGCTTAATCCTAGAATATAAGGTTCGAAGTTCAGTCCGACTATCAGTGAGAAGATTGAAATGAATACGGATAGAGCCATATAGGTTTTTGACATGTACAACCAACCGTATGTTAATAGGTGTGCCCCAAAGATGATTGCAATGACCATTAACATCTTATCCGGAACAACGGAGAATATCCACATCGCAATGATCAGATAAAGCATTTGATTCATAGAAAACAGAATGCCCAAATCCGTCAATGGATTGCTTTTGTTTTGAAAATCCACCCGAATCAGCTTTGAAATCAAGAATGCCAACGGCACCAGTGGTGCTGTTAAGAAAAATGTATACAAGTTCTTTGTTAATATGTGAAGCTCTGTGGTGTGAAGTACGGTTAATGCACTCCATAAGATAACGGATGCCAAGATAAAATGTAAGCCTTTTTTCTGTTTCAGTGCGCTGTCCATGCGCAATGCTTTGATGTCCATAAGAATCGTCCTCTTTATTTTTCAATATAACTTTTACTGTAGAATTTTATTAATACATCAGATGATAAATCCAAGCACAAGCAAGAGGTATACTGGCCAGAAACTCTTATTGCCATATACAAAGAGGATTCCGGGAATCAGAGCCCAAATCGTAACTCCCAGTGCTCCGGCGGGGTGAGATACAAAATGAATCATCCCCCATGTGAGCATCAGTCCAAAACTGCCATAAGGTATATATTTCTTTTTGAATACCATCTCACCAAACCGTTGAAACAGGATGATCATCAACATGACCAACAACATTTCCACAAAGTAGTACAATACTTGAAAAAAAGTAACAATCAGTGCTTGTCCGCCATACATATTCTCAAATCCTTTGAATTCTAAGAAAACCTGTGGGATTTGAGCATCACTTACGATCGATTGAATCAGAGCTGAGATAGCCACAATGACGACTGCCATGAATATCAAATCGTATACACGGCTGTGAAATTTGAAATCAACTAAGTCCTCAAGTACTTTTCTTCTTTTCATCCATGACAGAATCAGGTTATAGCCAAACAGCCAGATGAGTATCGTGATGGTCCAATGAGCAATTGCGCCATACCCGTGGATCGGCCATTGCCCTATCTGTGCTAATGATCTTCCATCGATGATACACGATATAAACAGTACGCCAAATTCCATTCCCAGAAATCCGAAAGCCAGAAAAGCCAGCACAAAGTAGGTAATGCTTTTGGGTAGTTTGTTGGTTGAGTGTTCCATATTTTCTCCCTAATTGAAAATTATAGTTGATTATTGAGTGCTTTCATCATCACTTTCAAAGTATTAAACATAATGTTCATACTTTTTCGATGATATTGAAAGCGATTGACACTGCCGATCAGATACGTTTTTGAAGTTGGATTGTAGAACATAAATGATCCAATGGAACCAATGTGTCCGAAACTGCTATATTGCTTTGGAAATAATACTGGCGTGGATTTTAAGTTCATCAATCCCAATCCGTAGGCAATACCGATTAGTTTAATACTGGAATACTTGGACCATCTTGTCATCTGAATAAGTGTAGATTCACGAATGATTTGATGGTTAATGATCGCTTTGAAAAACAATAAAAGATCGCTTGAGGTGGTAACGATTCCACCACCGGCATAATCATCTTTGAAGATACTGTATTCCTTTACGTTATGTTCTCCCCAGTAAACATCACATACTTTACTCTCATCGAATTTTTCCTGGTTAACAAAGGATGTCATATAGGTGTCTTTCATATCTAAAGGAGTAAATATGAACTTATCCATAACTTCATATAGCGACATTTTCAATATTCTCTCAATAACCAATCCCACCAGATGATAGCCAGTGTCTGAATAGTGAAATCCTTTTCCCGGTTTGAATACAGATTTGATATTCATTCGAGTCCAATCCACAATTTCCATCGGACTGTAATGTTGATAAGGAGATTCCAGAATTTTATCTAACATCGGCTTTCCGCTTTTTGGCTTATCGGAAAAATAGTCGCCGATTCCGGATGCATGGTTCAATAACTGTCGAATCGTAATCTCACCGGCATAATTGACACCTTTATATGTGTGTAGTCCATCGACGATTTCACTGCCGAGAATATCAATTACTTTATCCTCATAACCAATCAGATTCTTTTCGACCATTTGACCAATGATAACCGAGGTGAATACCTTACCAATACTGGCAAGGTAGTACTGTTGACCAACATAACTGTTAGATCCATAGCTTAGATCCACAAGAACATCCAACTGATCATTGCTCACTAGCAGAAAAGCATTTCGAACGTTCGAATCCTTTTCTACGGAAGATATGAATAAATCTCGAATTCTCTCATTTAGTGTTTGTTCCATATCATTTTCCCCCTACCCCTTTTTTGCTTTATGTTTTATCGAATATAGTACATCTTGACTTAACTCATCCAACATTCCAACCAAATCAACTTCGGAATAATGATTAAAATGATTGGTTGCCATGATGGATAAACCCGTTTGATATATCCGGATTTTCTCTAAATATACAGAAACTTCCTTCTCACTGAGCGAACTTAGTTCGCCGTCTTCTTTGATACTGTTCAAAACATACTCATTCACTTCATTATTCTGCTCAAACTCAAATTTTCCGAATATATAGTCTTGGAAGAGTTTGGGGTGTTGGAAGGCAAAGCGAATACTTGCGGCTCCGATGTCCTTTAAAGGATTGCCGGTTTGCGTCTCTTGAGCAAGTTGCAATGCGACTCGATTAATCTTGCGAACAACTTCTTGTTTCAGCTCAAATATGTCAACAAAATTCACATAAATCGGCGCAACCGAACTATTCAATACACTTGCGATCTTTCGTACGGTCAGATGATCAAAACCCTCTTGATCTACAATCGCAAATGCAGCATCTATAATCTGTTCTTTAGTAAACAAACCTTTTCTTGGCATGGTTGTGACGGCTCCTTTCGTAAGACAAATTAAATAACATACGTTATATAACATATGTTATATTATAAATCATAATTCGATATTTGACAAGTGCACAAATAAAGAAAAAAGTGTCATTGTCTTCTGATACTATCTTTTAGTTAATTAAATCCATATACTCCTTTTGGATTTTTTCAAAGTCCAACTTATCATGATTTTGAATGGTCTTTTTCTCTAGTATGTGCTTTGCATAAGCATCGATGAGTTTTATGTTTTCCTCAGATGCCTTATCCCTGGTAAATCGTAAAGCTTTGAATCCAGCAATCACCACGGAGGCATCATACTGTCCGTAGAACATAATTTGATTGTAAGCATCATATAATAAAACTTCAAAATCGTAGGCTTCGTATATGATAAAGCCAGACTCTTCTTTCTTCAGTACGACGTAACCATTATCAATATCAGCCAAATCTCTTAGTAAGACACCAATGATTTTTAAGCAGTGAATGGCGGTATTGGGATCATTGATTCCAGGTGAAAGTGCCTTTACAGCTATTTCAACGATTTTTTGAATTGAGAAACTAAAGTCTTGGGCTTGAGTTTTTTTACTTCCAATCCAAATGCATTCATGAATTCTGTTAATAATCTCATCGTCAAATGTCTTATTACCTTTGTAATAGATCGTTAATATTCTGGTTTCAGTAACAACGAATTGACCGACCACTTTTCTAAAGCAGATAATACATTCCAACTCCAAAGCCATATTCTGTAATCGTTGGTAGTCGATTTCTTGAATATAGCCATCCGACTGGCCATATATATCCATAGATTTTTTACTTTTAACCATTGTCTTCATTTCAGCTTCCGAGATAACCTTCGACTCTTTAACAGTATCCCGATACTGACGGACCCTCTTCATAGCTTCTTCATGAAGTCTGAATATCAAATCACTGGCTTGGATGTGAGTTGAGACGTTGTGAATGAATATTAGGACATAGACAAGTCCGACAATGATGTAAATGACACCAATGCTTGCCGCAATAACGAGGTTTCCATCTCCACTGGTATTTATAAATAGAAATGATGTGATCGCATATATAAATCCGCTAAGAAAAACACCGAATGATTTCATGGTTGTTTTGTTGTTTAAGAAATTCTCTACGACTCGTGGTGTAAATTGGGATGAGTACATGGTTAATACAAGCATGGTCGTCGAAAAGGTAAATGTCGCAATGGTGATAAATGCACCGGCAACAATGCCCAGTACAGCTTGAGCCAAGGATGAAGTGGTATAGAAGATATCA
This sequence comes from uncultured Erysipelotrichaceae bacterium, assembly GCA_927435855.1. Lineage (GTDB taxonomy): Bacteria > Bacillota_I > Bacilli_A > Erysipelotrichales > Erysipelotrichaceae > UBA2227. The sequence continues at coordinate 10,245 of CAKMJZ010000012.1, forward strand.
CCCAAAAAGTAAGACATTTCGACGGAATATCGTTTATCAATGATGGATATGCCAATCGATAGCACCAATGCAATCAGACTGTATATCGTGGGATATAACCATATGCTTGTTTTAATCTTATTGATTATTTTCTTCATCTTTTCCCAACCTTTCACCATAATTCATTGGATGATTTGTGTTATGGAATGTATTTGTCTATGTTGAATGCCTGTTAATATCATACTATACCGAATACTTCTAAATATCAAATAATCGAGGGATATATTGTTGGATTA
>CAKMJZ010000013.1 GCA_927435855.1 uncultured Erysipelotrichaceae bacterium
CGTATTTCTCTCTTCACTGCCCTCACCCCTCTCATGTGCGCGCGTTGTGTAGAGGTCCAGTCGACCCCTTACTCCGTTACCCTGGTTAAAACTCTATATGTCTAGATTTGACCGGGGGTATTTACCAATTTTCCTCTGTTAAGTGTTGTTTCTTGGTTTTATTTACCCATCTTCCCTCAATATAGTCATGACAATCATGACAAAGAGATACTAGGTTGCTTAGTTGAAGACATAACTCCGGTCTTTCTTTGATGCCAAGTATATGATGGACTTCAACAGCTGTGGTTAATGTCTTCTCTTCAATCTTATCGAACTTACCTTTACATCGTTGGCATTCATGCTTATCTCTCTTTAAAGCTTCGCGTCTTTTGTCTGCCCATTCTTTGGATTTATAAAAGTAAAGCACATCACCATTGTTTATTCTTGATATGAAATCTTTTGGCTTTGTTTGGTATCGCTTAGGTCGATTGGGTTGCTTCCTCATTTTTTCTCCAAAAGAAAAGAGCAATTAATGCTCTTTTGTAAATAATCTATCTTAATATTTCTAAGATTTTTATTGCTTTGTCAGGGTTGAAAATCAAGAAACCAAACGTCACAGCGATAATTGTACCTAGTGTGCCGATTATCCATCTCTGAGCTGAGTTAACTTTTTTTGTATATATCTTCTCAACTTCATCGATAATCGATGTTTTCAAATGTTCTAATGATTTTTTATCAGCGAGATTCTCAATTGATTTCTCAATGCATTCGAGTCTATGTATCACAGCTTTCTCAAATTGATTAAAGGTACTTACTGGAACGTTTTCATTCATGTTTACTCCTCCCGTTGTCATTTCGCCTGTCAACTCAATACTGCTTGAAGATGTCGTTAACTTAACTAACATTACTATCCCTGGGGTTAAGTAAGAATCCTTAGTAAGAGAATATGTTAAAAGTTCAATGCTCTTCGTTATGCCTTTTGTAAAGACACTCCAAATACCCGTCTCGTCTTTTAAAGTTGTTTTCTCAGTTGCATTAGTAACGGGTATACTAAATCCGAAATTATGCGCTGAAGTCGTTATCATATTTGTAAACTTTATCTGCTACAACTTTCAAATCACGAGTGAATTCTTCCCCACTTATATTTACTACAATGGTATAAACTCCAGGGAACATGAAGGACAAATTCTTGGCATCAATATTAAAATTAAAGTTATCAAACTTTTGGTTTAATGGTGGAATGGGTTGATTAGGGTATTCGAAAATAATACTTCCATCTTTATCGATCACTTTATATCCAAATGTTAAACCTTTATCTAAATCAAAACCACTAGTTATTACCATAAGATGAAATGATAAAGCAGAAGGTAAAAAAGGCAATCTGATTGTGGTAATAGGTTGTATCAATTTACTTATCATCATCGAATTAGGACCTGGAATTTGTTCAACCCCTTCTGCAACAATAATTTGACAAAGCTTTGTCATGTAAGTCTCCCCCTTCAATTGTTAAATAAAATATATCAGACTTTAATGTGAAAAAGCAAGTCATTCGGTTTAGTTTGATGAATAACTTTTAAATAAAGTCATTGTTCATCACGTTGATCTTATTTGTTGTAATAATGTGACATCACAAAGAATGGTCTGTAGTATGGATGACACTCAATAATGTCTCCATTCTGATTCACCTTCAGTTCTAGGATCATGTACCCAACATCACTATCCAATCCTTTACCCCTCATGAAGGATGATTGAGATTGAAATGATGGCATACTGATTGCTACCACATTTCGATAGAACATCATAAAGAACTTGTGGTAATGTCCGGTGATAAGTATCTTTGGCTTGTTCCCGCCTGACATATTGTTAATTCGACGCTGTAGATGATATGACAATGCATATGCGGATCCGTCTCTTGGATGTATTAAATCCATGTCGACCTTATCTGTTAACCATATTTTCGCGAACTCATGACCTAGATAATCCATGTCGTCACGCCTACCATCAATTCCCTTACCTATGTTTGCTCCACCATTCATCATATGTGTTGCATCATGATTACCGGTAATGAATTTTGTTTTGATTCCTTTTCGTCTTGGATAGTTGTCAACAACATCATCCAATTGTTGATCATAGCCTATTGCATACAGTTCGTAAATACTAGCAGGTCGATTGACATAATGACCATCGGAAACATCTCCAATGTGATACACAGTTTCAATGCCTTGTGATTGGAAATCATCGTACGCTATTTCAAGGTATGCCTTCTGAAAGAATATACTAGCCATGTGTGTGTCAGACACCACGCCAAATCGAACGATTTGATCGACATCATGATAATGCTTATGTTCTTCGAACGTAGTTTCGGCTTGCTTGTTGATTTTATACATCTTACCAATTTGAACGATGGCATATCCTTTTTGCCGCAACTCTTCGATATTTCCAAACACCTCAATGCGAGACATTCTCAAGACTTTAATTAAATGGTCAATGTCTGCACCTTTATGAAGTTGCTTTATCAACTCTTGATTTTGTTCGAGATTTGGGACAACAATCTCTTCCATTTCAATCACATCTTTATGGCGTCGATATAAACCTCTGCATGCTTCTGGAGTCTTTCGAACATTGTATTTTTCAAATATCAGTTGAGATACTTTATCCCAGTCATTTCTCCTGAGTTGGGCAAATACGACCTTTTGCATTTCTATAACTGCTTTTTGATCAATGCGCATGTTTCCTCCATCTATGTTCACATAGAAAAAGAGCAGGTGATTCCCGCTCTTGACCGCCATTTGATTGGTGGCTTTCTGTATACTACCATAATACATCATATTTTCGTGTTACATGTTGCGTCTTTTAGTTTTCCTCAACATATTTTTCAATCAATCGTTTAACTATCCTATGTATCCTCATTCTGTCATATCTATACTTTTCTTGCATTCTGTAATCGCATACCTGATTGATGTATTTGTCCGTAACAATGTCTCTGTATGGTGTTGGTGTGTTTGGCAATGCTTTGATAAACGTTTCAGCTAGTTCGATCATATCTCTCCAGTATCTCGTTTTTCGATTAATCTTATCTTTCTGCTCTATGCACATCAACTGAAAGTGCGTACGGTCGGTTGGGTGCTCAGGAATCTTAATAATACTTCCACCTGTTTTATTCTGTTTTGTGATAATAGCGGTTAGCTCAAGTTCAGCATTTGCCACTCGTTTTGTGTACAAGTGATAGTTGGTTAAAGCATCTTTTACATCATCCGTTGTCATGATTTTCCCCCCAACTCTAGTGTTATTTGATCTTTATGTACTGGCTTGAACTCGTCAACTTCAGGGTTATAGATTTCTTCCATATAGAAATCTATATAGTTTTGATCTCCACACTCACATAAAACATAATGCTCACAATCTCTCTGAAGACTTGCCTCTTCATAGCTCTTATTTTCTCCCGTGGCTTCACACTGCAACTCTCCGGTATAGCCATCAATTTGCGCCATCCAACAAAATCTGCACTTCATGACACTACCAACCAAACTAGCAAGGTTGCAACTGCAAAGATAAATGCCAGGACAACCGTACCAAATATCTGCATAAACATAATCGCGCCAAATCCTAAATAAATATCGAGAAACAATGCTAGGTAGATTGCAAAGATTATTGACAAAATAAACCCTATAGCTGTTATATTTCGCTTATTCATGGTTCACCTCCCTTAATTGACCGTTAACTAATTCGTAGAATTTACTTTTTTGCCATTCTTCATGTCTAACTTCCAAATGTTCCAAGATTTCAACAAATATCGGGATCATGTTCATAAAGTTTTCAATTTCTTCGTTATAGTTTTTCAATGAGCATTGAAATACCCATTTTCCAGTATCTGCCTCATAATGCCTGTCGAACTCATAAGGCTCGTTCCATTGAATTGGCATATAGCATAATACACCGCATGGAATGAATGAAGCTCTAAATTCGGCTTGGTAGCTAAAGTTTCGGAATAGCTGGTGCTTTGATATTTGCCATTCGCCTTCCATTGCTATGCTTTCAAAATCCTCGCGATATTCAGGTTTTACATACCCTTTGAACCTTAACCCAGTATAAACTCCCATTACTTATCACCATTTGCGAAATTATGGCAGCGAAAGAGAGGGAAACAATGCAAGTCATTATCTATTGGTTCATCGCCAGTTTAATTTTTA
>CAKMJZ010000014.1 GCA_927435855.1 uncultured Erysipelotrichaceae bacterium
GCATTTTAGATGGTATAATTATAAATGCGCTTGTTTAAATATGGCCCGTTGGAGAAACGGTTAACTCACATGCCTTTCACGCATGCATTCACGGGTTCGAATCCCGTACGGGTCACCATGTAAAATATCAATCACCTTCGCAGGTGATTTTTATTTTCTACTATATTCAAGCATCATAAATCACTGAATCAAAGATGTTTGAGTTGATTTTTGTCCAGTTTGAGGTTATAATCATAAAGCACAATGTCCCCTTAGCTCAGTTGGTAGAGCAACTGACTCTTAATCAGTGGGTCGAGGGTTCGAATCCCCCAGGGGACACCATTGTTCAACAAGATTGCACTCGCAATCTTTTTTATTTGCTCCTATAGTGTATAATCTATTTAGAGGTGGTTCTGTGAAAGTACTTCTTACCGGAGCCTGCGGAGCCGTAGGACATCATGCTATAACGATGTTGATCGATCAAGGTCATGAAGTGACAGTTTTCGAGTTGAAAACAAAAAGAAATGTTTCTAAGTTGAGGAAGTATAAAGATATAGCAACCATCATTTACGGAAATGTGATTGATAGAAAGACTGTTTTTGAGGTATGCAAACATCAAGATGCAGTCATTCATTTGGCTGGAGTGATTCCGCCATTGGCTGATCGTGACCCTCAATTAACGTTTGAAGTTAACTATAAAGGTACGAAGAACATCGTTGATGCTATTAAAGAAAACGAACATGGATTTTTAATGTTTGCTTCATCAATCAGTGTATATGGAGATCGAGTCGATGATTATCAAATCACAGTAAGCGACGCAGTCAAATTCAGTCAAGATGATTATTATGCTAATGTTAAGAAAATGACTGAGGATATGATCATCACCAGTGGGATTGAATACACAATATTCCGATTAACCGCAATCATGGATACGCCACGTATCGATCCATTAATGTTTCACATGCCCTTAGACACAAAGATTGAAATTGCCAGTGGCAGAGATACAGCAAGAGCTTTTGTCTTGGGAATTGAAAAGAAAAATCAATTACTAGGTAAAATCTTTAATTTAGGCGGTGGAGAATCTTGTCGATGTTCATATCAAGAATTGCTTAAAAGTTGTTTTGAAATTTATGGTCTGAAATATAATCACTTGGATGAAATGGGATTTGCCAACTATAATTTCCATTGTGGTTACTACATGGATGGTGATCAATTAAATGATATTCTTGACTTCAGAACAGATACTCTGGATAGTTACTTTGATTATTTGAGAAGTCATGTTTCTGTTACTCAAAAGAGAATGGCAAATCTATTTTCTTATATCATTTTGTCTAATCTTAATGCAAGATCTGAACCTCGTATAGCATTAAAAAGTCAGAATAACGAAATAATAAGAAAATACTTTCGTTAATTGAAATATTTGCTTATTGTTAAAGAATATTGATAGTGATAAGATAAAGTCAAGGAATTCACAGGGCTTAATTTGTAGTGCTTCAACTTAAAAATACGAACAATTGTAGAAATCTCATGGAGGTTGTCTATGGGCAAATATATCGTTGAGTTGAATGAATCCTGTAGAAGCAAAAGTATTGGAAATAAGGCAAAGAACCTAGTGTTTCTAATGCGAAATCATGTACGTGTTCCGAGATCTTGGGCTTGCGATTGGGTAGCACAAGAATCTTTTTTGCTTGAGGAAAACGAAGTTCACAAACAATTGGCGGTGGAGTTGAAAAGCATAATCCAACCAGACATATTGTACGCAGTAAGGTCATCAGCAAATACAGAAGATGGAGATCTGCACTCTTTTGCCGGTCAATTTAAAAGTTTTCTTAACGTTCAAGGCATACAGAATGTTATTTTTGCCATCACTGATGTGTGGACATCATCAAGTTCGCCAACACTCTTGAAGTACATGGCCGATAACAATATCAACCAAGTAATTAAAATGGGAGTAATCATTCAAGAAATGGTCAACGCTACTTATTCAGGAGTTTCTTTTAGTAAAAACCCTTTGACTGGTCTTTCTGAAGTCATTGTCGAAGCTAGTCCAGGATTGAGTGAAAACTACCAAGGGACACCGTTGCGATGGGTTAATAAGTGGGGAGAATGGATCGATCGACCAAGCAGTAAAGATGTTCCTCAAGATTTGATTGGAGAAGTCGTATATAAGACCAAAGAAGTCGCTAAAAACTATGGATATCCGGTAGATATCGAGTGGGCATATGATGGAGTTCAACTATACTTTTTGCAAGTAAGAAAAATAACGACAGTGGATGTTGGGATATATTCAAATCGCATCTCTAAAGAATTGTTACCAGGCATCATTAAGCCGTTGGTTTACTCTGTCAACACTTCATTGATTAATCATCAGTGGGTTAACATACTTGCGCGTCTTTCCGGAACTCATTCCATTACACCTGAATCACTTTCCGGGCACTTCTTTTATCGGGCGTATTTTAACATGGCTACCTTTGGTAAGGTTTTTGAGCAGTTGGGAATGCCCTACGAGTCACTAGAATTGATGATGGGATTGGAGAATGAAGGCAGCGATAAACCGAAGTTTCATATGGGATCGAAAACATTTAGACTATTTCCTCGGTTCATGCTATTTTTTCTCAGCTTTCTCAGAATTGAAAACCGTTTCAATAAACAACTACCAAAAATAATCAGCGATTTTCGGGTGAGCAATAAGGAAATTCAAGAATCAACATCACTAGAGCAACTTTGGCAACAAACTCAAATGATATTTGAGGATATGCAACCGATTGTTTATTTCAATATCGTTTTGCCTTTGTTCGCTATGATGTACAATAAGATGCTTGCTAATCAATTGAAAAAATCAAATATTGATATTCGTAACATTGACTTAAGCCATATCCGAAATAATGCATTGCAATATAGTCCTCATACGGCATTACATGAATTAAATCAGAAATATTCAATCAAAGATTCTATAGATCAAGAAGAGTTTGAACAAGATGTTTTGAAATTTATGGACGAGTTTGGACACTTTAGTGACAGTGGCAATGACTTTTCATCAAAGCCTTGGCGAGAAGTTCCTCAACTCATAAAGAGAATGATTGAGACCACGAAGACTGAACAGATTGAAAAGAATGATAAGGTTGGTTACGAACAATTACAATTAACGATGAGTCGACGATTGTTAACAGATGTTCTGTATAGAAGAACCAGTCGATTTGCAGTGCATAGAGAAGCAATCAGTTATGTGTATACATATGGATACGGCCGCTTCAGAACTTGTTTTATCAAATTGGGAGAGTATTTTGTAAATGATGATATCATTGCTCGGCCAGAAGATATATTTTACTTATATTATGATGAAGTAAAAAATATTGTTGAATCTCGTTTAAAGACGAAGATGCATTCGCTTATTGAGGATAGAAAGCATCAGATCAGTCTTGTCCAAGATGTCCGATTACCCGAATTAATTTTTGGAAATCAACAACCACCAATCATTAACGAAGAGTTACAGGAGTACAGAGGCATACCAACATCGTTAGGTACATACACGGGTGAAGCGAGAGTATTAATGGGACTTTCGGAGTTTGAAAAACTTAAGCAAGGAGATATACTTATCATTCCTTACTCAGATGTAGGTTGGACCCCTCTTTTCAGTAAGGCGAGGGCTGTCATATCCGAATCAGGTGGCATGTTGTCACACAGTTCAATCATAGCCAGAGAGTATCACATACCAGCTGTTGTATCCGTTAGAGGGGCATGTAATATCAAAGATGGAACCATTCTTACAGTCAATGGTTATACAGGACAAATCGAAATTGTTAAGAAAGTGGGGGAATAATATGGACTTTCAAACTCACATAATTTCATTTCTAGTTAGTTATCTGATTGGATCAGTAACGTTTACCAGGGTTGTACCCAAAATCCTTCGTCCCAATGAAAAATTCGTTAATCCGGAGGTCACTGTCGAAGGAACAAATTTAACCTATAAGGTTGGAAGTTACGGTGCGGCAGCGGCATCGATGCAATTTGGGCCACGAATCGGATTACTTATAAGTCTGGGCGATATTTTGAAAGTTACGATTCCGGTATTATTTCTAAGATGGACTTATCCGCAAGAAACTTACTTGCTTAGCGCTGCTGTTGGCGGTATGATGGGGCATATCTGGCCGATTTTCTTCAAATTCAAGGGTGGCAGAGGAATATCGGCGTATTATGGCGGTTTGTTTGCAATCGATCCATTAGGCGCGGTAATCACTATGATGGGCGGTATGTTTCTCGGGTTTGCGATAATTAAAGATTTCTTTGTTGCCTATCTTGCTGGACTTTGGTTGCTATTGCCTTGGATATGGTTTACAACTTCTCGATGGGAGTATGTTCTTTATGCAATCATTGTAAATATCCTTGTTATTCTTGCGATGTTACCAGATTTAAAGCAATATGCAAAGATTAAGAAAGAAGTACATGTAGATTCGAGGATGGTACTTGAAACCACGCCGATGGGAAGAGGCATGATCAAAATATCGAAATGGTTTGAGAGTATTGGGAAAAGGAAGGATTGATTGATGAATGCTATTGAAGTGAGAAATCTGACAAAATATTATGGGAAGTCACGTGGGATTATTGATGTGAGTTTCGTTGTTCCGGAAGGGTCAATTTATGGATTTATAGGACCTAACGGGGCTGGAAAATCTACTACGATTCGACTTTTGTTATCATTGATACACGCAACCTCGGGATCAGCTGAAATATTGGGAATGGACTGTTTAAAAGAGGGGCACAAAATTAGACATAAAGTAGGATATGTCCCTGCTGAAGTTAACTTCTATGATGATATGAAAGTCGGAGATTTCCTGAAGTACTCAGCTAAATTTTATGAGAAGAACGGGAAAGAAAGAGTTAATTCACTTTGCGCTGACTTAGATGTTGATATGAGTCGAAGAATCAGTGACCTATCTTCCGGAAACAAAAAGAAACTAGCCATCGTGCAAGCTCTGCTTCATCAACCACCAATATTAATACTGGACGAGCCGACATCTGGGTTAGATCCTTTAATTCAAAATAAACTCTATGATGTTTTAAGAGATGAGAATAAACGGGGAACCACTATATTCTTTTCATCCCATGTTTTAAGTGAAATCCAAAAGATGTGCGACCAAGTAGCGATCGTTAAGGATGGACGGATTCTGAAGATAGATTCCGTCGAGAATTTGCGTAGTAGCTTATATAAAACGATTCGGATAAATTTCGACAACATAAAAGATATGATGAACTTTGAGATTCTAGGAAGTGCTGGAATAAATTATAAAGATAAGCAAATGGACTTTATCTATAACGGAAATATGAATGCACTAACAAGTACTTTAAATGATTATAAGATAGAGAATTTGTGGGTTGAAGAGCCAAGTCTTGAGGATATTTTCTTGCATTTTTATCAAAAGGGGGAATAACGGTGGCTATCTATTTACGTGAACTCGCTAGAAACAGGATAGCGCTGATCGTTTGGACGATCACAATGATATCATTCAGTGTATTTCTGATGACGTTTTTTCCGACCATACAAGATCAAGCGATAGAGTTGCAGCGCTTAATGGAACAGTATCCCAAAGAACTGGTCGCTGCCTTTAATCTGGACCGCCTTAAAATGGCGGATCCAATGGGATTCTATGGCACCCAGGTATATATCTTTATTACATTGTTTGGCAGTATTTATTCGATGTTACTATTTACAAGTGTTCTTTCAAGAGAAGAAAGTGAAAAAACAGCAGAATTTTTATTAACTCGGCCGGTGACTAGAAGTAATGTACTGATTGCTAAGACTCTAGCAGCATTGACCAATATTACTATTTTCAATTTATTGTTTGGTATGTGTAATTTGATCTTATTCGACATCTATGCTCAAGGTGAGTATGATGTAAATATTCTTATTTTGCTAATTATTGGACCCTATCTTATGCATTTGTTATTTGGCGCAGTCGGATTGTTGATTTCAGTATTCGTGGTCAAAGCACGAGCTCTTTATCCGGTTTCGATCGGAGTAGTATTGGGTACTTATTTTGTAAGTGTAGTTTCAACATTAAGTGATACAGCGAAAGACTTAAGATATTTGACACCGTTTAAATACTTCGATGCTGCCGATATTGTAACTGATGAAAGGATTGCAACCTTGTCTTTGATTGTTTTAGGAGTTGCACTAGTCTTTGCCCTTGGCGGATCCCTGATTTTCTACTCAAGAAAAGATATTGCTGTATGACCTCCTCGGAGGTTTTTTTATAGGCTGAAAGTAATTGTGAAATATTTGTGAACATTTTCATTGTTGAATGTAAAATAATCATTGTAATTTACAATTCTTTCATTTATAATCAAACCATATTACCTAGAGGAGGGTATCTATGAAAAGACTAATAACTATATTGGCCATAATGATGATGGTTCTTGGCGCTATGACCGGTTGCGGGCCAGCAGAAGCTGAAACGATCAAAATCGGGGTCAACCTGGAGTTAACAGGGGAAGTATCCGTTTACGGAACACCGGAAAGACTAGCATTTCAACTAGCTGTTAAGGAAATCAATGCCAAAGGTGGAATTGACGGTAAACAGGTTGAGTTAGTTGTATATGACAATGCTTATGACACAGCAAAGGCTGTAGAAAATGCCACCAAACTGGCAACAGTGGACAATGTTGTGGCTATGTTGGGTTCAGCCACTTCAGCTCCGACGTTAGCTATCGGACCAGTTGCTAAACAATATGAAGTTCTAGCATTTACACCTTCCGGTACCAATGCCAAAGTAACAATGGATGGTGACGCTGTGAATCCATGGGTGTTTAGAGCTTGCTTTATTGATCCATTCCAAGGATTGGTATTGGCGAACTTTGCTTCAAACACACTTAATGCGAAGAAAGCCGTCGTCATGGGATCCAGTTCTTCTGACTATGCCAAAGACTTAGCTAAAATCTTCGGTGAGAAATTTACTACTAATGGCGGTCAAGTCTTAACAGTTGAATACTACACCGATACTGACACTGATTTCAGTGCTCAATTAACAACAATTAAGGGTCTAGGCGAATTTGATGTACTATTCGTTGCTGACTACGCTGCTCGTGCGGGTTTAATCATCGGTCAAGCACGCGCAATGGGTATCGAAGTTGCTATCATCGGACCAGATGGATTTGAATCTCCGGATCTCAATGATTTGGCTGGTGGTGCAGCGAATGTAAATAATATTTATTTCTCAACTCACTTCTCCACATTAAGCACAGATGCTAAGGTTCAAAACTTTATCACAGCTTACACAGCGGAAACAGGTGAAGCTCCAAGTGCTTTAAGTGCATTAGCATACGATGCTGCTTACATGTTGTTTGCTGCTATCGAGTCAGCTGGCACTGATCCTGTCAAAGTACGCGATGCATTAAAAGCAACGACAAACTTTGCAGGTGTTACCGGAACGATTTCGTTTGATGCCTTCAACAACCCGATCAAATCGGCAGTTGTTGTTAAATTGGAAAACGGCGTACAAGTAGAAGCGACAATCGTTAATCCTTAAGCCAAACATACAGTAATATCCAAACAGGTGAAAGTACCCCTTTCACCTGTTTGTTTCATTGAATACAGGAGGTTCTATGCAACAATTCTTACAACAGACAATCAATGGTCTTTCCATTGGAGGTGTTTACGCACTTATCGCTTTGGGATATACCATGGTTTATGGAATCATAAAATTAATCAACTTCGCACACGGAGAAATTTTCATGTTCGGAGCTTATATCGGCATGATTGCTGTAATGAACTTTAATATGCCTATTTATGTGGCTTTTATAGTCGCTATGGCCGTTACTGCGTTGTTTGGTGTAATCATTGAGCGGGTGGCATATAAACCATTACGCAAATCATCTCGTACAGCAGCGTTAATCACGGCTATCGGTGTTTCATTCTTAATTCAAAACGGAGTACTAATGGTTATGGGAGCGAACATTTACGCTTTCCCTCAAGTGATTCCCAATAGGTTCTTTACCGTATTTGGACTTCGTCTCAATATGTTACAACTTGTCATCTTTGCGACTTCCATTGCCCTTATGATCATTCTTCAGTTTATTGTTTCAAAAACAAAATTGGGCAGGGCAATGCGTTCGGTCGCAGTTGATAAAGATGCTGCTGCACTGATGGGTGTCAATGTCGATAATGTCATTACTATTACCTTTGCAATCGGTAGTGCATTAGCTGCTGCCGCAGGGATTATGGTTGGTTTATATTACATCAAAGTCTTTCCGTTTATGGGATTTACCCCTGGACTAAAAGCCTTCGTTGCCGCTGTTTTTGGTGGTATCGGAATCATTCCTGGAGCTATGATTGGTGGATTTGCGATTGGTTTGATAGAAACCTATGTTGCCGGATATGGCAGTACACTATACAAAGATGCCGTAGTATTTGTTATTCTTATTTTGATATTATTGGTCAAGCCAAGTGGTTTACTTGGTAAAAATGTAAAGGAGAAAGTGTGATGAAAAATCTGTTCTCTAAGAAAAATCTCATTTGGTTGGGTACGCTTATTGTTTTTTTCTTCTTAGTTCAATTTTTAATTGATGCAAGAATCATTATTCCCTATCACAGAACCATCCTATATGGCATAGGAATATTTATTATCTTAGGAGTGAGCTTGAACATCATCATTGGAATCACCGGACAACTGTCATTGGGACATGCGGGATTTATGTCGATTGGTGCCTACAGTGCTGCAATCGTCATGCAAAATATGCCGGATATGACGGGTTTGTTGTTGGGGATGTTGGTTGGTACATTAGTCAGTATTCTAGTTTCATTTGTTGTGGCTATTCCGACACTTCGTCTAAAAGGTGACTATTTAGCTATTGCAACTTTGGGTGTGGGAGAAATTATTCGAATCGTGATTTTGAATTTGGAAATCACTAATGGTGCCAGCGGTATAAGTAATATCAAGAATTTAATCAGTTGGCCATTATTATTTGTTTTTGTAGTACTGGCGATTGTTTTGTCTGCAAACTTTAAGAATTCAGCCATTGGTCGTGCATGTATTTCAATAAAGGAAGACGAAATCGCTTCTGAAGCTATGGGTATCCATACGACTAAGTATAAAGTTATTGCCTTTATCTTCGGTGCGGTACTAGCATCAATTGCCGGATCTTTATACGCCACAACGTATTATGTCGTAAAACCGGAAACTTTCGGAATTGCGACGTCAATTAACATATTGATCATCGTTGTATTTGGCGGTATGGGATCATTAACAGGATCAGCTATTGCAGCTATTTTCATCGGTATCGTTAATATGTTGTTACAATCATATGCTGAAGTAAGATTAATTACCTATGCTTTGGTTTTAATCGTTGTTATGATTTTCAGACCTCAAGGATTGTTGGGGTCAAAGGAATTTGGGTTGGATAAAATCCTAGGATTTAAGCCGCCTTTTAGCAAGAGATTGCGAAAGGAGAAATTAAAATGAGTTACTTGTCAGTAGAACATCTCACAAAGAATTTCGGTGGGTTGAGTGCCGTGTCCAACGTTTCTATATCAGTTAACGAGGGAGAACTTGTCGGTCTGATAGGTCCCAATGGAGCGGGTAAGACGACATTATTTAATGTGTTGACAGGGGTTTACAAACCTACCCAAGGCAAAGTAATATTAAATAAAGACGGAAAGAATATTGAGCTAAGTAAATTACCTCCGTATAAAATTACTCATCAAGGAGTCGCTCGTACATTTCAAAATATTCGACTGTTTAAAGATTTGACAGTTTTGGATAATGTTAAAATCGCAATGAATCAACAAGCGAAGTACGGATTATTTGGGGCTCTGACTCGCTTAGGCAAATTTTACGCTTCTGAAGCAGATATTGATTTGAGAGCACATGAATTTCTTAAGAAGGTAAATCTTGATGATTTGGCATATGATTTGGCGAAGAATCTGCCCTATGGTAAGCAACGTCAATTGGAAATTGCCAGAGCAATGGCTACCGGAGCTAAATTATTATTCTTAGATGAGCCGGCGGCAGGAATGAACCCTCAGGAAACCCACGCACTAACCGAATTTATCGCAAAGATT